>JAUVGH010000034.1 GCA_030593885.1 Methanomassiliicoccales archaeon
GCTGGCGATACAGACACTTTCACCGCGGCCATGGATGTGCCTCTGAACACATCGGTCGGAACATATCAGGGCGGAATTTACGTCCAGACCGAGGGCGGATACGAGAACGAGACGACGGTCGTGGACAACAACTGGGGACCGCGGTTCGTGATGACGGAGAGATATCACGTCAAGGCGGCGACCGTGTACGTCAATGGTGCCGTGCAGACCGAAGGAGTCGATTACACACTGCACGCGGACAATGGGGTCATAGAGTTCGTCAATCCACTGAACAACTTCGACACGGTGATATTGAATTATACTTACTACGAGGTCTCGACGATACCAGTAGTGGTCAACGTGCCTTCGGATTCAGTTGCTTTCGAGTTCGGAGGCATCGAGCCCGGGCAGGACGACCTGTACGCCAACCGGGTCAACGGAGGATTCGGGAACGGCGCCAAGTCGGGCGAGTGGAGGTTCTACTTCATCGACGCTGCGAATCAAGGCTTGTTCAAGTCAGGGCTGGGGTCCAAGTTCCTCGTAAGGGCGAACTGGGACATGCCCAGGACGGATATAGATGTCCTTGCCTACGGTCCTGGAGGAGCCAGGAGTCCGCTGGATCCAAAGGAGGTCCTATCTCCGGTTCGATACGGACCCTATGAGCTGTTCAGACCCAACGGTGGAAGCGAACAGACCGCCAATTTCTTCACGACGACTGGCGTTAACGAGGAGATAGTGGCCCCCATAATAGCCGGTGGGCTCAACGTGATAGCACTGCACCAGGTTCGGTTGAACGGCACTCTCCATCTGGAGAACGTCTGGGGTAAGGTCGCTTCGCTGTCCGTGGTTCCGGAAGAGATCAAGATCGTCACTAACCAGCTTGTCGGGCAGAGGGAGCTCCAGATCCACTCCACCATACCTTGGGATGGAATCGGAAGTCAATCCGCTGGTCCGTCTCCGGCAACCAGGGATATCAACGTTCACATAAAACAGGACAACATCGAAGGGGACAGCTTCATCCAAATGCTGGCGGACGGGGATTACACCAAGATAATCAACGTTCAGAAAACTGCATTGATATTTGCCGTGAACATCACCAGCCTGAAGGAGTGGACCGAAAAGCCCAGTCCCGACCTGGACCTGGGTGTCTTCTTGGACGGAAAGGGACCGGACAACGTACCCGATGGAGAGGCGACCGTGGACGAGTTCATAGCCTACGGCGCAGATTCTGACGCGGAGGAACAGGTGAAGTTGATCAAACCCGCGGTGTTCGACGATCCGGATACCCCGGGCATCAATGAGGAGGAAGTGGGTGTTCCATACATCATCAAGGTCCTCGGGTTCACCGTTCCCGGCAATGACGCCACATTCAACATCGATATTACCCTTGTGCAGGGTGCAGGGTTCGAAGTGGAAGGACTGAGGCCGGAAGGCGACATCTGGGGTCCGCTGGAGATATCCGACATCACCCTCAAGTGGGACCTGCCGGGGAACACGACCGACGGCGAGCTACTGGGAGCGCTCTATCTGGGACCTGCGAATTCCCCGTTCACCGTACTAGTCGCGATAGAACTTGTGATCGACAGGGTCAAGCCCGACGTAACCGAGTTCGCCTTGAGGACCATCGGGAAGGAACTGGACATCGAAACAAACAGGACCACCAATCACAAGATGCCTGACATATCGTGCACTTTACGAGATGCGGACAGAGGAGAGTTGGACGGCAAGACCGTGAGAGCTTACTTCGACGGAGTGAACGTGACCAGCGTAGCGGACATCAACCTGGCGTTCACTGACAGCGGGGGCAAGTACGGGTATTACGAGGGTACCGTGACATACACGCCGCCAGAGGAGCTGAAGGAAGGAGTTCACAGGTTCGAGGTGTATGCCTCAGATATTGCCGGGAACGAGAACTACGGCAAGATGGACTTCATGGTGGACAGCACCGCGCCCAACCTGATCCTGGACGGAAGTGCGATCGAGGCGACCTCAAGCCCAGTGGCCACTGTGAGCGGCTGGACCGAACCGGACAAGACGGTCGTCATCCGAGAGAAGACGGTGATCGCCGATGAGAACGGGTACTTCGAGACCGAGCTCGATCTTGTCGCTGGCGAGAACGTCATTGATGTTGTTGCCGTGGACTTCTTCGGAATAACCGTTGGAAAGGAGGTCGTGCGGTCCAACACCTTCAGCATGCAGAAGGTCATAATCTACGATACAATGGCGCCAACACTGAGTGACCTGAAGTTCGATAAGGGAACCCTTACGAGCTCGGGGTTCGCCACCCTCACTGGGAGGGTCGAGGACCTGATCGCGAACGATACCCTGTATGACCCGACCACGGTTACTGTGACCGTGAACGAGAAACCGTTGTACGTTGAAGGGGACGGCACCTTCACCATCCTTCTTCCGCTCAGGGAAGGCCTGAACGTTCACATCATCGAGGCGGTGGACATGGCCGGGAACATCGCGACAGATTACAGGAACATAACCCTGGACACTGTGGCGCCCGGACTAGTGATGGAGGAACTGCCTTCAACGACTGAGGAGAGCACCATAACGATACATGGAACGGCCGAACCGGGGAACATCGTCACCGTCAACGGCAAGTTCGTGTCCGTGGCATCCGATGGGAGCTTCGAAGAAGAAGTGAGCCTGAGCGAGGGTGCCAACCTGATAGTGGTTGAGACAACTGACTCCGCCGGCAACTCCAGGGCAAGCAGATTGGTGGTTGAGATGGTCATTCCTGACTATACGCCGTGGATGTTCGTTATCATTGGCGTGATCGTGGCCATGATGGTCGGGCTCCTCGTTGGCGCGGTACTCAAACCGAAGGAAACGGAAGAGGTCGAGATAGAGGAGATGTTCGAAGAGGGGATACCTGAAGAGGTCACGGAAGAAGAGGAAGAGCGCCTTCAAGAAGAGGAGGCCTTGGAAGAGGAGCCTCCGGCGCCAGAGGATGAGGATCCGAAGGTGGTCATGCTCAGGAAGGCGTACTCTGAAGGAAAGCTGTCCAAGGAGCTGTACGAGATCAACCTCAAGAAGCTTCAAGAGAAGTAGTCAATTCGGAATGTATTTAGTTTGTTTTGACAATCTACCTAGCCGCGGGCCCATAGATCAGACTGGTAGATCGCTGCCTTCGCAAGGCAGAGGCCACGGGTTCGAGTCCCGTTGGGTCCATTTCTCATCCTGCGGAAACCGAACCACAATAGATTTATAGACAGCGTCATCTATGATACTTGGGATTGATATGGCGCAAGTCACGTTGAGGTTTATATTCATCAGTGACGCGGACCGCCCGACAGTGTCGCTGAAGGTGCCCGAGAGCATGCTTTTCCAGGAGGCCCTTGTCATGGCAGCCAAGAAGCAGGAGAAGGACCCTGGCATTGTAACTGCGACTTTTCCCGGAGGTTCTCCGATAGAGGGCGGAACCGTTAAGGAAGTGGCCGACAAGAGTGCGAACATCCACGTGATCGACCCTTCTGTCGTTGGATGAGATCGAGATGCCACCCGAGGACGATTTGTTCTACTTTCTTCAATGTGCAACAGTCGCTTCACCGCGCGACGACAATTGGCAGGAGAGGGTCAAAGAAGAGACCTATGCCCTGGCGAAGTTCAGCGATTACTTGAGGTTCCTGGAAGGCGGCGAGTGGTTCAAGCTCTCACCGGTGGACGAGAAGGCCACACGATGGAAAGGCAAGGTCAATGTCTGGGGGTTCGAGTTCGACATGGAGATGGTCCTGAAGGACGCGTATCCGACGACCCCGCCTGCGGTGCGGATTCCGGAGCTCATGAAGTATACCGATAGAAAACTGGACGACAGCGTTCTCGGTCTAAGATTGTGTGACATGCACATGGAAAGTCACTACTGGTGGGACGAGTATTCCGGGATCGCGTTGTACATGAAGAGAGAGGTCTCATATTGGGTCCAGAGCGTTCTGACGTCCATGAAAGAGAAGGGGTGGATATGAGCGAAAGGTACTCCCGCTTAATGCAGTTCGAATTTGCAGATTTCTCCAAACTGAAGGACGTGAGAGCAATGGTCGTCGGGATCGGAGGCCTGGGAGCACTGACCGCAGAGATAATGGCCCGCGTGGGAGTGGGTGAACTCGTCCTGATGGACTACGACAAGCTGGAAGAGGCCAATCTCAATCGGTTGATATACAACGCCGACCAGGTGGGCATGGCAAAGGTTGACGCGTTGAAGGATCATCTTCTGAAGGCGAATCCGGACGTTGATATCACAACCTATCCGTACGACATAACTGACGGGGAGGGCTATGATTCGTTCATCGGCGAGGTTGAGAAGTGCGACATCATCTTCGGCTGCGTGGACACCTTCCAGGTGAGGCTCTTCATCAACTCTCAGACAGTCAAGGGGAGGAAACCTCTGATCGACGGTGGAGCGTCCAATGACGGCATCAACGGAAGCGTGCACGTTGTCATACCGGGTGAGACCGCGTGTTACAGATGCAACAGACCCATTGTTAGCGAGGAGAGCGAGTACAAGCCCAAGAGCGACGGTTCAGGTCTCTGCCATTTCACATCACTACCGACCACGATGGCGATAATATCCAGCCTCCAGTGCCAAGAAGGCCTCAAACACCTGCTGGGATTCGGTGAGGTTGCTTCATATCTGATGTATTATGGAATGGAAGGGAAGCTGGAGAGGTACGACTGGGAAAGGGATCCCAACTGCCCTGTTTGCGGGAAGGTCTAGAATGGAAGATTCGATCATCATCAGGGAAGACGCTATCGACTCTTTGCTGAGCCATGCGCTCAGGTCCGCCAAAGCTCACGGCAAGGAGGTCATAGGCTGGCTTCTGGGATTCTTCAATGAGGACGGGGTCTGCGTTTCCGAGTCAGTTCCTTGCACGAGATATAGAAAACAAGCCCGATTTGGAGCTGAAGCGGACCCGACCCTTGAGGCCGAGGTCGCAAGCACGTATCCAAGGAATGTGGGCATAGTCGGGCTGTATCATTCACACCCTTTCGCCATGGGGTTCGAAGGGGGACACTTCAGGCGGATATCCAGCCTTGACGACATGTTCCACAGCAAAACGGACGACTCCATGCTCAAATCCAGGTCAAGTAGGAGGAAGAACTATCTTTCCATAGTGACGAACGGGATCGATTTCTCTTGTTTTGTGATGAAGAGGAGCTCGAAACAAATCGAACCGGAGCTGGTGGGACAGATACCGTACAAGAGCGCCCTCCAGTCCTATCGCTCAGAGTTCACGATAGAGATGGAGAGGAAGGTGAGTGAAGTGGATGTGGGAGACGTGATCGGTGGAGCCTCCAGGGAGCTCATGGACCACGTCAGGAAGAAGCTGAAGGAGGACGGACCCTCGGTGTCGAAGGGGACGATCAACAGGCGTTACCGGAACTCGAGGAGGAACGTTTCCTCAAAATCAAGGGACAACATGCTCAGGATATCCAGGGAGAACGATTCGATCAGATCAGAGGCACACATCACGCTGTCGTCGGCCGTCTACACGGCAAAAGAGGATGAGAAGGAGATCGATTCAGCAATGAGGGAGGAGATCCTGGACAACATCGCATACCTGCTCTGGAAGCTCTCGTCATCTAAACTGCCCGACATGAAAAGCGGATGGACCACGGCCGAGGTTCATCTTGGGAATATCGAAATCGACGAAACCGGATCGCTACCAAAAAAGAGATTCCAGACCCCTGAGAGGGGGATAACGATCAAGCGGTCATAGTTTCTTGCCGCACTTCCCGCAGAACGCGTCATCATCTTCTGCAGTCGTGCCACATTCCGAACACTTCTTCTCGGTGGGAGAACCGCATTTGCCGCAGAACTCATCGTCCTGCTTCAACGGGGACTCGCAACTGAAACATGCTTTTCCCCGATCCGCCACATCCGCATCAAAACACTCCTTGCAGATGTACTCGATCACTCCCTTGCTCTCCACCTCCACGTAAACGGGCTTGGAAACCTTGCAGACCTTGCAGACCTTCTCCTTCGGAGCTCCATCATCGGACATCTCAACGATCCGGATCTCCTCCCTGGGAGGTTGGGGTTCGGGCTCTTCATCACCCGGCAATAAGGGAAGTTCTTCTTCGTCCACGTGAAACAAAATCCGGAACGGAAATAAAAAGATTGTCTTTGTGATATCAAGAGAGTCCAGAAAAACGGTGCGGACCTATCTCTTGAGGGTTATCCCCTTCACGACTGGCCTGTCCGACGACTCGCGCTTGGATAGATATGTGATGTACCCAGAATCCACGTTGAGGTGAACGATCGATACGTTCTTGAGGTTCACCATCGACCTGCTGTTCTTCATGATTCTCACTAGTTCCCTTAAGCTGTTACAGATTTGGGTTTGAATGCTCTTAAATGCCACGCTCATACTATCAGAACTGATAATCCTCCTGGCTTGCAGCACTGAATTCGACACAAATGGGGGAAATCATCGAATAATGACAAAACAATTAAATACGAGTTCAGACAGAATAATATATATAGATAGGGTGGGAGGCCAGCGGTTGATTGTTACAATTGGTCGACTAAAAAAGGCGATAGCCAAGAAGCTCAAAATCGAGGAGTCTGAAGCCATGGATCTGGCGGAGCGCGTGCTCAGCTATTTCGGCTTCACGAATGTCATAATTGACAATGTGATAGCACCGGCGGACAGGAAGCTGTTCTACAGACTTCACGATGCGGGATTGCTGCAGTCTTATGCGGAGAGTCTCGTATTGCAGAACGGCAGGACCTGGAGGATCTTCTACTGGGAGATCTCAGACGACAACGTAGGACGAATACTGAAGAAGAAGGGGAAGCCAAAGGACGGCACTTATTCCAAGCTTCCGGCAGAATATTGGTCGAGACTAGGGGCACAGGCTTAGTCCTTTCCCAAGTCATGTTTTTTCTCCAGCACACGTCGATTCTAGCATGAGCCAGTACTCCGTTGACAAGGAATCACTGGCAGTATTCTCATGACAAAGGTTTAAATAACCCCATACCCTTCGCCAAAAGGCGCTAGCCAATGGCTAGCAAGAACATAAGTAAACCAAACGGAGGAAGAAAATGAAGAAGCGAGGAGTGAGCAGATGTGCGGCATTGCTGTTAGTGCTGCTCATGATGATGAGCACAGCAATAATGCTGCCGAGTCAGGACGCGACTGCACAGAACCATGAGATATGGGGCTTTGTGATGAAACCAAATTTCACGAATCTTGATGGTGCGCTCGTCAGCCTGACAGATGTTCACGGACTCGATCCAACTCAGCTGACTGTGAATGGCGAGTACGGATTCCTCGTCGCCCCAGGCTTCTACGAGATAGAGGTTTCCATGGACGGATACTTCTCGCAGAGCTACGGTCCATTCAGATTTGACGGAGATAGCAACCTGCAAATTGCTGACTTCATTCTCGAGGAGACTCCAGCATTGGATTGGGAATTCTCAGGGACTGTCCTTTCATCTTCGACAACCCAGATTAACCTCGAATTGATAGAATTCACCACACAGACAATAACCAAGGAGAACGCTAACGGATCAATATCGGGCAACACGGTCACCCTAGACAGTTTCCCAGTTGTCTACGGTTCCTACACTGGATACTGGAACCACCCTTCAAACGGGACTGACAATGTAATGGTCGAGGGAACAGACTACAAGGTAGATCTCCAAGGCCTCTGGACAGGGGATATCACGATAACCAATGGGTGGATGGTTTCAGAATTGGCGAATTTCACCGGGTGGATTGAATTCACGTATGACTATGCGGACAACATATCATACCTTGACAACGCGTTCATAGCACCGGGATACCAGGCATTCAAGAACAACACCATACCATTTCCATCCCCTGGTGGATTCACTCTGGACGTGGATACGAGGGCAATCGAGGTCGTTTCCGATTTCATCTTCGGCTTGGACACACTAGAGATTACCTACGATTATCATTCTCCAATCACGGGCGCAATCCTCACGATCTACAATGCCACGAAGGACCACGTTGTGAGTACCGACTCCTTTGATGGGGATTTCTTGCTCCAATCATGGGCGGGTGACTTCGAAGTGCAGGCCAATGCAGTCGGATATCAGCCAAAGGTCATATCAATCCGGGTCACGGGAGACCAGAGCATGTGGATTCTGCTAGACGGAGCAATCTTGATAAATGGAAGGGTCACAGATGACACCACTTCCTCTCCGGTGGGCAACGTCAGGGCTTACATGTTCTGTACAAGCGGTGTTCCCTCGAGCATTAGACTCCTGGAAGCCGTTGTAGCTGGCTCATACTACGGGTTCGACGCATATCCAGGGAACTTCAACCTAATCGTGGACGCAGACGGCTACGAGGCTCAGTCCTTGAACATATCCGTGACCTCTGACGCGGTGTACAATTTCAGCCTCTCTCTTTCTGAAGAAGAGTTGGTTGACACTAGCATTGGCTTCGTCGCCGACGACTGGAACAACATCACAATCTACAAGAATCTGACACTGAACCTAGACAGCCACCTGCCATCTTTGGGAACAGCCTCCCTTGGCAGCCTTGAACTGGAGATAGACCTGACCGTCGGAAACGGAAACGGTGCACTCGACCAAACGGAGAAGGACTTGTTCGTAGCCTGGCTGGTTGACAGAGGCCCTCAGTTCCTTACAACGGCTGGGCTGTTCACAACCGAGGCAATCGACTACACACTCGAACTCCAAGGAATGGCGTCCAGATACACCGTAGCAGTGACGTATGACGCACAGAACATCCGAATCGAAACCGTTGCGTGGTACACAACTACCGGCATCGCTCTCGACGAGGACACGTACAACCTTGAATTGAAGACGGCGTACGATCAGACAATCCTGATAGACGGAGAAGACAAGATACTTACCAACTACACGTACAACGTGGTTCTGCCTTACGGGTATGAGCTCATCTGGAACTCTTCCATGAACACTGACGTCATTGGGTTCACGGACATATTCGTGGATCCGAAGAAGAGCGTCGGAACTGGTACAGTGGTCATGACGGTTGCCAAGTCTGAGATTGGAGTGGCAATTGCGGAGGTCACCGGCCCTCAAGAGGGTGAAGGCGACCTGTACGTCTACATCTTCCCAGGAAGAACACAAGAAGATTACGTGGCCATCGTTCCAGCTGAAACCGAGATCCAGTTCAGTGCCGCAAACTCGACGGACCCCAACGGCCCAGGAGGACTAATCTCAGAGTACGCTGACTTCGCTTGGGACTTCGGCGACGGAAATGTAGGTTCCGGAATATCACCAACACACAACTACTCGGATCCGGGCACTGACGGTAATTATACAGTGACCCTCACCATAACGGAACCAGGTGGCAACGTCACCAACGCCGAGATCAACGTCAGAGTTGACGCCAGGGTCCCGAAGGCCCTCGTAAGCTACGACGAGGATGACTGGGAGAACAAAGACGGCAAGATGCACATTGAAGAGGACATCGACTTCAACTTCGCCGCAGACCTTTCCACGGACAAGATGTGGACCGGAGAGGACGGTAACATAACGAGATACGAGTGGGATTTCGATTCTAACGGTATCTCGGACGGATTCACTGAGAGCGTGGAGACCGACTTCTTCACCGAACCGGGCGAGTATATGCTCAACCTGACGGTGTGGGACTGGGTCGGCCACAAGAGCGGCAACTACTCCAAGACCATCTACGTGGATGATGTGACCCCGCCAGATGCGACGTTCACCGTTATGAACTCGACCTATGTCGAGACCAATTTCCCGCTAGAGCAGGAAACGGTGTACTTCAACGCCAGCGATTCAGAAGACAACTTCTCATCCCAAGAGAACCTGACATATTCTTGGACAATCGACGGGACAAACTACACCGGAGTGAACGTTTCTTACGTCTTCAGTGAACCGGGAGAATACCCCGTCAATCTCACGGTCTCTGACGAGGCTGGAATTGAGGGCTATCACAACATAAGCCTTAACGTTGGACAGGATCCGAAACTGCATTCACACATCTACATGGTCAGAGAGTCCTTTGAATACACACCTGGAAGCCCAGAGGTCGGACAGTCCGTCAAGATCAAAGTGGTGGTGGCCAACACCGATAGGGGTGTGAACGCGACCGACGTTTCAGTTCTCTTCTGGATTGTCGAGGAAAAGGACAAGGAGATCTCGGGCACGGTCAAGTACTACGACTACTTCGGTACACAGGTCTTCACATCTACAATACCTGCTGGTGGAAACCTTACAGCTGAGATATCCTGGACACCTGACAGCCATGGAGACTACACCATCAAAGTCAACTGCAACGCCAGTAACGAACTGGCCACTGAAGAAGGAGACAATTCCATACAGGGCACGATATCGGTGATCGAGGCGCAGTGGGTGACGACGATGATCATAGTCGTCTTTGTCGTTCTAATCTTCGTAATAGCGATAATACTCCTGTTCAGAAGGAAGTTCGCTGGAAGGTTCCCCAAGCTGTTCTCCAGGGAGAAGAAGCCTGAGAAGTCGAAGAAGAAGAAGAAGGTCAAGAAGTAGGCCTTCTCAACTCTTTCCTTTTTTATTTCTCCTAGTTAGCCTGGGCTATCTTGAACCTGAGTATACCGGCCATGCCGCCGAAGGTCTTCATGAAAAGATTGCCTTCTTCGGAGTCCTCGGATATCAGCTCGATTCTTGTCCCGACCTTCTCCGCAAGGTCGAAAAGGTGGTCCGTCAGGTCGATCTTGACCTCATCCTTCACGGTCGATCCACACTCTGGACACTTGGAGCCCTCCTTGACTTCATCCTCGGCCAAGCCTATCGTGGCACTGCACTTCGAGCATTCCAGTCCGGTGACCGATCCCTCCAGCCCTTCAGACAGCAACAGAACATCTATTGCGCCCATCTCCAACGCCTCCTTCACCATCGGCCCGTACACGGCCAGTCCGCCGTCAGGCTTCCTGATCTCGTTCATTAGCCTCTCGATGAGTTCCTTCTCCTTTATCAGTTCCAGATTTGAAAGGGCCTTCCTTGCCTTCTCGACCAATTCCCTTAATCCGTATTCGTCTGTGTATCCAGTGTCGAAGGCATCTATGATCTTCTTCTTCAATTCGTGGTTCAGATAATCCTTCTCAGCGAAGAAGTCCTTGGTGGCACCCGGACCGCCAATGAGAATGCCCACAAGGTCCTTCTCGGACAGGAAGGACTCGTTGGCTATGTTGGCCAATCTCTTGAAGTACTCGTGAGCAGCGAGCTCTATCAACCTCTCGAACCTCCTCGCCGACTGACCCCCCATCCTGTGCTTGCTTGGGACCAGGGACTGAATGTTCCTGATAACGTCGATTCTCCTTCCTCTCAGCATCCCGACGGTCGCCTCGCTCCTGTCCACCACCACGAGCCCGTAATTCTCCTTCTCGAGAAGCATGTCCCTCAGAGGTTCGGTATAGAAATCTGAATCGCACCGGTAAAGGAAGGTGGGTATGGGCTCCGGTGGTTCCACGACGTACGAGACCATCTCGGTCTTATCGGCACCTATCCCCTTGTGGCCAACGAAGAATACCACGCCGTTCTCGGGAGGTTTCTTGAAGTACTTGAGCTTGCTTAGGATCGATTCGATCGCGCCGGTCACGTTCTTCCTGGTGGTCTTGCTTTTGATGTTCGAAGACTGGGAGAACTCGTTCCTCAGATGGCCAGTTACACTGTGTATCTGTCTTCCCGGCGGGACGTACAGTGAGATGAGCTCGGTGCCTCTGCCATGGGCTGACTCGATCTCGTCCAACTGCTTTCGGAATTTGTATCTTTCTCTGCTGGCCATCTCGGTCATTTCGGCCACCGATTGCTTTTTATCGGTTAAAGATGTTTTGGCCTTAAAGCATAGGGGAATCGGATGGACATTGTGGTCATTTCCATCGGCGGTTCGGTCCTGATACCGGACGACAACGATTTTGAGTATCTCTCTGGCCTTGCAGAATTGCTCGTCAGTCTTTCAAGAAAGGTCAAATTGTACGTAGTTGTTGGGGGCGGCAGGATCTCCCGGTATTACATCAAGCTGGGACGCAAGTTCGGTGTGGATGAGCGAATTCTCGACGAGATGGGCGTGGGTGTAACCAGGCTCAATGCCAAACTGCTGATTTCGGCCCTCTCAGGTAATTCAAACGAGTTTCCAGCGACTTCCATTGCAGAAGCGGTAGTTGTCGGAAGCGACCATCCTATTGTGGTCATGGGAGGAACAACGCCGGGTCACACGACCGATGGGGTCGCGGCGTCTTTGGCAGAGTTTGTGAAGGCGGACAGAGTGGTCAATGCCACAGCTGTGGACGGGGTCTACACCAAGGACCCGAACAAGTACGACGACGCGGAGAAGATTGAGAAGATGTCCTTTGAGGAACTCCTGGAATGCTGCAAGACATCGGACTGGAAGGCGGGACCGAGCAATGTGTTCGACGCGATGGGTGCGGAGATAATAGCCAAGAACAGGATTCCGCTGCTGGTCGTGAAGGGTAGGGACCTGGAAGCACTGGAATCGGCCATGAAGGGTAGACCTTTCTCCGGGACCACCGTCGGCGGGGACTGAACCTATGACCTTCAGGGCTTTCTTATCCATTGATGTCCAACCCTCGGAACGGATGAACAAGTTTCACCAGGCTCTGAAAGAGACCAACGCACAGTTAAAGTTGGTTGACCTTGAGAACACGCACTTGACACTGAAATTCCTGGGAGACACATCAGAGAACCACGTCCCAGAGATAGTGAAGATCATGGAGGATTCCATTGAAGGGATGGACCCTTTCTCGATCTCGTTCAAAGGCACCGGAGCCTTTCCAAGCCTGAATCATATGAAGGTGGTCTGGATAGGTGTCTGGAACACGGACAGCATGAGGTCCATCTCCGACTTCCTGAACGATGGACTCACGGTGCTGGGATACAAGAAGGAAAAGAGGAGATTCTCGCCACATCTCACACTTGGGAGGGTCAAAGGCGGCAGGAACAAGGAGCAGCTTGCGCAGGCCATAAGAAGCTGGAAGGATGAGGATTTCGGGGAGATGGGCGTCACCAGCATCCGACTGAAGAAAAGCGTTCTGAGCCCTCAGGGACCGACATACTCGACCGTTCACGAAGCCAAAATTGGGAGCCCATAGAGAAGCATTGCCTACTTCTTCTTCTCAAGGAGAAGCATCTGGTCCCATTCCACCTCGTGCTTGAGACCTTCCTTCTTCAACATCTTGCTGACGAGCTCGGTGATACGCGGAACCTCCGAATCCATCCCCCTTCCATAGAAGTAGAGCTCAACATCATCGCTTATGGGGAACATCATTCGCATGTTTCCCGACCTGTTATATCCTTCAGGCTTACGGTTGTTCCTGAGGTCCAGCAGATTCTGCTCGACAAGCACCTCGGTATATTCAGGTTCGTCCTCGGGAATCTGGTCGGTTTCTTCAAGGAACCTCTTGAAAACATCGCGGTAAATCGGAAGGATGTCGCTGTACTTGACCTTCTTGTCAAATCTTATATGTCCGCTCTGAGCCCGCATTCCGACCCCGCGTTCAGATGAATCTGACTCTATATAAGCGTTTGTAGGTCAAGATTAAATGGAAAAAACGGATTGTTGGGGCAATGAAGGTCGCCTTGACCGTAGCGGGAAGTGATTCGTCCGGAGGTGCGGGAATACAGACGGATGTGAGGGCGATGGCATCCCTAGGTGTTCATCCCTGCACGGTTGTCACATGTGTCACCTCGCAGAACACTGAGGACGTAGATTCAATCTTTTCCATGCCAACCGAGGAGATTGAGAAGCAACTGAAGGCAATCTTCACGGATATCGATGTGAGCGCCGCAAAGACGGGAATGCTCTGGTCTGCCGAGATAGCGGAGGTCGTCGCGGAGAACCTTGAGAAGGCCGACCTTCCTCTGGTTGTTGACCCGGTGATGATCTCGACCACCAACAAACCCCTTCAGTCCGAGGATCTGACCGATGTTCTGAAGTCACGGCTGCTTCCCTTGAGCGAAGTGGTGACGCCCAACACCTTGGAGGCCGAAGTCCTCTCAGGAGTCCGAATCGAAAGCGAGAGCGACGTTGAATCGGCTTGCGAGAGAATCCATTCGCTCGGAGCGAGGAACGTCCTGATAAAGGGAGGCCACCTGGAGGGAGAGCCTGTTGACATCCTCTTCTCCAACGGCGAATTCGTGAGATTCAGGGGAGAGAGGTATAAGGAGGACGTTCACGGGAGCGGATGCGCCTTTTCAGCGTTCATCACCGCCAACCTGGCTCTCGGAAAGGACCTGGTCGAAAGCATAGAGAAGTCCAAGAGGATGATCACGGCGGGTTTCTTCAATTCATACATGATCGGCAAGGGAGTTCCGGTCGTTCAGAGTCATTACACCGTGGACAGGTACTCGGTCTGGAAGGAACTGGATCTGGCATTGGAGCACTTGAAGTCGATTCTGCCCTACGAATTGGTTCCAGAGGTCGGCGTCAATATCGGGTATGCCTTGCCATTCGCCACGGACACGGATGACATCGCAGGACTCGAGGGACGGATTGTCAAGGTCGGTGACAAAGTCGACACGCTTGCCCACATCGACTTCGGTGCGTCCAAGCATGTGGGGAACATCATACTGACAGCCATGAAATACAATCACAGATCCAGGTCCGCCATGAACCTGAGGTTCTCAGATGATCTTGTGGAGAAGTGCAGGAGCGTTGGATTCTCGGTTGCTGAGTTCGACAGGTCGGAAGAGCCGGAACAGGTCTCGACCATGGAGTGGGGTACTGAGAACGCCATTCTCAGTCACGGAAGCGTGCCGGACGTCATATTCGACCGGGGCTCGGTGGGTAAAGAGCCCATGGTGAGGCTGTTGGGACAATCCCCTTCAGAGGTAGTGGAGAAGTTCAGGACCATACTGGCCAGATAAGGTGAGGCGTATGGCGGGGACGACATTAGATTTTTATACTGGTATCATTTTGCGAGAAAACAAGAAGGGAATCCAACTTCCTTTGGGGGTGCCCAAGAAGGAATGTCCTGAAAGCACCTGAGAAAGACGGGGCTCGGCATGAGAATAGCAATTCTGACCGACACGTACCTGCCGACAGTTGACGGCGTGGTGAATTCTCTATTGAGCACACGGAAGGCTCTGGAGAAGCTGGGCCATGAAGTTTTTGTACTTGCGCCAGAGGACAAGAAGCATCTGAATCCCGAGGACCCTAACACGATCTACCTAAGGGCCAGGGAGTTCAAGACCTACCCGGGGTACAGGGTCGTATCTCTACTTCCTGGGAAGGAAGTCAGGCTGCTCCGGAACATGGACGTGGACGTGATACACACCCACGGGCTGGCCGCGATGGGCGCGAAGAGCATCTGGAGCGCTCATACGTTGAAGATCCCGATGGTCCTGACCTTCCACACCCTGGTCCTTGACGCCTTGAACTGGTACAACCCGATAGGTCTCAAGACCGGATTCATGGAGTTCGCCACCAGGAGCTGGATAAAGTACCTTCTCCACAGGTGTTACGGGGTCATCGCGCCGACCTCCGCCATTCTGCACGAACTGAGGATGCTGGCACCAAAGATGAGGATCACCGACGTCATTCCCACTGGAGTGGACCACAACCGTTTCAACCCCGAAGTCGACGGTTCAGATGTAAGGGAGAAATGGGGGCTGGACGGTAACGAGCTCATTCTACATGTGGGAAGAGTCGCACCAGAGAAGAATCTGGACATGCTCTTCAAGTCATTTGCCCGCCTGAGAAAGAAGAGAGAGAACGCCAAACTGATGCTGGTCGGAAGGGGACCCGCGATATCGCATTGTGTGGAAACCGCCAAGTTGAACGGGATTGCCGATGACGTGATCTTCGCCGGGTTCGTCAGTGATGAGGAACTGCCTGAGTATTACGCCGCATGCGACGCCTTTGCCATCACGTCCACTTTTGAAACCCAAGGACTGGTGGTGCTCGAGGCCATGGCCACGGGCAAGCCGGTCGCCGGCATCAATTACAGGGCCATTCCTGAGTTTGTGATAGATGGGATCACTGGATACCTGTTCCAACCGGACGACATCCAGGGTGCCTGCTCGGCGATGGAGAAGGCGCTCGACAGTGGCGAGGACATGGCAAGGAACGTGAGAATGATGGCCAAAGGCTACTCCATCAAGATTTGCACCAACAAGCTGGTAGACCTTTACAGAAGGGTAATCGATTACAGGCAGAACAACCGATGAAAACGTCATGCAAAAGGATTTATGGTAGCTGGAATGTGCTGCCTAAGTGGTTGGACGGACACCGTCCGACCTGAGTGACGAAGGGAGATTCGAATGCTCGGTGATGCGCTCATAGAACTGTTCTCAAGTCTGGGCTTTTTTGGGGGCCTGACTGCAATATTCCTCATCTTCTACTTCGACGCCATGATAATCCCCCTGCTCCCGGAGCTCTTCGCCGTTCTCATCTTTCAAGCCAATCCTGTCTGGGAATGGGGGATACTGATACTTGTCGTGGCAGAAGTGGGGGAGGTCCTGGGCAATTCCACATTGTACTACGCGGCCAAGAACATCGGGCTGCCGGGCTTCATGAAGAGGGCCATGAACAAGTATGTGAAATTCCTGGTCCTGAAGGACGAGAGGCTAATACTGTCCAACCGGATCGCCCCGACCGTTCCTTTCGTGGGGGCCTTCATAGCAGCGTGTGAATGGGACTTCAAGAAATCGATAACATATGTTGCGGTGGGAGGATTGGTGAAATACTCGTTCCTCCTGTCCATTGTGGCGGCGTTCAACGTTGCATATCCAAGGGACATGGCGCAGAATATGACCTTGATCATGGTCATCGTCTTCATTGTGGTCAGCGGAGTGCTGGCCCTCATAAAGTCCCGAAGGGACAAGCGTAAGGCCATGGAGTGGAGGGATCGAACAACCGAAGAGGATGGGTGATATCGACGAATATTGGCATACTAGGTGGCGGACTTACTGGGTTGACTCTTGGATCATTGCTTCCGGGGTCTGAAGTGCTGGAAAAGGAGGAAGTTGTGGGCGGGCTGTGCAGGAGCAAGGTCATTGAGGGATTCACATACGATATAGGCGGATCTCACGTCCTGTTCTCCAGGAACAAGGACACCATGAAGTTCATAGAGAGGAGGCTCGGAGACAACGTTGAGAGCAGGACCAGAAACACCAAGGTCTTCTTCAAAGGAAACTACTTGAAATACCCTTTCGAGAACGCCCTTTCAGAGCTGCCGCCGGAAGACAACTTTGAATGTCTGGCAGGATACATCGAGAGCTTCTACGCGCGCAGAGACGAGAGCACCCAGAAACCGAAGAACTTCGAGGAGTGGATGTACTACCGGTTTGGAAAGGGGATAACGGAGAAGTACCTCCTCCCGTACAACGAGAAGATCTGGAAGATGAAGGCAAGTGACATGAGTCTGGACTGGATCGCTGGAAGGATACCCGACCCGCCGCTTGATGATGTCATCAGGTCATCCTTGGGCATCAGCACTGAGGGCTACACGCATCAACTCAACTTCTTGTATCCCAGAACCGGTGGGATCCAGGTACTGACCGATAGAATAGCGGAGGAATGCAGCGAGATCACAACCCAGTACGCCGTCAAGAGCATCCGGAAAGAGGGTGGTGGATACATTGTCTCAGATTCCGTGTCAGAGAAATCGTTCAGCAGGATCATCTCCACGGTTCCGATTCCCAGTCTGATCGGCTGTTTGGATAACGTCCCAGGAGAAGTCAAGCAAAGCGCTGCCAATCTCAAGTACAATTCACTGATCTCGGTGTTCATCGGGATGTCCGTTCCCAAGACCATGGACTTCTCGTGGGCTTACTTCCCGGAAGAGGAGAGCCTTTTCCACCGGGTCAGCTTCCCATCGAATTACAGCCCGGGAGTGGTGCCCCAAGGTCATTCCAGCATTCTGGCGGAGATAACATGCCATATAGGGGACGACATCTGGAACATGTCAGATGAGGAGATCATCGAGAACGTTGTCAACAGGCTACACCAGCTGGAGATCATCAAAAGGGAATCTGTTGTCGTGACCGACGCGGCAAGAATGACCCCCGCGTACGTGATATATGATTCAGAGTATGAGGCGAACATCAGTGTCGTGGAGGATCATTTAGAAGCCCAAGGAATCCACACGTGTGGTAGGTTCGGTCAGTTCCAGTACCTCAACATGGATGCTTGTATCGAGAAAGCCTTTGCCATGGCGGAAGAGCTCAAGTGAGCGAGATGAAGAGAATATCAGTTGTTGTGCCGACATATGAGGAGGAGAAGTCCATTGAGTCCTTTCTCAAACAGTTTGAGAACCAGACCATACCCAGGTCGGAGTACGAGATCATCATAGTGGACGGGGACAGCAAGGACAGGACCAGGGAGATCGCCGAGAGTTTTGCTGATATTGTCATGATCCAGGAGAGCGAGGGCATAGGAGGGGCAAGGAATGATGGTGTGAAAGCTGCCAGCGCGCCTTTCATCGCAACGACTGACGCGGATATCCGTCTTCCTGATAGATGGTTGGAGATCATGCTGAAACATTTCGAAAGCGACGAGGAAGTGGTGGCCGTGGTCGGCCCCGATGGCCCCATAGAGAAGACCTGGAAGTCGAAGCTGATCTTCTTGTTCCTGAGGAACGTCATCTACTTGGCGACCTTCTTCGGCATGTACACGACCGGAGGGACGAATTCGGGATTCAGGCGGTCCACGTTCCTGGAGGCGGGGGGATACAAGTCCCTTCCCCATTCGGACGACGTGGAGATCGGGTTCCGGCTCATGAAGTTGGGGAAGATAGTCTACGACAAGGAACAGTTCGTGGAACTCTCTGTCAGAAGGATGGAGAAGGACGGTTACATCAACACATTGCTGACCTGGCTCAAAGGCGACCTGAGAATCATGTTCGGCCTAGATATCGCCGGCAAGAGCTACGCCAAACAGAAATACTAGTCCACAGAACCCTAACGCCTGGTGATGCTCACTATCGTAATCTCGTAAAGAAGGTCCACGCCAGCCTTTTCAGAATTGAAGTCTGCGACGAAGGTCCCAGCGGCCTGGTTAACGCCCACAACGGCGAATCTGCCTTCCTCATGGGGAGAAATCCCCATCACTTTGTTGACATCGCCGGAGTCCAGTAGATGCTCAATGATGATCTCGCCTATACCCCCGTTGGCTCCACTCTCCACGGATATTACCTTGGACTCGAAGCCAACATAGGGCGTGATGATGTCACCAACTTCAGGCAGGTTGAGGAATGTCACCTCGGGCCCCAATGGCCCCTCCTGAACCTCGGTCACCCTGGCATCCCAACCCCATACCGGATCAGTCACTGTCCCGTTGACAACAGGAGGTACCAGGAATCTTTCTCCGAAATCTCCCCAGGACAGTGTCTCCACGATGTCCCGTGTCTCTGTGAGGCTGAGGGTCACGATCTTCGAAGGGTCGACATCGCCGAAGCCATCATCAGGATGGATGACGACGGACTTGGTCTGGTTCGCCTGCATGCCGAGCATGGCAATCTCCAAGGCCTCACCGGTTCCCGCCATGCCTTCGAATGTGTAATGAGGAAGGCCATCACCGACGATGACCGGTATCGCTCCGAAAACTCCGTCTTTCGGCCATTCAAAGAGAAGTGATTTGGGATAAGTGTCGTTGTCAATAGCCACATCTTCAATCATGGTCTCAAAAACCAATGTGTTCATGAGGTATCCAGTGTAGGTGAACTCGATCTCGTCCCTCTCCTTAATCTCGAGGACATCAGGTGACTTGTGTGGCTCTATTGTCATCTGACTGTAGAGCAGGACGCCCATCACTCCTGCGATTATGATCAGAACAACGACCAATGCTGCAAACGCGTCCACCGCTGAACGTTGATCTCCTTTTATGGGGTACATCGCAACCCCTTGTTATTGACATGGCTTTAATAAACATTGCGGTTCTATATCCAGACACACGAAATACGGTGTTGAGCAAACTCCAAGAATCTCGGTAGCTTTATCTCGTGAGTTCTCATATTGGCCCACGATGGGCAGGAGGGTCTTGACTTGTCCCCAGTGCGGGTCGCCAGATCTGTATTACGAGGCTGGCATGATCACTGGCCAAAAATACCATTGCAAGAGATGCGATTACATAGGAGCGTTCGTCATAGAAATCGAAGAAGAGGATGAATGACCTCAGGCGAACATCGCGCCAGCTTTTTCTGATTCTTCAATCGAGGAAGACATCACCTTTTCTATCGCCCTCTCGAAATCAACCATGGACACGACTTCCCTGTCCTCTCTTATTGCGAACATCCCGGCCTCCATGCATATGGCCTTTATATCGGCTCCAGTCGCCCCATCGCACCTTGCCACGAGTGTCTTGAAGTCTATCGTCTTGGGGATGTTCATCTTGCGGATGTGGATCTTGAATATCTCCATCCTCGCTTCCTCATTGGGGATTGGGATGTCGATTATCCTGTCGAACCTGCCGGGCCTGAGCAGTGCTTCGTCCAGGATATCGGGCCTGTTCGTGGCCGCAATGATCTTCACGTTGCCTATGGGGTTGAAACCATCCAGTTCGGCCAGAAGCTGCATGAGAGTCCTTTGGACCTCCCTATCTCCGGAAGTAGCGACCTCCAACCTCTTTGCCCCGATGGCGTCGATCTCGTCTATGAACACGATCGTAGGTGCCTTCTCCCTGGCCAGCTCGAAAAGCTCGCGGACCAGCCTTGCGCCCTCACCGATGTACTTCTGAACCAGCTCAGAGCCTACGAACCTGATGAAAACAGCATTTGTCTTATTGGCGACCGCTTTAGCCAAGAGGGTCTTTCCAGTTCCAGGCGGTCCGACCAGCAGAACGCCGCTTGGCGGCTCGATCCCAACCTTCTTGTAAAGGTCTGGCTTCAGAAGAGGGTCTTCCACCGCCTCCTTGACCTCCACCAGCTGTTCCTCCAATCCGCCCACGTCCTTGTACGAGGTCTCGGGCTTCTCAAGGATCTCTGCGCCCATGACCAGCGGGTCCAAGGATGGGGGC
>JAUVGH010000035.1 GCA_030593885.1 Methanomassiliicoccales archaeon
TGACACGTTCGCGGACGAGACCAAGGTCTTCTCAAAATCGAATGCTGAGGTCGTAGGAGGAAATGCGAGGATCCAAGTTCTTGCGTCTGATTACAATTGGCAAAAGCAGGGCCTCATATTGGACACGGGCGGAGCTGCGGATCCTGATGGCAAGTTTGCCACCGAACCATGGGTTCTGAAGGGTTCTGATGGTCTCTATCGAATGTGGTATTCTGCTGTCTCGCAATCAAATGTGTATCAAATAATGTACGCCACCTCCTGGGACGGATACAACTGGGAGAAACAGGGTACAGTCATTTCCCCCGGGTTCTCAGGTACTGGCTCAGACTCGTGGCGGGTGTATTCTCCCAGTGTGATTGATGAGGGGGGCCAGTACAGACTATACTATACGGCAGTGGATGGGGGTGACACCAGAATCACTCTAATGGCGGTCTCGCCAGATGGAGTGAGTTGGACATACGATGGTCTAGCTTTGAATGTGGGCGGGCCTGGAGAGGTGCGTGTAGCTGGATACGCGTCCATGCTGGAAGACGGCCCTTCTTACAAATCATGGTATAGCGGCTTCTCGGTAGGTGGCAACTACCAGATCTTCCATGCAACCTCTCCCGATGCAACCACATGGACAAAACAAGGCCTGGTTATGCCAGTAGGACCACCAGGTGGGGATGATGATATTTCCATAATCAAGAATGTGGTCGTCAAGAACTCAACTGGCACTTACAGAATGTGGAACGGTGCAGTTGGATCTGCCCCTGGATCTGCCTGGAGGATATTGTATGCAGAATCTCCCGACGGCGTTGATTGGACTGATAGGCGCGGCATTGTCCTCTACGAAGGCGGACCTGGAGATTTGGACCAAGTGAAAATCAGCGTGGGAAGTTTGCGCCTTCCTGTGAACATGGCGGGATGGATGTGGTTCAATGGCCAAGACGCGAGCGGGAGTATCCGATCACTCATCGCTACAATGGGCTCGCTCGGCAATCTAACATCGACAGCAATCACCAAATCATCAGGCTACGATTGGGAAACCCTCTTTCTGAACAAGACCGAGGTGCCAAATGAGGCCGAGGTCCTTGTGTCAGTTTTGAACGCAAACACCCTTCGTCCTTATCCAGGCTATTCCGATCTTGCCGGAACGGTCATTGATTTGAGCTCGATCCCAAAGAGTGATGATAGCATCAGGCTGCGCGCGGATTTCTATGGGACCACGACCGACAATCCCCTTCTCGAGGACTGGGCGGTCACCTGGGATGACATAGCCGGACCCCTGTTCGGAGGACTGCTCACAGCAACAGATGATGGGACCGGCGGATCTGTGACTCTCAACTGGAATCCTGCCACCGACCCGTCAACACCAATCGACTATAACATCTACATAGCCACGACTTCCATGGGTCAGAACTTCCTGGCGCCCGACTACACGACACAATTGACGACTTACCAAGTTGGAGGATTGACAGACGGGGTCCAGTACTACTTCATAGTGAGAGCACAAGACAGCTTGGGACATGAGGAGACCAATGTCATTGAGAGAAACGCCATGCCGACAACCCCAATTGACTCCACGGCACCGACGTTTGCGGGACTCCAGACTGCAACCGATTCTGGAACCGGTGGAACAGTCACATTGACTTGGAATGCTGGTACAGATCCAGACACGCTCGAATGCAACTCAGATCCCTCAAACCCGATCACATACAATGTCTACTACGCAGGAACGTCTGGAGGGCAGAACTTCCTTGTCCCGGACGCCACAACTCAACTCACCAACGTAGACATAATCGGGCTGACAGACGGGAACACATACTACTTTGTGGTTCGAGCAGAGGATGCTGTGGGGAATGAGGAGGGCAACATCATTGAGAGAAGCGCCAGGCCGACAACTCCAGTCGACAGTACACCACCAACTTTCAGTGGACTCACCACGGCGACCGACCTGGGAACTGGCGGAACGGTTGGATTGGTTTGGAGCACAGCTGACGATCCAGACACTCTAGAATGCAACAGCGATCCTTCACTTCCCTTGAGCTACAACATCTACTACTCCAAGGTCCCCGGTTCTCAGGACTTCCTCAACCCTAACGCAACCACCCCCAACACATTCATTGACATAAGTGGACTTGACAATGGCATGTTCCATTATTTCGTGGTGAGAGCCGAGGATGCGGCCGGCAATGAAGAAACGAATCTGATAGAGAGAAGTGCCATACCCACGACACCGCTTGATGATACTCCACCCAACTTCGCCGGACTCCAGGGCGCGGTCGACGCACAGACCGGAGGGACAGTTACTCTGAACTGGCTTGCCGCAACCGATCCTGACACTGTACACTCCAACTCTGACCCTTCATTACCCATCACATACTACATATTCTACTCGACCACGTCAGGAGGCCAGAACTTCATGTCCCCGGATGCATCGGCCACGGGGACCACAACCGACATCACCGGACTGACCAACGGCGTTCAGTACTACTTCGTTGTCAGAGCACGTGATTCTGCTGGAAACCAAGAAACGAACACCGTGGAAAGAACGTCCTTGCCAACGACGCCGACGGACGACACGCCTCCTGTCTTCTCCGGCCTGGACACGGCTACGGACACTCAGACAGATGGGGATGTCACCCTTACATGGTCTCCGGCCACTGACCCCGACACGGTTCACTGCAACTCGGATCCCACACTGCCAATCACGTATTCCGTGTACATCTCAACAATCCCTGGCAATCAGAACTTCCTATTGCCAAACACCACTACCCAGAACACCAACATTGTGATCACGGGCCTGCAAAATGGAGTCACGTACTACTTCGTGGTGAGAGCCAGCGACGGTGTAGGAAATCAAGAGACGAACATTGTGGAGAGAAGTGCCATGCCCACGACTCCAGTGGACTCGGAACCACCAGTCTTCTCTGGTTTGGTGTTGGCTGATGACGCTCAAACGGGAGGTGCCGTGGACCTCATTTGGGCCGCAGCGACGGATCCTGACCTGATAGAATGCAATTCTGACCCATCCATGCCAATGACGTACAACGTGTATTACTCGACCACACCAGGCATTGACCCCCAGATTACAGACGCGGTCACACAAAGCAACTCCATTCAAATAACCGGACTTCAAGATGGGACGACCTACTATTTCATGGTCAGGGCCCAGGACTCCGCCGGCAATGAAGAGACCAACACAATTGAGATGAGTGCGATGCCTACAACACCAATTGACACCACGCCCCCACAGTTCAACGGACTTGTTTCGGCCACTGATCTGGCAACAGGTGGGAATGTGTCCCTCACCTGGTCGGACGCTACGGACCTGGACACCATCGAATGCAATTCGGATCCGACCCTGCCACTGCAGTACAACGTCTATTTTGCGACGACATCCGGAGGTCAGGACTTCCTATCACCGAACCAAACCGTCTCTGTGACCCAAGCGACCGTGCCTGAACTGCAGAACGGAGTCAGGTACTACTTTGTCGTGAGAGCAGTAGATGCAGCAGGAAACGTGGAGAGCAATACGATAGAACACAGTGCGATGCCGACTACGCCAATTGACAGTACGCCGCCGACCTTTGATGGTCTCAGTTATGTAGTGACGGACAATGGGACAGGTGATATCACCCTGACCTGGAACATTGCCACGGATCCTGATGACCCGGAGTGCAACTCCGATCCCTCGACACCGATAACCTACAACATCTACGTTTCTGAATACCCGACATTCGATTTCTCTCAGCCGACTGCGACAACCAGCCAGCAACAGTATCCCTTATTGGACCTTGAAAGAGGGGTGACTTATTACTTCATTGTCAGAGCTGAAGACAACGCCGGGAACGAGGAAACCAACACTGTGACCAAGACGGCTGAGTTGGCAGTCCTGGATGAGGGATTCGATTTCCTCGACTACTGGTGGATCATACTGATTGTCATCATAGTCCTCCTCCTGGTAGTGATAGCGCTGTTGGCCAGAAGGAAGAAGGCGGAGGAACCCGTGAAGGCTGCTGAGGTTGAAGAAGTGGAAGAAGAGGCGGTTGAGGAAGACCCTGCTGCCGAGGAAGAGCGAAGCGCTTGAACCCCATCGCATCAAAGGGCCGGCCACCACCACGATCAGAGACCGCTCCGTTCCCTCATCAATTGCGCATGGGCGAAGGAAGTTTATTGGTTCCCAGTGTGAGGATGGGGGCCGGCATTGATGCTTCATCTATACTGAGATTGGAAGGCTTAACCAAGGAGGTGAGAACTCCAAACGGACACTCCTTTCTCGCGATACCGTCTGAGAGATCCTGTTGTCTATCGGAGAATGCGCAACCACTCTATTCTCGGGGGCCATACAATTCCCCTCCAGGCCATATCCCATATAGTTCACAAAGCCAGCCATCAATGACCCACATCCAAGCTCCGACTCAAAATCAACTGTGGGCGAGATTGGAGGATCGGTCGAACTCTCGAAATCAGCGGAGAGGCTAACAACACTTTCTTCCTGTGTCTGGACGCTCATTGTCGAGGTCGTAACTCCTCCATCGTCATCCTCGACGGTCAGCACAACATCATAAGTTCCCTCGATCGCGTACCAGTGTTGTACAAACTCTGAAACCTGGATAGGATTGACCTCCGGACTCGGATAGGTATCTGGAGTGTTCAGAGGCGCGTTGCTGTAATACGTGGTCGAACGCACTGGAGAGCCGTCCCCGAAGTCCCATTTGAGGGTCAAGTCATCCGAGCCCACGTCGCTGACCAAGGCTGCAAACTCGACCAGGACCTTTGAGATATCGATTCCGTTGTTGACAGTGTCTGCGATGTCTTTGACCCTCTCAAGTTCTTCTCTATCCATCGATGTCAATATGGCCTCTTCGATTTCTTGAATCGCTTCCTCAAGGCTTGGTGATGATGTGAGTGTTGGCATGTGGAGCTCGGTAGAAAGATGAAGCTTCCCACTGACTATGTTCAGCCAAAGGGCCATCAATTGCTTTTTGGCCATCTCCGTCATGTCTTGGACATTCCCATTCTGCACGATACCGCACACTTCTTGTATCGTGGCCAATCCCGAGAAAACTTGGGATTCGAGTGAAATCTCGTCAATCCACTCCTGCAGGATTCCAGTATGATCGCCATATGGATCTGTGACCACGCACTGGTGCCCCCAATATCCTATCGTTCTCGGGGCGTTGACAATCAAGGTGAAGTGGCCAGAGGAGTCTATCGATGGCGCTACGTTCTCGACCGTCACGACTATGCTATCGCTCGCAGTGAGACCATCGTTGTCGGTGATGGTCAACGTAACCGTGTAAATGCCATCGGTACCGTGTCCGTCATCCCCGTACTGGTGCTCGACGATCGGTGGATCGTTTCCCAGCAAGCTTGGCAGTCGGTCTGTCGGGATTGTGGATGCTCGAGGTATCTCATCAAGCGATATTCGGTCTATGCCTGTTTCCTTGTCTTCGATGTTGATTGGGACAGGAAGTCCATTCTGGGCACCATCGGGTTGAGTATGATCCACGTACTTCACAGCGCTTGAGTGATCGAAGAAATCCCCGTTCCCCGGGAGATTCGATTCCAAGATCAGGGAAGTTCCATCCCCGAAGTCATACTCCCATTTCACAATGCTTCCATCTGAATCGTATGATAAAGAAGGGTCCAGTGTGGCAGACCCTCCCTCGAATATCGTCTGATCGGGTCCCAGGTCGGCAACCGGCAGAACCTGGCCAGCCTCTCTAGCCAGCATCATCCTTCTATTGTTGCCGTCATACCCTGTGTAGAATATCTCGTGTCTACCATCCTCCCTTAGAAGAGCAGTGGTGGGAGTGGCTTGTAGGGAGTCATAATCTCCTGGCTGTCCATGCTCCAGCGAGAGACCCCGCTTGGTCCAGCTGGCGCCCATCCCATCAGGAGATGTTGCCCACTGGATGTCCAGGAAGTTCCCCACGCCACCGAAGTGAGAGTAGAACATGATGTAGCTCCCGTCGGGTCCCACCACGATTGCCGGAAAGTAGATGTACTTGGAATCCGGACTTCCGGCGGGCCCAACATCCAATGCCACCCCCCCGTCATTCCAGTTGATGCCGTCACTCGAGGTGGCGTGTCCGATTCGCCAGTGCTCAGTGTCATATTCGCTGTGCCACATCTTGTAGACTCCGTTTTCGTCAATGTGAACGTTTGGATGCGCGACAGCCTTTCCCGCCTTGGAGAAGACCAAGCCGTACCTCACCCAGTTGATTCCATCATTTGAGGTTGCATAGCCAATCCTCCATCCCCACATGGATCTTGATTCACCGTGATACCACATTTGATATGACCCATCACTTTTCCTGAGAACAGAAGGACCCATCACGTCGTCGTCGTCAAAAGCACCCGAAGGACCAAGATCATACACCAGACCGTGCTTTGTCCAGGTAACACCATCGGGTGAGGTTGAGTAGAGAATTCTCCAATGTGACCCATCATGTCCCGAGTACCACACCTTGTACAGACCTTCGTCAATGATCACGGATCCGGAATCGGCTCGATTGTCATCAAAATCGCCAGGATTGCCAAGGTCTTGGACCATTCCGATCTTGGTCCAAGTGATGCCACTTAGGGTTTCCTCAACGGTGCTCGCCAAAGCCAAACCAGGCAACGTCATGGCTACAGCCATGAAGACACAAAGTGTTACTTTCCCCCTCACGAATCATCCCCCATTGTTTCTCATAACCAGTTCCAGTCTATTTAATTGTTGCTCCAAGTTCGACCGTGGCCCTTGGAATCCGGACTTCCAGGCTTGCGAGTGTGCTAGGAGTCTGCACCATTGCCACTTGGCACATTTAGGCCTCAAAACAATTGAACCAAACTCTATCAATATCCGCAACCATTCCATTATCCACCATTAGACGGGGAAGAGGGAGAAGAAGAGGAGATTCAGAAAGAACCGACGGAGGAAACACTTAGCGAAGAATGACACAATTTCGAATTGACGTAACAACACTTATATTTCGGAATAGTATAGCAAGCTAGAGGAGGCTGGATATGAGGAGGGTATCGTTTGATACGAGAAGTTGTGGGTTTGTCATAGTGCTGTCTTTTTTTGTCGTTGTCTCGGCATTTCCATTTGCTGCTCAGGTAGTGAAGGCGCCACCCGGCCAATGGTCGGACGTATTCGTGGACCAGAGCAAGATCTTCACAAAGGTCAATACTGACGTCATGGGTGGAAACGTACAGATCGTGCAATTGGCCACGGACTATAGTTGGCAGAAGAAAGGTGTTGTTGTCGACCATGGTTCCCCAGGTGACCACGATGCCCAGTCCGCCCACTACCCCTGGGTCCTCAAGGGCAGTGACGGAATCTATAGAATGTGGTATTCAGGATTCGATGGTGGTTCAGGGTATAGGATCATGTATGCCACATCATACGATGGCTATAACTGGGAGAAGCGTGGAACAGTTATCTCTCCCGGTTTCTCAGGGACGGGGTCCGATTCACTACGAGTGTATGCTTGCTCGGTCATAGAGGAGGGGGGACAGTATCGAATGTACTACTCAGCACAGGACATCAGTGACATAAGAATCACCCTCATGGCCACCTCATCGGACGGATTGACCTGGACCTATGCTGGTTTGGCCTTGAACTATGGTGGGGCAGGTGAGGGACATGCGGCAGCTTATCCATCCGTGTTGGACGATGGTTCGTCATACAAGTCTTGGTACAGTGGTATCACAGCGGGAGGCAGCTATCAGATATTCCTTGCGACTTCCCCCGACGCCGTAACGTGGACAAAGCAGGGTCTCGTAATGCCACTGGGTGCTCCGGGAGAACCTGATGATGATGAAATCCTCAAGAATGTAGTAGTGAAAAACTCGACTGGGAAATACCGGATGTGGTATGGTGGAGTCGGATCAGCATGGAGGATTCTTTATGCGGAATCACCTGATGGCATCGATTGGAGTGACAGACGCGGAATCGCAATATATGAGGGATCTCCGGGAGAGCTAGACGAAGTTTGGATATCTCCAGGCAATGTGTTTATGCCCGTGAACAACGCAGGATGGATGTGGTACGCAGGACGGGACAGCAGTTCCTATGGACGAGTATTCACCGCAACCATGGGATCGTTGGGCAATATGACCTCGGCTGTAATCACAAAATCGCCCGGCTTTGACTGGGAGAAGCTCTTCTTGAACAAAACGACAATTCCAGATGAGACTGAGGTTCTTGTTTCCGTGCTGGACGCGACGACCTTGAGACCTTACCCCGGATATTCGGATCTATCTGGAACCGAAATCGATCTGAGCTCCATACCGAAAGTGGATGACAATATCCGCCTTCGTGCTGATTTCTACGGAACAACAACCGACTCACCGCTCCTCCATGATTGGACGGTTACCTGGGATGACATTGCTGGTCCGCTGTTTGGAGGTCTTCTATCTGCAACAGATGACGGAACCGGAGGGAATGTGACGCTGGACTGGAATCCTGGCTCCGACCCTTCCACCCCAATATCATACAACATCTACATATCGGTGAATTCGATGGGGCAGAACTTCTTAGTGCCAAACTACACAACTCTGGCGACCACCTACCAAGTCACGGGACTGCAGAATGGAATCACATATTACTTCGTCGTTAGAGCAGTAGACGGTGGAGGATCAGAAGAGACGAATACCATTGAGCGGAGTGCCAGACCAACGACGCCAATAGACCTCACACCGCCTACCTTCGGCGGGCTCCAATCAGCTACGGATTCAGCGACAGGCGGAAGTGTTTCACTTGCGTGGAGCAGTGCGACAGATCCTGATACTCCGGAATGTAGCACCGACCCCTCCTTACCAATCTCATACAACGTCTACTATTCTGAAACTCCAGGAGGACAGGACTTCCTCTTACCGAACTCAACAACAGCTCTCACGAACA
Organism: Methanomassiliicoccales archaeon; assembly: GCA_030593885.1. Lineage (GTDB taxonomy): Archaea > Thermoplasmatota > Thermoplasmata > RBG-16-68-12 > SOIM01 > JAGLME01. The sequence goes on from JAUVGH010000035.1 coordinate 8,882, forward strand.
TGGACGTGACTGGTCTTACAAATGGAGTGACCTACTACTTTGTGGTTAGAGCTGAGGATTCAGCCGGGAACGAAGAAGGCAACTTAGTTGAGCTGAGCGCCGTCCCAACCACGCCGGTTGATTCCACGCCACCGGACTTCAACGGGTTGGACGCAGCAACCGACCTGGGGACGGGAGGAGCCATCAACTTGTTGTGGACTCCTGCTAATGATCCAGACACTCTTGAATGCAATTCCGATCCATCTCTGCCCATAACCTACAACGTCTACTACTCGATGGTCTCCGGCACTCAAGATTTCATGAACGCGAATGCAACGACAACCAGTACCTTCATCGATATCACTGGTCTTCAGAACGGCGCTTTCTATTACTTCGTGGTGAGGGCTGAGGACGCTGCAGGCAATGAAGAGGCCAATCTAGTCGAGAAGAGCGCGCTGCCAACAACACCGGTTGATGATACTCCTCCGAACTTCGGAGGCCTCCAATTCGCAATTGATGCAGGAACGGGGGGGACAGTCACTCTCAACTGGCAGGCCGCTACGGATCCAGATACGGTTCACTCCAACTCTGATCCCTCCCTGCCTATCAACTACGACGTATTCTATTCTACCACCTCAGCGGGACAGAACTTCATCTCGCCGAATGCAACGACGACAGCTCTTTCCATAGACATCACGGGTCTGACGAACGGGGTCCCATACTACTTCGTCGTCAGGGCAAGGGACTCTGCTGGAAATCAGGAGTTCAACACCGTGGAGAGGTCTACCATTCCGACCACTCCTTTGGATGACACGCCTCCAACCTTCGGGGGCCTTGACACCGCGGTCGACTCCCAAACAGACGGGGATATCACATTGAGTTGGACGGCAGCAACTGATCCGGATACGGTTGAGTGCAACACCGATCCCTCAAATCCAATCGTATATTCAGTCTACGTATCGACCCTGTCCGGTAACCAGAACTTCTTATTGCCGAACGCAACAACCCAGAACACCAACATCGAGATCACTGGATTGATGAATGGTATCACATATTTCTTTGTCGTACGAGCCAGCGATGCTGTTGGCAATCAGGAATCCAATGTGATCGAAAGGAGCGCCATGCCAACGACTCCAGTGGATGACGTACCACCTGTCTTCTCGGGGATTGTTGTGGCATCCGATGCTGGCATCGGAGGGGCGATCGATTTGTTCTGGGCCGCGGCAACGGACCCTGACATCATCGAATGTAACTCGGACCCATCAAATCCAATCACATACAAAGTCTACTACTCAACCGCATCAGGAGGACAGAACTTCCTCACCCCAGACGCAACGACCCAAGGCACTTCGATTCAGATAACCGGACTTCAGGACGGAGTCACTTACTACTTCGTGGTGAGAGCGGAGGACGCAGTCGGGAACATGGAATCCAACACGGTAGAAGACAGCGCAATGCCGACAACGCCGGTTGACACAACGCCTCCCCAGTTCCTGGGACTTATCTCAGCGACAGACCTCGGAACGAGCGGTGATGTTTCTTTGACCTGGTCAAGCGCCACAGATCCAGACACGATCGAATGTAACTCGGACCCGTCTTTGCCCCTGCAATACAATATCTATGTCGCAGTGGTCTCGGGCGGGCAGGACTTCCTGTCGCCCAACCAAACGGCCACTGGCAACCAGGCAATGATAAGTGGACTCCTGGACGGAGTCACCTACTACTTTGTGGTGAGGGCGGAAGATGCCGCTGGTAACGAAGAGGATAACACTGTCGAACACAGTGCGATGCCGACCACGCCGACAGACAATACTCCGCCAAACTTCGACGGGCTCAATCTCGTAGTGACGGATGATGAGGACGGTGATATCACCCTGACTTGGAACGCGGCAACAGATCCTGATGACCCAGAATGCAATACCGATCCTTCAACACCAATCACGTTCAACATCTACGTCTCAGAATCGCCAACGGCCTTCGACTTCTCTCAACCTACCGCGACAACTAGTCAACAACAGTATCCATTCCTGGACCTTGAAAGAGGCGTGACATATTACTTCATCGTCAGGGCCGAGGACAACGCCGGCAACGAAGAAAGCAATACGGTGACCAAATCGGGTGAACTCACCGTGCAGGAAGAAGAGTTCAACTTCCTCGACTACTGGTGGATCTTCCTGCTGATCATAATCGTGCTCCTAGTCGTCGTCATAGCCTTGCTGGCGAGAAAGAAAAAGCCTGAGGAGCCGGTCGAGGCGGTGGAAGAGGAAGAAGAGGTCGAGGAAGAAGTAGTCGAAGAACCAGTGAATGAGACGTCCGAGGACGGTTGATTCACTCAACTTGATTGCCTAAGTAAGTCTGTATCACCATCAATGAACACCCTGTTCCACAGCTCGAAGTTCAACAGGCACCATATCTTCTCACTATGGTCCACGATTCCGAGCGAGTGTTCATCCAACAGGAGCTTGACATACTGAACGTCGAAGATGCCTCGTCCTTTCGCCGCCTCGCTCGTCAGAATCTCCTTGGCATAATCACCCAATCCATCCCTCAGCCAGCTGGCCAGAGGCACCGGGAATCCCATCTTCTTGTGGTTGATGACGTCATCTGGGATCAAACCCTTCGCCGCTTTCCGCGGGACGTTCTTCAATGTCAATCCATCGATCTTGTACTTCGAAGGAATTGTAGAAGAGAACTCTGCGATCTCATGGTCCAGTATCGGGACCCTGGACTCCAGCGAGAAAGCCATGCTCAACCTGTCCTCGTTATCCAGCAATGACGGCAAGTAGGTCTTGATGTCCAAATACTGCACCTTTTCCAGAGGCGTCAGCCCTTTGTACCGTTCCCTAACTCGTTCCAGGACCCTTCTGGTTGAGTATGATCTGGTCGACCTCAGCACCCAAGGCGCGAGCAATCTCCGCAGTTCCCTTGGACTGAACACCGCCTCCCTTGCGTAGCGCTTCAGGTCGCGGTTGAATGTCGTGTAAATTGGCAGGCCCACCGTCCTTTTCCAACCTTCGATTGCCGACCTTGACCTCAGGTCACCCAGGACGGACATCAGCTGATGGCCGAAACCCTTCATTCCAATGACCTCCCTGAGGTGGGGGTACAGATAGCTGGGATATCCTGCGAAGAGCTCGTCGCCTCCGTGACCGGTGAGAACCACCTTCACATGCTGACTCGCGAGTTGGGCGACGTAATACTGCGGGATCGAACCGGGTCCCACCCTCGGCTCGTCCAGATGATACACCATCTTCGCCAGCATACCAGTTACCTGGTCGGAACTCAATGAGACCTTGTGCCTTTCTGCATCCAATGACTCTGCAACCTGGTTCGCAAAAGGCGTCTCGTCGAAACCTTCCTCGGGAAAGCTGCCAGAGAACGTCCTGAACTTGTCTACCCCTCCCATGGCCGCGACTGCGACCGAGCAAGAATCTATACCTCCGCTGAGATGGAAACCAACCGGCACGTCGCTGATGAGCTCCATTTTGACCGACCTCTTCAGCATCTCCCGATACTTCTCCACATAGTACTCTTCGTCCTCCGGCGTTCCTTTCTTAAAGTCCAGGTCCCAGTATTCGACCGTCCTGAAGCCTTCATTGTCCTTCACCGCGTAGTGTCCTGGAAGGAGCTTCTCGATGTCTTTGAAGAAGGTCTTGGTCCCGAAAACGTTCTGGAATGTCAGATAGTCCACCAGTGCCTCTGGGTTCACCTTTTTCTCCAAGTTCTCGTCAGCGACAAGCGCCTTGATCTCGGAAGCAAATATCAGCCTGTCGTCATACAGTCGATAATAGAGCGGTTTTATGCCCAGTCTGTCCCTGGCCAGGAACACGTTCTCGTTCTTCGCATCCCATAGCACGAACGCGAACATTCCGTTCAACTTCTGGACGACATCCTCGCCCCATTCCTCGTACCCGTGGATTATGACCTCGGTGTCGCTCTTGGTCCTGAACTGATGGCCTTTTCCAACGAGTTCCTCCTTCAGAACCTGGAAGTTGTATATCTCGCCGTTGTAGACAATCCAGATCGACTCGTCCTCGTTCGCCATTGGCTGGTTTCCCAGTTCAAGGTCGATGATGCTGAGCCTCTTGAACCCCAACCCGACCTTCTCCTCGATGTGGAATCCTTCATCGTCCGGACCTCTGTGGGTCAGGATGTCGCTCATCTTCCTGATGAGGTTGTCGTCTATGTTTCCGTTGGGATCATGGATCCCGCATATTCCGCACATCTAGGCACTCCCTTCCATCTTGGAGTATGCTCCCAGCAGATCCTTCTCCTGGACCTTCCAATTGTACTTGGATTGTGCTGCCTTGAGCCCATTCCTACCCAACTCCTCGGACAGCTTCTGATCGTCCCTCAACTTCTCTATCGCCTCTCTCAATGAATCCTCATCGTAAACCACGGCCAGACCGCATTCCTCCTTCTCCACGATATCGCCGCTCAGGATACCTTTGGTGACGATGGAAGGCTTCCCCATGGCCATCGCTTCGAACACCTTGTTGGGCGTCCCCACCTGGTTTATCCTGTTCTCCGGGTCGAACATGCAGAATACGGCGTGGCTCTCCTTCGTAAGTGGCATGACGGCCTTGTACGGAACTGTTCCTAGGAAAGACACGTTATCGTATTGCTGGCTCTTCCTTTCGACCTCGTCATAGAGCTCCGCTTCCCCTCCGATCTTCAGCTGGACATCGTCCATGGAACCAACAACATCGACAAGCTCACTCACGAACCGGCTCTTGTGCAGCGTCCCTATGTAAAGGATGGTGAACATCTCGCACGTCGGGGGCTCGTATTCGGCCAGTATCTCCTCCGGACAGTTCATGACCACGCTCACATCCCCGTCGAACCTCTCCCGATAATAGTCCTGCAAGGCGGCGTTGACAGTGATCATATGGTCCACATCTCGAAGAAGCGATTTCTCCATCCTCTCCGCGTAGTTACGGACTATCTTGGACACGTCCTCCTCTATCATGTAGGCGAATATCTCGTGCGCGTCGAATATCAGGGGCGTCCCTTTCCTTTTCTTCAGCTTCACACCGGACTGCAAGGTATCCAGATCATGGCAGTGCACGATATCGAACTCGTGCTTGACTCCTTCTCTGTAAGCCATCCTCCACCACAGCGGATTCCTGAACATATCGCTCGGAGCGACGCGCATCAGCCGGGTGTTCCTCATCCTGGTGATCTTGACGCCTCCGATGGTGTCGCGCTTGGACTCGGTCCCCCGTCTGTCCCAGCCGATGACCTCGACCTCGTGCCCGGCCCTCACCAGTGACCGTCCTTCCCTTTGGACCCTCGCGTCGCGCGATACATCGTTCGAGACTATCATCAGGCTTCTCATGTTGGTTCGCTTCTCGGAATACCTTGTCATCGTTTAAGGATTTGTTGGGTTTGATCCGATATCGAAGTCCAATTTGATTCTGTCTTGAGAAATATTTATATGAAGGACCACTTTGCGTTTTCCGTGTTCATAAGCGTGGTAGTCACCGTAAGGAACGAAGAGAGGAACATCGGCGACCTGCTTGACAGCCTTGTTACACAAGAAGGGCCGCTCGAGATAATCATCGTGGACGCGTACAGCACGGACAGGACCAGAGAGGTCGTCAGGGAGTACCAGGCGCGTTATGATTTCGTGAAGTACCATCTCAAGGGCGGAACGATAGGGGCGGGGAGGAACTTCGGTGTGGAGAAGTCAATCGGCGAAGCCGTTGCATTCATCGACGGGGACTGCATCGCGAACACCTTCTGGCTGAAGAACCTGAAGGAGGAGCTGAGCACCTCCATGGTTGTCGCCGGGAGGACCATCCAGATCGGATATCACGCTTTCGAGGACCTGGAAAGGGTGGAGCTCATCTACAAGGGGTTCGACATCACCTTCCCAACGTCCAACCTGGCTTACGACAAGGCTCTCTTCCAGTCCATTGGCGGTTTCGACGAGTGGTTCATCACCGCGGAGGACATAGACCTCAATCTAAGAGCGGTCGAGATGGGTGCCAGGATCGTCTACCGTGATGACGCGGTCGTCTACCACAGGACGAGGGGTTCGTTCTACAACTTCTTCAAGCAGGCGTTCTGGAACGGTGCTGGCAGGAAGCAACTCACCATGAAGCATGGAAGGCTTTGGCAGAACTACCGCCCGGGGGAGATGTTCAGGCAGGAAACGACAATCTGGTCGCTCTCAAGGCTCGCAATGGCGCTTCTGGGCTACGTTGGATACAAGTTCTTCGGATGGGACAGGTCAGAGAACTGAACGAAACATTATTTAGCCCGACTTGAATTGGCTGGAGCATGGACCCTCCCAAGGTCTCGGTGATCATCCCGACGATGAACGAAGAGGAGGCGATCGGGCAGGTTCTGGACGACGTTCACAAGGCCATGAGCAGGGCATCTGTTACCTACGAGATCCTGATAGTTGACACAAATTCCAAGGATCGAACTGTTGAGATAGCCAGGGAGAAGGGAGCAAGGGTCATAGACGAGCCCAGAAGGGGGTACGGAAGGGCTTACAAGACCGGTTTCGAGAAGGCCCTGGGAGAGTACATAACCACACTGGATGCAGACTGCACATATCCGTCCGAGGACATACCCATGTTCCTTCAGATGCTGGAGGATGAGAACCTTGATTTCATCACTGGCGATCGGCTGACGCTTCTCGAGAAGGACTCGATGAGAAGACTCCACCGGTTCGGCAACTGGATGCTCAGCTTCACCGCGAGGGTGCTGTTCCGGACGAAGCTGAAGGACAGCCAATCTGGGATGTGGTTCTTCAAGAGGAGCATTCTACCGGGTCTGGATCTCACTCACGATGGAATGCCTTTGTCGGAGGAGATAAAGTTGGAAGCGATAATCAAGGGCTACAAGTTCAAAGAGGTGCCCATCAATTACTACCCGAGGAAGGGAGAAGCAAAGATACGTTCTTGGGGAGATGCCTGGCTCAACTGGAGATTCCTGTGGAGAAAGCGCTTCCTCAGTTAGGTCTACTTGACTTCGAAGAGCCTCTCAACCATCCATTTTGCGTCGAAGAATGCTATATCGTCATATTCCTGCCCGGTTCCGACGAAGAGAATTGGTTTTCCGATAGAGTGTGTGATGGAAAGTGCAGCGCCACCTTTGGCGTCTGCGTCGATCTTGGAGAGAATGGCTGCATCGATCCCCACCGCTTCATTGAACTTGACCGCCTGCTCCACGGCGTCGTTGCCTGCGAGAGCGTCACCGACAAATACTATCAGGTCCGGGTTCGCCACCTTCTTGATCTTCTTCATCTCGTCCATGAGGTTGACGTTGGTCTGCATCCTTCCAGCCGTGTCAATAAGTACGACGTCCTTCCTTCTGGCCTTGGCATGTTCCACCGCATCGTACGAGACTGCGGCCGGGTCAGACCCCGACTGATGCTTGATGATCCTAATTCCCAGGTTCAACGAATGCTTCTCCAGCTGCTCTATCGCGCCTGCTCTGAATGTGTCGGATGCTGCGAATACGGATGACAGTTGGTTCTTCCTCAGCAAATGGGCAAGCTTGGCGATGGACGTGGTCTTGCCTGTACCGTTCACGCCCACGAACATTATCACCACAGGCTTCTCATGATCCTTGATGAACTGAATGAAATCAAGAGGTTCGACCAGCATGACGTCCTTGATAGCGTTTCTCAGAGCAATCTCGATCCCTTCCGAGAAACCGATCTTCTTGGTGACCCTCTTGCCAATGAGGTCTTCCTTTATCCTCGACTTAATCTCCACAATGACTGGCAGGGCGACATCGGCCTCCATCAGCACCATCTCGAGGTCCCACAGGAAATCCTCCAGCTTGGATTCCTTTATCTTCCTCCCGCTGTCCTCGGATATGACATCATCGAGCTCGGTCGAGGCCTGCTTCTTCCAGACCTTGAGTTTATCTCTCAGAGCCTTGAACATGGATCCCTACTCACAAAATGTGCCTACTCCGTCCCCTGCTGCGCCTGCGCGTAAAGCGTCCTCACGATCTCGGATTTCTCCTCCGCATTCTGGCTGACCTCCACTATCTTCTCCGCCAAACTCTTGAGGGCGCTGTTGAGGTCTTCTATCTTTCCGTCCAGACGTTTGATGGCCTCTCCCATGTCCTCCTCCACGGTAAGGTCAGAACCTATTCCGACTATCGCCTTGTCCGGCACCTTGATCTCGGCGAAGAGAAACGAGTTGGCGCCCACTGGAACAAGTATCTCCGAGCCCTTTCCACCCTCCTGGAACCGGGTCATGGTCTCCTTGGCCCTCATGTGCTCTTCCAGCGACATGGTCAGCAGTTCGTTCTGCTGGGCCAGCGCTTCCAACTGCGAACGGAACATCTCGTATTCGGTAGCGGCCTTTTGGAACTCTTCATTCACCACCCTTGTCACCCGCCATTTCTTCCCTGACCACGGAGCTCTCTATCTCCTCGAGCTTGAGCTCCTTGACATCGTGGATCTTTATGTTCTTCCTTTTGGTCCTGTGCCTTCCACCCATGTCGGACAGCAAATTCTCGGTCGCCGTCTTCTTGTTCTTGCTGGCGATCTCTTTGACGAAGTTCTGCCACTTGTCCTTCATGAGGAACTCGCCCTCAAACCTGAACGCTTTCATCTGACTCGCCGATAGTATGCAGGTCTACCGTAAAAAACATTGGTGCAACGCTCAATCCTTCAGGTGCTGCTTTATCTTCCTGGCCAAACCCTTGCTGATGCCCTTGACCTTCGCCAGTTTCTTCACGCCGGTCTTCTTCAGGTCGTCCACCGATTCGTAGCCCGCCTCGAACAGAGCTATGGCTTTTGACTTGCCGATACCGGGGATCTTGGTGAACTTCTTCACCGTCTCATCCATCTCCGGAGCGGTCAGGAGCTTGATCCTCTTCTGCACCCGGTCTGAGTCCGGTTTCAGTTTCTCAGCCTCTCTGTAGCTCTCAATGGCATCCTCGGTCCTCCCGAGCTCGAACAGGACATCGCCCCTCCTCACCCAGTCCAGGTAGTTGTCCGGTGTCCTCACGATCATCTCGTCGTAGCAATCCAGGGCCTCTTCCCAGCTCATCACACTCTCGAACACCTCGACCTTGTTACGCATGGCCGCGATATTCTCCGGGTCAATCTCCAGGACCTTGTTGAGAGCTTCCAGGGAAGCGGGCCATTTCTCCAGTCGCCTGTACATGGTCCCCCGTCCCAGCAGGGCCTGTACGTTCTCGGGGGCTCTTCGCAGAATTCTGTCATAGAGCTCGATCGCCCCTTTGAAGTCCTTATTCGTGGAACGGTCTATCGCCTTTGCCATCAGTTTCTGGTTCTCACGCTTGATGCTTCTAAGCCATTCAATGGCGGCTGGGTTCTCGGCATTGAGATCGATTGCGTGTTTGAAGCTGCCTACGGCTTCGAGCTCCCTCTCCAACGGCATGAGGGCCTCCCCCCTCTTGACCCAGGCCCGGTCATCCTTGGGGTCTATCTTGGTGATCCTATCGTACTCGTTGAATGCGAACTGGTAGTTGCCTTCCTGCTGGTAAACATCCCCGAGATGGTTAAGGGCGTCCTTGTTCACCGGGTCCATTTCGATCAGGCTCCTTAGGAAGCCTATGGTGCTCTTCTTGTCACCTTCGGAATCCATGGTGATCATGAGCTCGTTGAGGAAATCTCCTTTGGGAAGAGGATGGGCCGTTCCCGGCAAAGGCGGAGGTGGAAGAGCGTCCACATCCTGCAGGGGCGGAGCCGCGACCTTTCTTCTGCGAATCTTGGGCCTTGCAGGTCCGAAGCGTACTGCTTCGGGGGCTGGCGCCCTCCGGGCCTCGGCTTCGGTCCTCAGCTCGGTCTCGGCAACCGTCGGAGCGATGTAGTCTTCACTGTACACCGAGGTGGTCGCATATCTTCTCTTGATTGGCTGAAGATAGACCGTCCATGCCGAGTTGAAGACTATGAAGGTCAAGCATATCAGGAGCGGTTGGAGACCGATGAAAATGGGAGCTGGATTCCTCTCGACGTGATAGCTGAAGGTGGATGGACCACCGGGCTGGTTGGTGATGATCAGGGCGAGCTGGACGTAACCTTCTTCCGGAACTTGAATCCTACTCTGTTGTTGGTTGCCATGCAAAGGCATCTGGAAGTACGGATCGTCACAGGTATCGTCCGCCTCAAGATCTGCTTTCTCGCACAACTGGACGGTCATCTGACCGGTTATCCACCGAACGTCGACCCACTCGGACTTGAAAAGACCCAGCCTGTCCTGATTGTCGAAGTGCTGTATGAACCGATCTCCGGCAAGTGTGACCGCTTCCCTTCCCTCGATCGATAGTATCTCATTTGCGGAACTTGCCGTTGCCGGGAACATGACGATGATTGCCACGAATGCGCATATCCCTATTATCACTACCCCGGTCCTCTGTGAGTTCCTGGCCATAAGATGCTTCTGGCTGTCCCGGGTGTTGTGCTTTATCTCGAGGTTCCTGAAGAAGAAGTTCAGACCGGTGACGACTATCAAGAAGTAGAGGGTCACGAGAAGGAACATGTCAAGCGGAAGGAAGAAGGGATCAAGTGTCACCCCGTTAAGGACCATCATAAGGATGCCGACGACGAGTATGAGGATTCCGAATATCAAGTACATCAAGTGCTTCAGTTTCCGTATCCTGACTACTCTGTAGCCGCCTTCCAGCCTGTCTCGGAATCTCCTCATCCCATCTCTCCTACGCAAGGGTCGCCATGCCTCTGCACATATAGAACATTGCTGCGTATTCGGGGAGTCGTATTATGTCATCTTCCAAATTAAAAGTTTCCCCTTTCAGATTGATGGAGGCCTTGGACCTCCCCTTGAGGATAACTTCGTCATCGGACCATGTTGCGGGAACCGCTTCGACGAGGGGATCGAAATCGTCCAATTCCGATCTGGATAGAAGCACAACTCTGAATCCTGTCTTGCCGTGCAGAGAGGTTGGGAGCCTTATGAGCCTCTTGACATCGGATGTGACTGGCTCATCGGTCTTCCCGCTCCTTGTGTCCATGACAATGCTCAGGAACCCCTTCTTGAAACGGTTCAGGTATCTGTCTCCGGGGAATATGTCCAGATTACCCTGTTTGATGTAGTCGTATCCGGTCTTGCCATCCTCTCCTTCGAAAAGGATGTCGTAAAGCTCCTTGGCGGTAGAGTGTCCCACTCCTTCGAAGCTCTTCAACCTGGCCAGGGCCTCGCCCTTCCCCATATCCTTCAACAGCTCAACCTCTTCCACTATTCCTCTGGCAATCCTGCCCCTCCACCCCACCTCGTCCACGGCGGGCATCTCGAACTTGTACTTCAACCCGTATGGTGTCCGATCAAAGGGGCTCTTAACGAAGATAGCTTCCTCGTCCATGTCCGTTCCGAGGATGTAGTCCACAATCTCCCTTCTTTCGTGGCTGGAGAGTGTCCACACGCGAGGGTCACGGATGTGTATGTGATACCCCCTTCCACCAGAGAAGGTCACGACAAGGTCCTTTTCTTCGAAACCGAAATCCCCTACCAAGAAATCGTCTATGAGCTTCATCGTCTCTGTCTTGACGACACCGAGCATCTGTTCGTATGTCATCTTCCTGGCCCCGATGACATGATCGGCATCGAGGTCGAATATCAGATCGGCCCCCAGCCAATCCTTCTGGACCATCGTGGGGGCGCCAGGTTTGGAGTAGTATGCTGCCGAATGATAAACGTGGGCCGGCATCCTGTTGACCAAGTACTGCTTGATCTCGTTCTTGGTGGCGAAGTTCATGTGCCTCTGAACGTAGTCCGCGTCAAAGAACATGAAGCCGAACTCCCTCCGGCCGAACCTCTCGGGCAGGTACAGCTCAACCTCGTTGTAGTAGTCCTTAAACCGTCCCTTTATGAATTCGATCGTCTTCCTAGGCGCCTCCCCACCTTTCATCGGCGGGAAAAAGGATTGACGAGTATTAAGGGTTCGTCTCGGTCTGGTGAAACTACTCCTATCTTCCGGTGTCCCTCAAGGACTGAAGGTCCTCAAAAAGCGGTGGTGCGACTTCATTGACCCGGTCGAACATCTCCT
>JAUVGH010000051.1 GCA_030593885.1 Methanomassiliicoccales archaeon
GGAGGAATAAGAAACCTTCTGGAAGTGAAGGAAAGACCGTGGCCGAAGAAGTACATTCAGAAGCCCCTGGATCTTGACTTGGGCTATCCTATCTTCTTTGGAGCGAAGGAAAAGCAGTTGGATTTCAAGACGATTGAAATCCTGGGCGAATTCCTATTCCTGAGCGCTCTGGTTCAGAACCGTTGGAGCAAGTTGAGAAGCCAGAGGATAGGAAGAACATTCGTTTCGGGGAGAAAACCAGAGATCTTGTTGAACCTCCCTCGAGGTACCATTGCAGATACCTTTGTCACCCTTTACAATAGAGTGAATGAGGGGGCGGGGTATTCAAAAACCGCATTCATGAAAAACCTCAGGGCACTGAGAAGGGTCGGTGTCCTGAAGTCTCCGGAGCGTTTAATTCCTGTGCAGGGGCGCGGGACAAAATTCAGAGAGAATATCTATCTGATAAAAGGACTGGACAATAAGATCCGAATACACTCATCGAGAAGTGAACATATCACAAGAAGGAGCATATACTTGCCCACAATCTATCTGTATAGTTTATTGAGTTACTTGGAGATATTTGGTGCACATAGCTTGGAGGAAGCACTTACACAAGCATGGGTCGAACGTGTCCACGCTCCTGAGTACTTCGATGGCGATTTTTCGGTCGAGAGTCTGCTGGGGGATTCCAACGTCTTGACTCAATGGAATTCAGTGAGCAAAGATATCGAGAGGAGTGCTGAAGAGATTTGGGGGGAGCACTACACTCCAAGAAAGGCATGAAAGCAATCTGGCAATTCATGAGATGCGAGCCTCATCTGAACAAATGGGCTTATTGAGAGGCAAGCTTGAAACTCAGGAAAAACCTATTATAATGGTAGACCCTATGCATAAATATGACCCTAAATAGCACTCTGTCGGATAGGGCATATGGAATAACCATCGACATTCCTGAGGGTTTTGTCGAAAAGCTCATTTCACGGGGTGAAAAGCCATCACAACTGATATCTTCGATGATTCGACGCATAAGTTCTGAGATTGACCTCGATAGCATTGTCGATTATTCGAACGGCAAGGCCAGCCTCTATATCGGGTCTGAAGATTCAAGGCAACACTCAACTCGGGGGATTGCCTCAAATGACCAAGAATGGACGTATGATGCCTTTGTAGAATTCATGAATAGCCTGATATCTCTTGCAGAGAGAAGAGCGTCTGTTGGGGATCTTCTGTCGATGCTAGTTGCGTACTATGACACGAACTCTCGTCCAACCAGCGAGGAGCTAAGAGAGGCAAGGGGATTCGGTCCTGGTCAGAAATGGTATGAAGAGCTCAGAACTGCCAGAGCTCGACTGACAATCGCAGCGAAGCATATGGGCCTCCCGTCTTTTTACCTTAGAGCATACGGCTCTGGAATGAAACGGCGTCATCCAATGAATCAGAAGATCTATGGTTTCCTATCACGTTGGGGATCAGAGTATCTGGTAACAATTGATGAGTATCGACAGCTAGCAACTCCTCGCTCAATTGACTAGATGTGTTAGTGTAACTATGAGCATAAAGATATGCTTAAATAGTAGCGAATCCATAGAGGTGGCGGGATTGGAATGAAGGAAGAGATTAGAAACGGAGACAAGTGGCCTTACCACTATCGTGGGACAAGGTATCACTTCAATAGTGAGCAGGCAGTCTGGTGGCGGACATTCAAGAATGGTTTGGAAATCCGCGTCAAGTCTGGGCATGAGGGCACCATCAAGGAGCTTGTGAAGTTCAGACCCGAGGGTGGCAGTTTCCGAATTACAGAAACGGGCGATGTGATCATCAAGTCGTTTGAGAAAGACACATGGACTCCTATCTATGTGTGTGAGATGGATATACCATTCGAATTCAGTGACACCATCGACACAACACCTAAGGGACTCAAGCCAGGGGACATCTGGACTGGATTCTACGACGGGGCCAGATACTCCTACCTCAATGACCGAGTGTGGTGGAAGGATCCAGAGGGTCCCAGGCAATACATCGTGGAGACACTTCCAGATGAAGTGATGATGCAATTACGCATGCTCAAGTCAACTGGCGGTTCCTTTAGAATCACCGAGAATGGGTACGTAACAACACTCATTCCGAAACAACCTATTCGTAATGAGTTGAAGACCCAGTGGGAGAGCATGTCTATTACTCAGCAGCAACTGATAACCGCCAAAGTCCAGTCCACAGAGATGTTGCCGATATACATTGGTCGTTATCACAAAGGGATAACACTTCAGCCACCAAAGGACTTCACGAAACCATTAACACCGGATGAAAGGAAGGAAATGGTTGACTTCCTCAACGGGTTCTCTATTCCCGGGGAGTTTGAGGGCATGGTGCCGAAAGATGCCGACGAAGAAGAAGTGTTCTTTGATGATCCGGAGGACTAGCAATGGCGTCAATATTGGATGAATCGACAGATGTTCCAGCAGTTGATGAGAAAGTTGTAACTGTCAATCCAGGTGACTTGTGGCCCTTACCGAACAGAGGTTCCCGATACACTATCAAAGGAATAGATGGCAGGCCCATGGTCTGCTGGACGCGCTTGGACGTTAAACACGAAGCCTCAAGGTTGCCCAGTGGGCTTTTGAGAGCGATGGGGAAGTACAGGGGCGACCGAAGAGGAAGGTTCGTCGTCACCCCATACGGAGAAGTGATAGCTAGGCGTGAAATAAAGGATGGTGTCTGGCGGTCGGTGTACGTGGGAAAACTGGACGGAGTCTTGGGGTTCCCAGGTTTTGAATTGGATCCTTCTGGTTTGAAGACTGGCAATCTCTGGCCAGGGCTTCACTTCATACACGGGGAGGGGTTTGCAGTTTGGAACAGGGCCGGGAATCAGGACTATCTCTATTGGACCCGAAGGGGCCGCTACTTCAGGACTATTGAAAAGTATCCTGACATATGTGCTGAGGTCAGGAGAATTCGCCCACGTTGTGGGAGGATTTACGTCACTGAGAACGGATATATCTGGATGAACCTACCGAGTGGTGAGGTCTCCAAATCATTTCAGGCTGAATTCCACGCACTTCTTACAGAAGACAAGAAGGTCCTCACAGATGGCAAGCATGACATTCTGCTTCGATCAATCCACAACCGGGTTAAAGCCACTAATTGCCTCCCCGTGTATCTAGGGAAGATGCCAGGTTTCGATTCAGGGTGTGCACCCAGAACTCATTTCCTCGCAGAAACGCATTTTGGTTTAGGAGGAGAGGATGCATATGATGGGGACAATTTCGGTGGGAAGTCCTGGAGAAGGATGAAGAGGGATATCTAGTGGCAAAGCGGTTTCCTGTCCTCTATCCAATGCCGTTCGGTGAGGAGCAATATAAGGAGTATCTGGAACGGGCAAATGAGCCCATATCAAGACAAGACTATGTCAACAGGTGTTGGGAAGAGGTTCTACCGAGCGAACCGCGAGTTTGTTCGGTACATCAAAAGGAAGGTCCTGGAATTCCAAGAGCAGATTGCACCGATTGTATGCGCTATGACAAAAGCATGACAATCAAGACAATAGTCAATCTCATAAGTTGGGGTTTTCTCGATGAAGATAGAAGTCCAGATAATGGCAAGAGGGTTGTTACTCTGCCAGATCATTCTCTTAATTATCTGAAAGATTCTCTGTCGCACAGGTTCAGCGACGTCGTTCTGCTATCTCTGGAGGCTGCTTGGGATAAACCCAAAAGTGACCAGGTGGCGTTGGAGGCGTTCATTGATATCCTGGCCAAGGTTCCGGAGAATTCACAGGAACCAAAACGCCAGAAGGATCTCTTTGACGAACTCAGCATGGACTCAAATCCAATAAGGGGCTACGACTTCAACATCGCAAAAGGAGGCTCAGCAAGGACTCTGAGAGAGATTCTAAAATTGTTGAATCACATGGGTGCAGTAGATATGGACGATCGGGGCAGATCTCGCAGATCTGGTGATAGCAGTCGGGTCAGGGAAGTGAAGCGCAAACTCAGAGACCTATGCAAACTGGAAATCGCGGAGAAGACAATCGACATTCTAGGCCCGAATCATCCGTTACTCCCAGATCGCTTCATCATGGCATTATCCAAATACTACATATATCGCTGTTGCAGAGGCATTGGAAAGCAACGAAAGCTTGCTTCACTCCTCGACGAGCAAATCGAAATAGCTTTCGAGGCTCTGATGGAACAGTATGAGAGAGAAGCGAAAAGCCTTGGAAGACAAGTTCGTCGGGGAAAGAATCTAGGCACTTTGTCTACGAGGTTCAGAAATGTCAAGGTGGATCTGATGGCTAGACGCTTGGGATTCTCCTCAGATGCGGGGGAGTTCAAGCGACTGCGCAGCCGACTGAGGAGCCTTTCCGTTTCTTCCCTTGAAAGGCTAGTATCATGCGAGAATCTGGAAGAGTTGAGGAATGGTCTGAAAAGGGCAGCGGGCAGGTTTGACCGCTCAATCCTCGATGAGATGAAGCACAACGACGGGGAGTTCATGTTACCAAAGGATTTTATGTTCCACTCAGACTGGCAGGAGAAGGCTGTGGAGGCTTGGATACAAGATGCACCCAACGACGGTCACAAGAAGTACTCCGGGATTGTTTCAGCCGTGACTGGTTCTGGCAAGACTCCAATGGCTATGCTCGCGATTCAACACTATCTGAGGCAGTTCTCTGATGCCCGCGTATCGATCATCGTGCCGACCAAAGTTCTATTGTACCAGTGGGTTGAAGAGCTCGCTAAGCTCCTTGGTTTGTCTTCAAAGAGAATTGGGCTGAGAGGAGATGGCTTCAAGGATTCGTTCTCCGACGGAAAGCGAGTTGTGGTCTCGATTGTTAATTCTGCCATACTCGATGATAACCTGAGACAGGATGTTGCTTCACTTCCAGACGATATTAGACATCTTCTAATCGCAGATGAATGCCATCGCTATGGAGGTGAGGAATTCAAGAAGGTTTTCGATTGCAGAACAGATGCACGGCTTGGATTATCTGCCACTCCGCCGGCCGATGAGTCCGAAAACAGCAGACAGCTCAAGCAGGGAGAGTCAGATGCTGAAATCGATGTGATTTTCGAAGCACTTGGAGAAGGTCCCTTTTTTCACCTCAACTACCAGGAAGCGAGAGAGAAGGGTCTGATATGTAAGTTCATGATCAAATACGTTGGAGTTCAATTGACACAGAAAGAACGGTTGAAATATCAACATCTGAAGAAGGGCATCGGAAAGGCACTGGAGAAGATACGTTTGAGATACGGGCACAGGATTGATGCCATGAAAGCGACCTCTCTGGATCAGAAGTTGCAGACAATTCTGAAACATGACGAGCATCCCGATCCTGCGATAGGGAAGTACTTCCGCTTGACGAAAGAGAGAAGAGACGTCATCCATCAATGCCGAAACCGAAAGTTATGCTACACCAAGATTCTGAAGAATTGGCTTCCTGCGGTCACAAGAAGCAAGAAGACCAGAAAGATCATGGTTTTCCACGAGAAAATCAGTCAACTGGAGGATATTGTCGCCCCTGTGTGGAGGAGATTAGCCAATGTCTATAAGAAGGATGGCAAGGACATTGACTCGAAAGAAAGGGAAGCCGACCAGGAACTCCAGAAGTGGCTCGAAGTTGTCAGATTCAGGCCCGTCATATACCATTCGCTCCAGGATCCAAAGTGGAATAGATGGAGCATAGAGTGGTTCCGAAGCGATGTAGCAAATGTGATGCTTTCCGTGAAAGCTCTTGTCGAAGGCGTCGATGTCCCAGAGGCAGACCTTGGTGTGGTCAGGGTTTCTTCCAGTTCTGTTCGTCAAAGGATTCAGACAATTGGCCGAATTCTGAGAAAGGGCAAGGACAAGAACGCCGTCATCTATGTTCTGTTTGCGCTAGATACTGTGGACACCAACATATTCAGGGCATATGACTGGGAAAGCGAGCTGGGACAGGCCGCGATTGAGTACGAAGTGTGGAACGACATTACTGGAGAATTCACTCCCCAACTATTGCATGATTTACCGATACCCCAAGACTACGTGGATACACGCCCTCCACTTGAAGTGGATGTTTCTGGTCTGAAGCCTGGGGACGAATATCCTGGAAGATTCGCTGGAGATATGTATCACGTAACAGCTGATGGAAGACCGTATAAGAGGAGCAGTTATGGGAGAGTATTCATCGAGAACAAGGACATGGTCGAATCAGCCCAGATCGTAAGGACATTGAAAGGAGGTGGAAAAGTGATTATGACTCCTCAAGGCAACTTCGTCACAAGAATCAAGGGTCGTGGCAGTATATTCCTTGGTACCGGAGATTCGGATGCCATCAGGGATGAAGTTGATAGAAAGAGGAAGGCTCATCCGACGATGAAGAAAGGGAAGAAGAGGATTCAGAAGGTCCCTACTTTTGAAGAGTTGTTTGGGAGTGCGGAATAGGAACTCTACGCCACGACCCCCTCTTCTTGAATTCCTTCTTCTTCACTGCCTTGATATCTTTGCACAGGGTTAATATCTGATCATATTTCGTAGCTTTTCCCATCTTCTTCTTGCCCCATATTCGAGATACTTTCATATGTCTGTCATATCGGTCATTCAGCAATCCAACGATCTCGAGATCAACTTCGTTTCTGAGGGTTTCATAGATTCTGTTTCCGAGTTCAATAGATTCATTCCGACCCGGACCTCTGTGTCCGCTGACTTGACCAACTACTACAAAACAGAGCCCATCGTCCTTCAACACTCGCGCCAGGCTGTTTATCGTCTTCTTCATGAAATTCATGTATTTGGGAACCGTGTGCTTGTCATCGAGCAATCCATCTAAGCCTGATGGTTCCATGTCCATCATCCACAATCTTATCCAGTTGAGCTTTCCATACTTGATCACCTTCAAATAGGGCGGTGATGTGAAAATCAAATCTGCTTTCTTGCCCCTCATGATTGATTCTATGTGGCGAATATCTTTCTGATATGCCTTTCCCTTTGTTGGAGGTATCTTCTCCTTGTACGCTCTCTTGAGGCGGTGTCTGATCACATCAAAGGCGTCATGTTTGGGTCGTTTTAGTTTGTGAGTCCGTATGAATTTCCTCACATATTTAGGTGACATGCTGAATGTATTGGGCATCGGAATTGACATATAGCTCGGCTTTCCAGAATCCCCATGCATTCCTCCCAGCACTAGAGCCATTATGAAATTGTCGACTGTTCTCTTTCTGTAGTCGAGCTCGTTTCTCAGATACAAGAGCTGTTGCTGTGTCTTCTTGGTGTAGAGCATTGTGATTCTGCTTGGCAAACCTGATGTATCTTGGGGGCGGAATCCGGACTCAAGATCCGACAAGCGGTTAAGCAGATTCTTCTTTGTAGGAGACTGAACCTTGGCCTTTGTCAGAACGTAAGCTATCGGGTTTAGGTCACTGCCAATCCCCATTCTACCCATCAAGCAAGCTTCGGCAGGTGTGGTTCCTCGGCCGCAGAATGGATCCAACACGGTATCGCCCACTTCAGTGAATCTATGTATGAAGTAATGTGGGACCTTCGGCGGGAACGAAGCCATATAGCTGCAGATAGTGTGTATTGGATGTCCCCATCTGGCACGCTGTGCATGCCACGCCCTGGGCTTTATTCTGAGATTCAGAGTATCCAATGTGCTTTTCATGCCCCATCACTCCGAGTATTCAAGCTCTTTCAGAACTGCCACTAGGTATGACGAGTTGTGTGTGATATCTGCGTAATGTCCTGGTCTGAGCGGGTCGTATCCTTTCTTCTTCACTTCGTTGAATCTATCAACAAATCTCCTCCACTCCTCCCTAGATACCCTACGAGGTATCCCGGTCTCAATAGGAACTATTTCGATTGAGTTCGTATCGTCATCAAATGAGACTTCGAAATCCCCTCCTTTAGGCAGTCCAATTCTTCTCTTCTCTGCCAACCATTGAGTCACCTCTCCCCAAACGACGTCAGGTTTCACAATCCCACCGATTGGCGAATACCACAACGTTTCATCAATCTTTCTATCAACCATTCTATCTATCAAGATGATTCCCTCCACACTAGATTCGTAAAGATTGAGGGGAAAACGTGAGATCTCTTATAAGCCTTTGGCTGGCGTACGAGTTATTCGTGACTGGTACTGAGTTTCTTACTCCAGAACTTACGGGTCACGGACTAGTCTGCGTTGGGCTTGAATGGAATACTTCTCCACGTACCTATTCCCCTGGTGGCTTTCTAATCTTTGAGAATGTAATATGAGTTCCTCTGAGACCATTCGCCAGAAGGAATACATTGGAGACCTCCTCGTTCTGACATCTGAATTCGATGCTGATACGGATTCGGAAAGCTGGCCAGGAGCCGTGCCCTTCATACACATCGTTCTCGCTTTATCTGGTATTACTGATTCTTCTTGGATTGAACAGGTAATATCACAATCGGAAGTCACGGAACTATCATAATCGTCTTCAAATCACTTTAATAGAGATAGTCATATTTCATTGGTAAGTGTCGATAGAGGTGAATTGGTCTGCAAGAAGTAGCAGGATTCGAGAAGAAGATCTTAGATGCATTTCAGCGGATTTCGCTTGAGATGTCAGACGTGACTCCCATTCCTGGAGAAGGCCTGGAAAGGCATCTCAGGACACTCCTCAGGGATTATGTTTTCAAGGACATTCTTGGTTGGCCTTCTGGCAAGCTGATTAGCGGCGAGGTCTACGACCTCTACGCTTATGACCTGCTAGGCTATGAGGCCGTATACATAGAAACTAAGACACCCAAGTTCAAGGCTCTCAAGGAATCAGATTCGGGGGAGTTCAAGAAGAAACTGAAGCGACTTGGAACAGCTGAGTATGGCGCTATCACCAATGGACATGTGTTTGTGACTTATTGTTGCAGATTGATAGAGGGCAAGGTAATCACGGAGCAGATAGTATCCCTTGATCTGGACAAGGCACTTAAGGAACACAGTTCTGGAGAATTAAGCCACGAGACACTCGCCAAGGTCAACAAGGCGTTCTCGCCATTTGCTGTAACGGAATACCTCCGAACAGATAAGAGACCGTATCAACAGGATTTCGGCAGAATAAGTCCGACAAGAGATGATCCACGATCTATTGGAGACCTCAGCACTTCTCTCAGGAAGGCCGTCGATGAACTCACCCCACCCTTTTTACATATGATTGACTGGCTATACAAGACGAAGACAACCATAGGAAGGGGGGACAGTCGAGGATTCGCCATAGATGAACCACTGGATGATTGGAGTGCCCTGTCTGGGAAGGTGCCTCCAACCTTAATGATGAAAGAATTAGAGGAGACTGTTGGAGAGTTGCTTGGGCTACATGACCGAGAGCAGCTTAATGAAGCTGTTACGAAGCGAGTAACAACAGAATTGCGCAAGAAGATTGGCGTACCTCTAGAAGAAAGCGATATGATGCACCTAGTAACTGAGGCTATTGTGGCCCCTCAGAAAATCGACGAATGTCTGAACGAGAAGTTGTATGACGTCATTCGACAAGGATATGCCGAGATTCTTGCACGACAGACTGCTTATGTAGTACTGAGTAGAATATTGCTATATAGGGTGTCAGAAGACAAGGATCTTGTAGTCAGAAGACTTTCTGGTAGTGACCTGGACCGCTTCATTGAAGACGGCCAAGTGGGAGAATTACAGACTGGAGAGGCCACTATCGCCTTCAGGAGATTGATTGACGAAACTGATGAACTGATGCGAAGAGTCTTCTATTCTCACCTTTACGCTCATGGCCTTTTTGACTGGTGGCGAATCCCGAGTAACGTTCGAAGACTATGGTCAGAGGACCGGTCAGTATCCTTCCGCCGTCTTGAACGTGCTGTCGATATAGCTCTTGAGAAGGTCTTGGCAATTCTCAACAGGTACGCGCTTCAGGACGTTGAACGAGATATCTGGAAGGACGTTTACCAGGAATACTTACCAGCAATGGAAAGAAGAACACTCGGGGGATTCTACACTCCAGATGAAGTTGTCTGTTTGATTCTCGATTTGGTTGGCTATGAACACGATGCCTTTGGTCTTTGTGAGAAAGATCTTTTAGATCCTGCCTGCGGAAGTGGAACCTTCTTGGTTGAGGCTACCAGAAGACTCAGAAGGCATTTGGAGAACCCAGCACTCCCTTGTCATAGCACAATCACCAAACTCGAAGATATGCACGAGCGATCATGGAGAATTCTTCAGGAATTGATAGATCACATCTATGGTATCGACATACATCCTTTTGCATGCTTCCTAAGTGAGATGAACTTCCTATTCATGACAGTCGACCTTCTGCTAAGTGCCAAACACACGAATCCCCAGAGGCTTATTGAAGAGCTTAACATAGGATCAGACGATTCAATCAGACCCTTGGGCGAGAAGTTGCAGCTAAGTCTTTCCCATTTCAGTGACACAAATTCCAGAGCTGATGTGACTGTGAAAGACAGAGACAGAGCGAATAGGATCAAGCGTAAGAAGTTCCATTTTGTGGTCGGAAATCCCCCTTGGAGTGGGGTTCTTCGTGGAAATCTTAGCCCTTTATTCGATGAGGCTACAAAGAAGATCTACAAATCCTATATGAGTTCAACGGATAAATATGACATTTACGTTCTCTTTATCGAAAGGGGCATTCAATGGCTTCGAAACAAAGGAATTCTCGGGTTCATAACTCAAAATCGCTACTTTCGTAGGAAATATGGAAGAGGAGTTCGAGAGTTCACAAAGATGCATTGTGAGGCAGAATATGTCATGGACTTGGGCAATGTCGGCAGGGCGATCTTTGGTCGCTCGAACTATCCCGCCATTTCTGTTTATAGGAGAGTTTCCGAGTGACCAAGAAGTTCGTCTATCTGGAAACGAAGCGACCGAGTTCAAAGCTTAGCATTGTCGAAATCGTCGATGAAATAAAGAGAGCCATTATCCAGCTTTCAGAATCAGATTTCTACGAGACGGAGAATATGCAGGGATTCTTGGTAGAGCAGTCCATAATAGGGGAATCAGAACCTGCTGAGCCCTGGAATCTGGTGCCAGCCAGAGTCAAAGACATAAAGGAAAGCATCTACAAGACTTCAAAATGTCGCAGCTTGAAAGAAATCGTCTCTTTGCGACAAGGCGTCACACCAGGAGGGGGAAGTCTGGAAATCTTCCTTGTTGATGAAGATGTAGCTGTCACCCTGGAACCTCAACTTGTTAGATTTGCGATCACCGCCGAAGATATCAGTGACTGGACAGTCGGTAACACAGGGAAATACCTCATATATCCCTATCGCGGCGGTAGGAAACCGTTCAATTTGGGGCACCTGGATCACAATCTATCCGAGGAAGACGCGAAGAAGGAGATAGACAGACTCATAGTAAATAGGAAGATAAAACAACCGCGAACCGCAAAATACCTTGCAGGGTTCTTTGAATCCTTGGCCCACAGAGGATATAAGAAGAAGAGTATTCGGGAGCATGGTCTTCAATGGTATGAATACTACTGGCCAAGGGATTCTAGTCTCATTGGTGGGTTTCCCAAAATAGTCACCAGACGGATGACAAAGGACGTCATGTTTGCACTCGATGACAAAGGGATGTTACCCACTGATGGCGTTGAGGTTCTAATCCCCAAGGCAGCTAGTCCTCTGAAGAAGGCCTTTCAATCGGCCGCACCAGATATCGGCGCGCGAGACCAATTGGTCTATCTTCTGTCGATTTTGAACTCCAAGATTGTGGAATTCCTCCTGAAATCTACATCAGATTTCTGGCAAGGAAATTACTTTGCCGTCAGAGAGGATTTTCTTAAAGGGATACCAGTAAGACTGCCACAGAAGTCCACATTGGAAACAATTCAGAGTATCATAGCAAAGGCAAAAGATGTCTTCTCAGGCCACGCACATCCCGGAGAGGTCGATTCAGTTGTCTTCAAGTTATATGGTCAGGAAGAGAACTTCCAGCAGATTGAATCGTATTTGCGTAGTAAGCGGTAGATAGATTTGCTTTGTTCTTCACTAGTTCCCACTTGCGTGACTCTCACATACATCTGAATTGGATTCTCCAATGAAAGATTTCAATTCTCATATAGAGATTCTCGAAGAGATTCTCTCACTAGCTGTTTGACTGCTTCCATTGAATCGTCATATACGAGTTCACCTTTCTTCTCCAACTTCCCAAACACAATCAAGTGCTCATGAGCCAACAGCAAGAAATCATATCCAATTACCCAACCCTCCTCACCAAATCCCTCTCACACAGATACTCATCCAGCTCCCTCTGCAACCTCCTTGCCGCCAACGCTCCGGACGGCTTATAACCAATCGCGACCCACCCGTACACGTGCCCATCCCTATTCTCACTGTAAGTGAACGCCTATTCCCATCAGCCAGCGTGTACCTGTGCTCTGGATGCTCCCACATGGGGTACTTCTTCTTGCTCAAGGTCACCGCCAGTCCCTTGTCCCGCAGGAAACTTTCCACCGCCTCCTTCGCGGCCTCGAACCCGATTGTCTTCCAGACCACCTTCACCTCCCCCTTCACGTCGCTCCTAACGACTCTCTTCGAATAGAACACCAGCACCACAATCATCAACCCTGTCAGGGCTAGCATCACTCCCAGAGTTCGCACGGCGAAGTGCTCGACGTAAAGAAAGCCCAGGACTGCGATCAACATACCGACCGGGATCATTCCAGCACTGTAAACGAGAGCCCTCCTTTGGATGTCGACGGTGAAGTAGATCCTCTCCTCCTTGGTCATGACCGGATAGTCCCAATTCCCCACAAGCCCTTCATAGATGTGATCTGGATAGGTATCCTTCATCGCTCCGGACCCGATCATACTCATGGCAAGATTGGCCTCCTTCCATTTGCTACGAGGGCCCAGGTCCCGGTAACCGACCCTCTTCTCAAGAGGTATCGTCCCGCTTGGTAGGCTAGACAATTGCTCCTGGTGCATCCTGACCTGCTTTTTGTTAAGGACCGTCAGTACCGCGCACCCGGCTGAGGAGATTGCTCCAAGCACCATCAAGGTCCAGACGACCCACATGTCCCTCTCGACGGAGAAGCTCAAGGCGAACAGGATGAATGCCATGAACAAGAACGTCCCGCCCATCATCGCCCCAAAGCGCGCACCCGACCTGATCTTCCTGCTGGTCTTCGTCCCACACGCCGGACAGACCCTCCCATATCCGACGCAGTCATAGCAGACAATCTTCTTGCACGTGGGACACCAGAAGTCGTTCCGACGCCATTGGGCCTTGGTGTAGCTCCTCCCGCACTGGGCGCATCTGTGAGGCCGCTGTACCTTTCTCATCCGACCCTCCCTGACCCGAGATCTCCCTCCGGTTCCTTGAGAATAATAATGTTCGAAGTCCCTAATAATGGTCTTTCTCTTTTCTGTTCGTCAGAATCGCGAACACACCCAGCACGGTGATCATTCCAATGATGAGTAT
>JAUVGH010000052.1 GCA_030593885.1 Methanomassiliicoccales archaeon
CCGTCTGGACCAATCCGTCCTTTGAATTCCTCCATATCATGGGAGGTAACTTCGGCTGGCCTTAAGACGTTTTACAATGGGGAGTGGGGAGTTCTGGTGTCAACGATGCGGGCGCCGGGATTTGAACCCGAGTTATAAGCTTGGCAAGCTTAAGTGATACCAGGCTACACTACGCCCGCTCGAGCACTCTTGAATTGTGTGATATCTCTTAAATCTTTAGCCTTTGTCCATTCACCGAACAACCTTTTTATCGACCCGATTGATATTCCCACCATGGCGAAGCAGCTTCGGGAGATAGGGGAGCGCGAAGCGATCGAGCACATAAGGAAGATATTGGACCAGGGTGATTTTCCTCTTGGGCTGACCGACGACTGTGCTGCCATTGAAATGGGCAAGAACTACCTGCTGGTCAGCACTGACATGATCAACGAGAGGACCCATATGCCGGTTGGCATGACCGCCTACGACATGGGCTGGCACGTGATCGCGGTTAATCTCAGTGACATCGCTTCAAAAGGAGGGGAACCGTTGGGCGTGGAGGTCGCAGTTGGATTGCCCAGGCAGAAGGACATCGACTTCCTGGAGGACATGGCCCAGGGCATGGACTCGTGCGCAAGGAAGTATGGGACGGCGATCGCGGGCGGGGATACGAAGGAATGTTACGAGGTCACGCTGGTGGGCACGGCGTTCGGCATCGTCCCCAAGAACAAGATAATGCTTCGCGGTGGCGCTCATGAAGGAGACATAGTCGCCGTCACCGGTAAACTGGGAAAAGGTGCGGTCGGCTATCACGCCCTCAAACACGGGCTTGACATCGAATCCGCGGTAAGCAAGATGTTCCGACCTGAACCGAGGATGGCAGAGGGTGTCGCTCTTTCCAGAAGCGGTCTTGCGACATCATGCATGGACGTTTCGGACGGACTCGCTTCCACCGCGTATCAGATGTGCGATGAGAGCGGGGCATCGATGGAGATAGACTTCGACAAGCTTCCCAGGACAGAGGAGATCTCGCAGATTGACTTCATTCCAAAAGATGAGCTGTTGCTGTACTTCGGGGGAGATTACGAACTGCTGGTCACGCTCAAACCATCTGGCCTGAAGAAAGCGCAAAGTGCCGTGAAGAAGGCGGGAGGGGAACTCACGGAGATAGGCATCGTCACCGAATCTCAAGAAGCGAACAAATTAATAAAGGGAGGGGAAATGGAGATACTGGAGAACAGAGGCTATGAGCATTTTCGGTAATGGAGGGAAGGAAGCCAGGTTCTGGACGACCGAGGGTGACAGGGTCAAATGCGAGCTCTGCCCACATTTCTGTAAGATAGCCGATGGGAAGGCCGGAATATGCAGGGTCAGGAAGAATGTCGGTGGGAAGTTGTACACGCTGATCTATGGAAGGGCGTCATCTGTAACACCGGATCCAATTGAGAAGAAACCGCTGTTCCATTTCCATCCCGGGACCCAGTCTCTTTCATTCGGTACTGTTGGGTGCAATTACTCTTGCCCATTCTGCCAGAACTATTCCATATCACAATCAAAGCCGGAAGATGTTCATCTCAAGAAGGTGGACCCGGAGGACGTCGTCCCGCTGGTTGAGAAGAACCGCTGCGAGGGGGTGTCCTGGACGTACAACGAACCGTCCATCTGGCACGAGTTCACGTATGACTGTTCCAAACTGGTGAAGGAGGCGGGATACTACACCTCATATGTCACCAACGGTTACATGAACGAAGAACCGCTGAGGGAGATCGCCCCATATCTTGACGCGATGAACATTGACCTGAAGTCGATGGATGACGGATTCTACAAGAGGTTGTGCAAGGCGAGGGTGCAGCCGGTGCTTGACACTCTGGTCCTGGCCAGGGAGCTGGGGATACACATCGAGATCACGAACCTGGTGATACCGGGAGAGAACGATACCCAGGAAGGCTTCGAGAAGATGACCAAATGGATCGTGGAGAGCCTCGGGGATGATGTGCCATTACATTTCTCCAGGTTCCATCCGGATTACCAGATGATCGATCATCCGAGGACACCTTTGAAGACGCTGGGGACAGCTTACCAGATAGCGAAGGATGCCGGATTGAAATACGTCTACGTCGGTAACGTCCCAAGCAACGAGAGGGAGAACACGATGTGTCCCAACTGCGGGAACATGGTGATTGAGAGATGGGGTTTCTCTATCTCGAAGAATGATCTTGATGGTAAGAAGTGCAAGAACTGTGGAGAGACGGTTGATGTTGTTCTGTGAGTGGAGGGTCGGATCTTGCGTCTGTCAAACCTGACGGGGGACCAGCAATCGCTGCTGTTCACCGCACTTGGCGGGATCGGTCTCATTCTGGGTTATCTCTTCCAGATCATTGGTGGCCTTGGAATATTCCTGGTCTGGTCCGCACTTATGCTGAGCGTACCAGCTTGGAGAAATCGGGACGACTCCGATTGGTCAGAAGAAGTGTTGGCCCAAAGCTATGCCCTTTCTGCATTCGGTGGAATGGCGGCCATAGGTCTTGCCATCAGGATGCTGGTTGAGATCTTCGCATAAAGGTGTCCAGAAATACGGAAATCGCCAACTAGATCTTCAACTCCCCATTCTCCAGAACAACGACCTCATCGACTATCAGGGTGGGATTCTTGATCACCGCATCCACCAGGACACCGCACCGGACCTTTCCGCCGTAACTGGAATTGTCACCGAACCCTACGTGGATTGTACCGAGAGCCTTCTCATCCTCCAGAACGTTCCCGATGGTCCTCGCCTTGTCGTTGAGACCCATGCCCAGCTTCGCAAGGTTCCTCCCGTCCCTTCCGCCCTTGTTCATCTCCTTGACGGCCTCCGTCGCGCCCATTACTCTGGTGGCATATCCCTCGACCACTGTGATCCTCACCGGCTCCTTGATCGGATGGAAGAATGTCCCATCGATGACAAGCTTCCCTTCCGCGGACCCTTCCCTGGGTGCAATGAATATCTCCCCGGCCGGCAGGTTGGTGAACTGACCCTTCCTGTGGCAGATGCCCACGTCCTCGGTTATCCAGTCCCTGCCCTTGATGCTCATGGTGATGTCCGTCCCGAGCTCCGACTCGATGTTCACCGTTCTTCCGCCCCGCATCTTCCGGTAAACCCGGCGCATCCTCCTCTGTATCTCGCCGAAGTCCGCGAGCATGGCGCCGCTGTCCATCATTCCCTCGGTTATTCCGGGCATGGTGGCGATCCTTGCGCCCGCCTTGGACGCGTTCCACCGGGCCTTGGTGTGGGTGAGGGAGAATTCGGTGGGAGCGATTATGACATCCGCCTCCAGCATCATGGCCGCAAGTGCAGAAGGAGGTTCCTCACCGTGCTTGGTCCTGGGCTGCATCTTGGCGATTATGGGTTCGGCCTCGAGGTCAAGGCTGGCCTTGAACAGAGCTTCGGCTATCCTGTCCCTTGTCGAATCCGAGATAATGAGAACTTCCTCTCCTTTCTTAACGCCCATGCAGGTCTCGATTGCTACCCGAGCGCCCTCCGCTAAAGTCATTATGACAAAGGTAATGCAAGACGGAGATTTATATTCTTTTAGAAATGTTGCCGATGCGGAATGATTACTCTTCCTCGATCTCGCTCATATCCAACTTCGACTCACAGTTGGGACACTTCTCTATCCTCGCGGCGCACTTCTCGTGGAAGGTCTTGCCGCACTCACCGCACTTGATCACCGACAGCCCTTCCTTGACCGTTCCCAGACAAATAGCGCATAATGTCGTCTCCCCGGCGGTCGCCACGATGGGGGGAGGCCCCGTCTCCTCTTCCGGTTCTCGTGATCTTCTCTTCCAGTAGTAGACAGCAGCCAGTACCGCCGCTAGGATGATGATGAGCATCAACCACCAATAGGTCGTGAGCCAGTCCTCGTCATCTTCGGGTGCCCTGACGTAGAACACCCCGCTCATCTCAGAGCCAAGGTTCCCTGCCAGATCTTCTGCTTCCACCCTTATCCTCATGTCCATCTTCAAGGGCGGCAGTGTCCAGTTGTACGAGCCGTCGTTCTGTTCTCCGCCGGCTATCAAGTTCCAGTTAGTTCCGCCGTCGTTGGAGTAGCTGATTGATATGGATGTTTCGTTCAGGTAGGTGTCGGTTGCGATCCACCGTATCTCGATATCATCGTTGCCCTCGGGGCTCTCGGACCCGACGGGGTGGATCATGGTGACCGATGGTGCCGTGGAGTCGTATGTGAATACGGTCGTCTCGGTCGGGACTTCCACGTTGCCGGCTATATCGGTTGCCCTGGTGGTTATTGTGTATTCCCTTTCGGAGATCCAGTTGACGGTTGTGGTGTCAAAGGTCCATTGGGTGGTGCCGGTGGAGGGGAGCCATTGTTCCACGTTTTGCCAGCTACTTCCGTCCCAATATGTGCTTCCCACATCATCCATCAGCAATATCTCGACAAATCCCACTCCCGAATGTGAATCGTTGGAAGTCCCATTGATGAAAGCGATTGAACTCAAATATGGGCTGGAGGTCAGATTGGATGGCCCCGATGAAGGTCCTTCAGTGTCAATTCTCAAGGTATATGACGCGCTGAACTCCCCCCAGATATCGTCGATGTCTTTGGTCCGAACCCTCCAAAACCAGACGCCCGCAGAGAGGGTAGATGGAAGTTGCCAGAATTCGTTGGTGCTGTCCTGGTCTCCACTGTCAAAGGCCATAGTCGCAAAGGATACCTGGTCACTTATCTGGACCCGGAAGCCGGATTGATAGTCCCCAGGGTCGAAGTCAACGAATGTCCATGAGAATCTAGGGGAATCCTCATCTGTCCAGAGATTGTCGAGGGGGAGATCCAGAATTGGCTGGGCGGGAGTATGACCGTAGATAATCTCCACATACTCCAATACTGGGCCGACCGAAGAAGTTGTGCTGAAGAAAGCTCTGAACCGAAGGAACCTGTCACCACCAGTACCTGCCCAAATGTTCTCTCCCAGAGGGTTGCTGTAGTAGGATCCGGCTGTTCCATCAGGCCCTCGATACATCCAAGTGGAATTGTCATTGTTCGTGGCAAGTTGGAAACTTATTGCAGATCCGGTTGGCTGGACAGTTCTCAACCAAGATATGGTGTCCCAATGGGTTTGAAGAGCAGTGTTCCCAGAATCCAGGGTCGCGGAGGTGAAGACACCGCTCCCCACGGTCTTGTCGTAGATGTGGGTATCTGCGTAGTATACTGACTCATCAGCTCCTCCGAAGAGAACGATGACGTCGGTGTGAGTGTCATAAGTCATCGCAAATCCTCCGCGATCGGTTGGAGGGGCAACGTCCGCAATCTCATTCCAATAACCGGCTTCCTGATAGTTCCAGAAATCGTTGTGATATGCCTCCCGTTTGAACACTTGACTGCCGAGTGATATGAACAACTTGTTTCCGCTTTCTCCCAAATACAGAAAATTGTCAGAACTAGATGCGACATAGGACCATCCGGAACCGTAGAAGGATGCAAGATGATTTGTAGGTGTATCCAACAGGCCAGCGTAGAGTCTATCCTCGAAAACGAGAGCCCTGGTGAAGCTACCGAGAGACTCGTTCACACCAGTCCAGGAAACCCCGTCTTGGGTAGTCCAATGCCAACCGTAAGCGTAGGTCAAAGCATGGAGCTCTCCGTTGTAGTTGGCGAGACCGAAGATGCCGTATCCGCCTTTGACTCCGGGTGTATTCCCGTCGACTGACCCGTTGAGAACATACCACCAAGTATTGTTGGATTCGTAGTACTTCATCACCGATGCCCAGTCATAAGTGGCCAGATACAGTTCTCCATTGAACTCTTCGAGCAGAATGCCATCGTCCAGCAATCCGATGTTCGCGGTGGAAGTATCAGTCCAGTGCCAATCTGAAACAGACAAACAAGGAGGATTGTCACAGTATTTCACGAAGAAGTTGTTGTCATTCTCGATGAGCGCCTCCATTGCTGACCCTGCTACGAACATTCGTCCATTGTATATCTCGAAATCCTGAACCCAGCCGGAGAAGGGAATGGATGCAAACCAGGTATTGCCGGGAATCAATCCGAAAGTGACGCCGTCGTAGTAGAACAGGGGACCATCGGTCTGGATCATAGTCTGTCTGCTTCCCCAAAAGGCAACGCCACCATAAGTTCCGGAGGAATACAGATAGTACACCCCGCTGTCCATCCATTCAATGCAGATGTCGGTTGCCGGATCATATCGGAAGATCTTGGCCTGGTTGCTGACGTTGGAAGTTCCGATGTAGATGTAGCCATCGTACTCCAGGACAGTAGTGGCTAGATCGTTCACAGAAATAGCGCAGGGCAAAGGAGTAAGCCTGTCTTCGCCACCATTATCGGTCGCATTGCCGTATCCACCAAAGAGATACACTTCTTCGTTGACAGAGTCATAGACCAGACTGTGATTCGCTCTCGGCATCGGGTCGTTGCCCAATGGCTTGTTCTCCCATATAACTGACGTGGAATCATACATCCATGTATCGCTCCAGATCATCCCTCTCACATACCCTCCGGTCACTATGTGAACACCGAGGGAATCATCATAAATCATTGAATGACCGTGTCTTTCCCTGGGAACGCTAAAAGGGAAGAGGGGCGTCCAGACATTCCCGGACAGTTCGTACTTCCATGTATCCCCCGCTTGCTGGAACTGTTCCAAGCCTCCGAAGAGAACCACATAATCCTTCTCCCTGTCGTAGGACATTGCGGTCCAAGCCCTCGCCGGAGGATGCGCAGCAGGATTAAGGCTCATCCAGATGTTCCCACTGGCGCTGTAGGTCCAGGTCTCGAACAGATAATTGGACCCATCATACCCTCCGAACATGATGATCAGATCGTTCTCGCTGTCGTAGACCATGGCATGTCCCTCTCGAGGAGTTGGACTACCGGGAGGGGTGACCTCCATCCAGGTGTTGTTTCCCGAGAAATAGAGCCAGGTATCACCGAAGTATGTCGTCTCGTTCCTTCCCCCGAAGAGGACGGTTGCGTTGACTCTCTCATCAAAGACGATCGAATGTCCTTTCCTGGCTGGAGGTGAACCGGTAGGAGTGACGTTGGACCACTCTCCGGTCCTGTTCAATTGCAGAAAGATGTCATTCTCGTATTCTTTGATCTCGATGTTGCTCAAAGTCCCGTTCGCGAAGTCGTTGTAACTGTTCTGGGTCCAAACACTAGCGGCCGAAGCGCTGTCGACAAGAGGGTGTTCAGGGAAGATGAAACTTGATATTAGAAACAGAACCACCAACAAAACGACAGTATACACTCTACAACACCCTCGCTTTGCCATCCGACCGTTATCGCCCAAACTTCTTAAAAGCTTTTTATCCCAATTTCCATTCCGCGGACTGAGAACCCCATAGTCATTTTTATATATGGATAGGCAATCTCTCCCTTCGTTGTGATAGCTTGTCCACGGTAAGCGAACTGAAGAAGATACTCGCTGATTTGAACACCTCTTACGGAGTGGAGATAAGCGCTATCGTGTCCCGGAGCGGAATACCGATCGCGTGGAACCTCCCCAAGGACATACACGTGGAGACCTTCGCGACCCTGTCGGCGACACTTCTGGGTGCGTCGGAGGTGGTGTACACCGGGCTCCACAAGGACCCGCCCAAGAGGGTGGTGGTGGAGTCCGACGGCGGGAACCTGATCGCTATCGGTCTGGGCAAGAAGGCCATACTCGTCGCCATGAGCAGCGAGAGCGTGGATAAGCTCGCGGAGGGCGTTGGGGTCGCCACTGCGAATATTCGAGAGGTTTTGAGGAAGGAGAGCGGGTAGTAGCCAGATTCGAGAGAAGTTTTATAGTCTTCTGGTTCGATACAGTAGTTGGAGGAAGTATGAGGGGGCTGGAGGCTTGAAGTCGTTAGTTCTAGAACGATTGCTTACTTTGATTACCTGTTTCTCTGTCGCGGCTCCAGTATCAATCAGCGTTTCTCCATCTCCCACAGACGACATGAATCCTCTTTCCCAGGGTGGATGGCTATTCGAGATCGTGCACGATGTCAATGAACCTGAGGGCTTCTATGGCATTGACGTCGGCCCGAAAGATTTCCCTCAAATATCATTCTACACCGCTGCAACATCAACGCTCCACCACGCATCCAGAAACGAAACCGAGTGGGACGAGTCAGTGGTGGAGGGCAAACCATATGCTGATCACTCAATAGGGTTCGCCGTGGGGCCAGACAGTGTTCCTCACATATGCTACAGGAGAACCGACATCACAGACGTCCTAACCCATGCCTTCCTTACACCAAGCGGTTGGGAAAACGAAGTTGTTGACAATGCAACTGAATCCGGAGCTGTCTGCACAATAGCGGTGGATTCGCTCAATAGGATACATATTGCCTACTACGATTTCGACAACGCGAATTTGCGCTATGCTCACTTCAACGGAACCTCCTGGTCAAATGAGCTGGTGGACGGATCGTACAGGGCGGGGGCCTGGAATTCAGTGGCTCTCGATTCCTCAGAGAATCCTTCAATCGCGTATGTGGACATGACCAACGCTACGATAAGGTATGCTGTGAGGCAAGGCAGTGGATGGGTCATTGAGGTCGTCGACAGTGATGCCACCAATCTCGCATGGCCGTCCATGGACTTC
The DNA here is from genome assembly GCA_030593885.1 of Methanomassiliicoccales archaeon. Classification (GTDB taxonomy): domain Archaea; phylum Thermoplasmatota; class Thermoplasmata; order RBG-16-68-12; family SOIM01; genus JAGLME01. The sequence continues at coordinate 8,581 of JAUVGH010000052.1, forward strand.
GATCCGAACAACAATCCGCATATTGCCTTCATCCACAAAGGTCGACTTAGACATGCTTGGAAAGAGACTGTATGGAAATTCGAGAATGTGCTGCCCGATGAGTACCCCAGCTACCCGATGCTCAAGATGTCTTCCGATGGGGAACCACATTTCGTCTTCTGGGTTGCGGGCACGTACAATTACACTATCAAACACAATGGGAAATGGGTGAGTGAGACGATATGGGAGACTAATGTATATGGGCATACTTCTGCCCTGGAACTTGATTCCAAGAACCAGCCACATGTTGCGTTTCTCGATCAAAAAACTGATGTACTGTACTACGCCACCAAGGCCAACTTCAGCTCCGATCTACCTCCGGTCGCCAACTCCGGCGGGCCCTATCTAGGAAAAGAAGGCAGTGCAATGACATTCGACGGATCAGGTTCGTCCGACCCAGAAGGAGGATCCTTGTCCTTCACCTGGGACTTCGACTCTTTGGTGGACTCAGACGGAGACGGCAACTTCATCAATGATGTCGATGCAACCGGACCCACGCCCACACACACCTACTATGATGATGGCATCTACGTAGTGACCCTGACCGTGACCGATTCGCAGGGTCTGCAGGACACCGACCAGTGCAACATCACAGTTCTGAACGTGGCCCCGATACCGGAATGGACGAGCCGAAGTGCTGATGGGACAATACTCACCCCTCCTTATCCGGAAGGGAAGGAGATATTGTTCGAAGCGACGGTAACGGACCCTGGAATTTATGACACCTTCAGGTACGACTGGAACTTCGGGGATGTTACTGTTTATCTTGATGCAGGTCCAAAGGTCACGCACACGTACGGGGACGACAAGACCTACACCGTCGTTCTCACAGTGACCGACGACGATGGGGGCGTGGGTGTGGACGACACACCGCCCCTGCAAACAACCAACGAGGATCCGGATCCAAAGATCGATCTGCCCTTTTGCATTTTCGTTGAGGGGCTAGATCCCTGCGATGCGATCGGAATGTTCACTGACCCGGGATGGCTGGACACTCATTCGGCAGTCTGGGATTTCGGTGACGGGACGTCGGAGACGGCAGTGCTCACGGTGGAACATCAGCCGCCCGACTCAACCGGATGGAACCTCTCCAGCCATCTCTACGGGGACAATGGATTGTACACGATTACTTTCACAGTCACCGATGATGACGGAGGGAAGGGGACGGCAACAGCCGAAGTTCCCGTTCAGAACCATGTGCCCAGCTTCGATCTCTACGTTCCGATCACGGTGAACGAAGGGGAGCAGTTCGTGCTTGGAGTGGAAGCAACAGACCCAGGAAGCGATGACCTTGCGATAAGCGTTGATTGGGGGGATGGGACGTACGATTCGAGCATCCACTACAACGACGGGATCGGCCCGGATCCGCCTAACAGTGGAGCAGGAGTGTTCCCATTCGTGGTTCAGGTCGATTTCACGCACGTGTACCCGGATGATGGAGACTACGATGTCACCGTGGAGGTGGAGGATGACGATGGTGGAAGCGATGTCAAGGCATTCCAGATTCCAGTGCTGAACGTGGCACCGACCGTGACCCTGGAAGTGCTGCCAATAGAAGTGAACGCTTCGCTCAGGATCGCAGGCGAGAAGTGGCACGATGTGACCATCGAACTGTATGAAGACGGCGTTCTCATCACGAGCGGAACTCTGGTTCGCTACCCAGGAAGCCCTGATGACCAGAGGCTGGATCTGACGCACCTGCAGGTGGATTACTCGAAGAAGTACTCTGCGATTGTCCGCTACACACCAGAAGATGATCCGATAAACGGCCAACCAAACGGCGCCAATCCGTGCTGGATAATACTGACGTTCAACGACGGGCAGGAGCTGTGGCTACATCACACGTTCAACGTGCAGCATCCGGACACGTACGTCTGGGAAGTGGATTTGACCGCTGCGATTCTGATGTACGGCTTGACCTTCCAGGCGACTGCGTTCGATCCAGGTGCCGATGATCTGACCTTCCACTGGGACTTCGGGGACGGGACGAATGCGACCAGTTTCTATTCAAATGCGAACGGGACATATCCTGTGCATATCACGGAGACAATCAATCATGCTTTCCCAGGGAGTGGGACTTACGTCGTGGTTCTGACAGTTGAGGATGATGATGGGGGAGTCGGGACGGCTTCACTGACGATTGTTATTCCTTGAGGAGGATAGAGGGCTGCATGGCTTTTCTTCATAAAGGTGTCCGCTCATAACGGGACACTATTGGTTCAAACTGTCCTATCACAGTAGGACACTTACATTGTCCAGTAGGGTAGAGTCCGATGTTACATGTTGTTGAATCTAACCGAAATCTATATTAGCCTACTCCTACATTCTATTGTCGGAAACTGTATGAATCCGAATGTTACAACAAATAAATATAGGAAGGGACTCTCAAAGGACGAGGCTTCGGTACTATCCAGGCTCAGCCATTCCGGGAAGTCCATCTTCACCATCGAGGACCTTCGGAACGAGGTCACAAACCCCAGCGCCTTCGCCGGTCGCCTGGTGAGAAAGAAATGGCTGGTGAGGGTGAAGAGGGGTCTATACCTCCTGGCGCCACTCGAAGCTGGGGAGACGGGGGCGGACTCGCACACGGTCCACTCCTTCCTCATAGCATCACACCTCACATCCCCATACTACATAGGGTACTGGAGCGCTCTGAACTATCACGGCCTCACGGCGACCGTCCCCCCTGGGGTGTACGTTGCAACGACCAAGGCCCTGCACGACAAGATCATTCTCCACAGAAGATACATCATGGTATCGGTGAGCTCGCGCAACTTCTTCGGACTTGTTGAGGCCAGGATAGAGGAAAGGGATGTGAAAATCTCCAACCCGGAGAAGACGCTCGTCGATTGCCTGGACCATCCGGAGCACTGCGGGGGCGTCGGGGAGGTGGCTCGGGCCTTCTTCTCGGGAACGACCGTGGACATGGAGAGGTTACTTCGCTATGCAAGGAAGATGAAGAACAGGACCATCCTCAAGAGACTGGGGTTCCTCGCGGATTCCTTGGACATCCCGGACATTGCCGCCTCCATCAAGAGATCAGAGCTCTCCAAGGGCTATTCCATTCTTGACCCGACACTCCCGTCCGAAGGAAGGACCAGCGACAGGTGGGGACTCAGAATAAACGCGGACCCGGAGGACTGGCTCAAATGATCGCCTCACGAATTATCAGAAGGATCGCGAGGGAACAGGGATTGGCTCTTGACATAGTCGAGAAGGACTACCTCTTGGGGTGGATGCTCTTCTGCATATCCAGGACCAGCCTCTCCGACTCCCTGGCTTTCAAGGGCGGTTCGGCCCTTTCCAAGATATACTTCCCGCTTGAATGGAGGCTGTCAGAGGACCTCGACTTCACCCTTCTCACCGATGACGACATGCCTTCGGTCGCGGAGAAGCTTGCCGAGGAAATCCCGGAGGTCGGGGAAGGATTGATTCCCGAGGTGGGTCTCAGGTTCCCCAGGAGGCCTTTTTCCAATCCCGGTTTCGTCCGCGGAAGGCTACAGTACATCGGCCCCGTGAGTCCGAACAACGTGAAGATCGAGATCACGCAGGAGGAGTACGTCGGGACCATTGGGAAGATAGAAGTCCCCCGCTCGTACGAAGACTATCCAGAATTCCACGTCCATGTATACTCTCTGGAGACAATCCTCGCTGAGAAGATCAGATCGCTCCTGGAGAGGGAAAGAGTGAGGGACTGGTATGATGTGTGGAGACTGCTGAAGATCACTGGGGACATAACAACCGTCGCCGAGGAACTGAGCGGTAAGCTGGAAGGCAAAGGCATGGAATGTTCGGACATTGAGGATTTCTTTCCGAAGGAGCTGGATAGTCGTCTCGAACCCCACTGGGAGATCGGTCTGGTCCGATTGACGTCCGAGAAGTTGCCCTCGATGGACCGGTTGCTTTCGGAAACAAGGGATGGTTTGAGGGACGTTCTCTCCAAGATGTGACCAACTCCGTAGGACTGGTCCTGAGAAATCGATATCTCATACTTCTCCTGGGCAAATGCTCCGTCTCAACAAGGACCCGCCCACGAGGGTGGTGGTGGAGTCTGACGGCGGGAACCTGATCCGCTATAGGTCTGGGCAAGAAGGCCATACTCGTCGCCATGAGCAGCGAGAGCGTGGATAAGCTCGCGGAGGGCGTTGGGGTCGCCACTGCGAATATCAGGGAAGTTTTGAGGAAGGAGAGCGGGCAATTCCAAATCGGCATCTGACTTGCTGGGCTCTGCATCATTTCCGGACTTCGAAGTATCCTCAGGATATTTCCGAGACACCTTGGCCGAACAAAAGCAATGTTCATATACTTAGCAAAACATATATGCTAAGCGAATTGAAATGCTAAGCGAAACGCGAGTATCAAGTAAATATCAGACAGTCGTGCCATCCAAGCTCAGGAAGGAGCACGGCATAGAACCCGGGGACGTGCTTCAGTGGGAATACAAGGGTAAGGCCATCCTCATCAAGGTCCGCAAGAAGGTGGTTCTTGATGACATCAAGGGTATCATAAGCGCCGGCGGCGACGCTGTCGAATCGAAGAAACGTGTCCAGAGAGGCGGCAAATGATCTTCGCGGACACCAGCTTCTTCATAGGGCTCTTGGACAAGAAGGACAAATGGCATGACCAGGCTCTCGCACTCTCAGAAAGTATCAACGAGGAGATGATGGTCTCTGATCTGGTGATATCCGAGAGCGTGACGTTGGCAGGAAGCAGGTCGGGAGGAAAAGCCGGGCAGAAACTTTACCAGTTCTTCGTTGACAACT
>JAUVGH010000020.1 GCA_030593885.1 Methanomassiliicoccales archaeon
CAGGATAGAGAGATGAGGCTTTGCATACATCTGGATTCGTTATCAATACGATTGGGTCAATCATTGCCACCAAGTCGATTCTATGCCCTAAACCATCCTCTGCAACGTAAGCTCTAACCTTGCACTGATTTACATCATTCAAAAAAATCTTTGAAGCGGGTTCTGTCGCCTTGTATGTTTCCCAGACAATACTGAACACAGTCTTCTCCTTTAGGCCAAGATAATCACCTATCTGTGACACTTTGGGAGTTTTCCCACTAATCGTCAGCTCTTCAAACAGGCGAGAGATTCTTTCGGAACTAATATTGCCCGCTACCATCAACTCCAAAAGGGGAAAATCAGTGTTCATGTTCGATTTCAATCCTTCAAGAAATGATATAAAATGCTCTCGAAAATACGTCTGTTGTGCCGAATATGTCTTGAAGCACCTGAACGAACGAATCCTAATCTTCTTTGAGGGGAAGGTTTGGTGTAGCTGCTTCTTAGCCTTCGTATTGATGAGGACCGCGCACACAGTCACGGATTTGGGATTGTGCCTGAAGATCATCCTCAGGATAGAAGTCATTTTGCTTCCGCTGCGCACTGAGTCGTCGAAAACCAGCACCCTCATACCTTCAATTCTCTTCGCCGATATCACAATCTCGTCATCTCGAATGGACTGGAACTTCTTGAGATTAGGGTATTCATCTTCGAAGCACGAGAAAATCGTGTTCCCCTTCCTAGTGACCTTCACGACAGTGTCGACCCTGCCAAAGCGCTTTCTGACGAGTTTTCGAAGAAACCTGTCAATCTCTCTTTTGGTTTGTACATAAGTTGAGTGGTTGATGATCTGCTCCAAAGAAGTAGGAAGGTCGTTCGTAACTTCTGCCATGGTTCGGTTCACTTGTTTTGTACCAGATGAAGGATGGAACCTATTTAAATTTCTCGCACATTATTCAGAACTTGCTCGGGATGTCCAACAAATCAGTCACTGATCTAGCAGCATGTATCTTCCGCTCCCAACAAACCTCAGAACCCCATTATCGTTCAGAACCTGCAACTGCTACCTGATCTTCGGCCTGATATGCCTGTTCTTCGGATGAAGCTCTCCCAGCTCCTCCTCGAAGTCGTATATCTCCTGAAGCGAGAATTCCCTCTTCCCCAACTTCCTCACACACCTGAGAACATCCGAAGTCCAACCCCTGGACCTCACGGTGGACTCCCTGAGGAAGGAGAACCTCCGCCATTCATCGCGAACCGCACTTGGGCTCCTGACGCTCCCGTCCTTGATGATCTCGATCCATCCGTCCGGCGGGAGTCGGTCGAGGAGTATGTTGTGGCCGATCTGCGATTCGTACGTCTCAGAGAAACTATTTATTGATGCATCCTCATTCTGCCGAAGTCGATTGAGACTTGATCGTCTTGGAGGGTCATGGACTATCGACAAAGGGGGAGTGGAGGTGCCTATATCAGAACCAAGAGTCCTTGTCACAGGTGGAGCTGGATTCATCGGGTCCAGTCTCGTGAAGGAGTTACAGTTCGACGGTTTTTCGCCTATCGTTTATGACTTCAAAGATGCGGAGACATCCAGAAGAATCGCAGACGATGCGGATGTCGTATGTGGAGATGTTCGAGACTTTGAAAGACTTCGCAGAATCGTGCAGTCAGTCAACGGGATTATCCATCTCGCCGCCGTCTCGCGAGTTGTCTGGGGATACGAACGACCTCGCGAATGTGTGGACACCAATATTCAAGGAACTGCCAACGTCCTAGAGGCAGCTAGAAAGTCACCGAAGAAACCCTGGGTCATCTATGGTAGCAGTAGAGAAGTCTACGGAGAACCAGAGGAACTCCCCGTACGTGAATCAGCTCCCAAAAAGGTCTTGAACGTCTATGGAATGACAAAGATCGCAGGGGAGAATCTGTGTCGCCAATATCATCGAAACTACGGCCTGAATGTTGGAATCCTCCGTTTCTCCAATGTCTACGGTGGAGTGCATGATCACCTGGACCGGGTAGTCCCGGAGTTCATAATCCGATCTTTAATGGGTGAAGAAATAACGATACACGGAGGGAGACAGATCTTCGATTTCACGCATATTTCAGACACACTGGAGGGCATCATGAGGATGATGGTAACTCTTGATTCAAACAACGGACCATACATTGATGACTTCCACATACTCACAGGAAAGCCCACTTCACTGCAACAGCTGGTCGAGATTATCCAGAAAGCTACTCGGAACCGTTCTGAGATCATATATGGACCAGCGAGAGACTATGATGTGGAAAGGTTCTACGGTGATCCAACGAAAGCAAGCAACCTGCTGGGCTACACCGCGAGGACAAGCATCGAAGAAGGCATTGCAGGATACGTTCCGCTTCTCAAGGAGCACTTGGAGGAGGTGCTGTGAAATGAGGATAGCACAGGTCATCCACGGTTTTCCTCCAGAATACATGGCAGGATCAGAGGTCTACACTCACGCTTTGGTCTCCGAGCTGGCAAAGCGACATGATCTGTCCGTCTTCACACGAATTGAGAACCCATACAAGGAGAAATATGAAACAGAGATTCAGAAGAGGAACGGGTTCGATGTCTTCAGGATCAACAACACTTCGAGGCACCCTAGGTTCAAGAGCAGGTACAGGGACAAAGCCATCGAATCGGAATTCGAGAATTTCTTGGATCTGTACGATCCTGAGATTATGCATTTCGGGCATCTGAACCACCTGTCAACTGCCATGGTTCTCCAAGCGAAAGAACGTGGAATTCCCGTCATCTTCACGCTCCACGACTTCTGGCTGATCTGCCAACGCGGTCAGTTTTTGATGGGGGACTTCAGCATCTGCGATGGCCAGGATGACAGAAAATGCGCCAGGTGTCTTTCTAAATGGGTTCCCAAGAAGGAAGCCTTGGCCGAGATAGGCAAAAGGATGAGGTATCTCAAGAAAGTCATGTCGGGTGTCGATTTGTACATTGCCCCATCACGCTTCCTAATGGACAAGTTCATCGAGTTCGGGGTGCCTGAGAATAGAATCATCTACTCAGACTATGGTTTCGATACAAGTCGTTTCAATGGGTTCAAGAGGAGCAGGTCGTCGAAGGTGAGGTTCGGGTACATAGGCACCCATATCCGCTCGAAAGGGGTCAACATCCTCATGGATGCATTCAACCAAATCAATAGTAACGATGTGGAGCTGAAGATCTATGGCAGGCGAATGAAGGACACCGTGTACCTGGAGTCTATGATTCAACGTGAAGGCGTGAAGTTCATGGGCGGCTACGACAATCAGGATGTTGCCAAGGTCCTAGCTGGATTGGACGCAATAGTTGTACCCTCGATTTGGTACGAGAATTCACCCCTCGTAATCCATGAAGCTTTCCTGGCAAGAATACCCGTGATCGCTTCCAACAAGGGCGGAATGGCCGAATACATTCACCACATGGATAACGGTCTTCTTTTTGATCTTGGCAACTCCAGAGACCTTGCAGACAAAATCCTGATGTTGGCAGAGAATCGAGAACTAATCGAGGAATTGGGAGGAAACGCTCCCCCTGTCAAGTCCATAGAAAAGCATGCTGAGGAATTAGTGGAAATCTATAATCAGTTCCTGTGAAGGTTGGGAAGAATGTGAAGGAAGAAGAGTTGTGGACCCTCAAGGAAGAGAACGAGAGACTTGCATGGGAAGAGGAGTTGAATGGATCTCCTAGCAATAGGGCCATGCCTGTTCATCTAACATTTGAAACAACAATGAAATGCAACATGAGCTGTATCATGTGTCAAGTATATCGCAGTCCAGAGGTTGCGTCACGGTCTGGTGTTGTGAATTCAATGATGCCCTTTGAGCTGTTCGAAAGAGTGGCGAGAGAGACCTTTCCAACAGCCAAGGCGATGTCCCCAACTGTAATGGGTGAGCCCCTATTGACACCATATTTCCCGAAGATCCTGGGACTTCTGGAAGAGTATTCAGTGAAGATGAATATGGTGACGAATGGAATGCTTTTGACGAAACAGATGAGTGAAAAGATAATGCCATACCTCAACAAGATCAAGGTCTCGTTTGACGGAGCCAGCAAATCGACCTACGAAAGGATCAGAAGAGGTTCGGACTATGACAAGATCGTAGATAACATAAGAGATTTCAACACTGTCAGAGATGTAGTTGAGGGGGAAGGAAGACCTGTACTCATATTCCAAGTCACCTTGATGAGAGAGAACATTGAAGAACTGCCTGAGATCGTCGAGTTGGCTAAAGGTCTAGGAGCAGATTGGGTTGTGGGTTTGCACGCCTATATCTTTGACAGGTCCTTTGAGGACCAGTCCCTGCTGAAACATAAGAATCTTGCAGATAGCGTACTACGAGAAGCCGAAAGCAGGGGAAGAGAGGTGGGAATCGCGACACACTTTCCGTCACCCTTTGATAGTACGACAAGGGAAGAAGTGGATGCTGAGCCGTCCTTTCAGTATGAAAGGCCCAGAAGATGCAAGTTCCTCTGGCAGGAGGTCTGGATAAGCCACAGAGGAGATGTCACGCCTTGCTGCGTACCGGACAGGCCAGTTATGGGTAACTTGAGGGAGGAGGACTTCGGATCAATATGGAACGGTCCCGGATATTGTGAGATAAGAATAAGGTTGAACACCGAGAATCCTTTTGATTGCTGCAGGAATTGCTCCATGGCAACTCAATATGAAGATGGAGTTGGTTATGACTATGATGAGAAATCTTTCTTTCTCTGTCAGGAAGAAGAATCGCAGAAGCATTGATGAGCGTGTCAACATTTAGTAATGAATTGAGTGCATTCAGATCGGGAACTCAAAGGAGGCTTGGGAATATGAAAAGATGTGACATTTGTGAGAAAGAATTCGACGAGAACAAGAAGTCATGTGCGCCTTGTCAGAGAATAATATCCCGTTACGATGAACTCCCAAAGAGTAAGTTAAGGCCTGCATTGCACTTTGCCTACGACAGTGTAAGAAGCAAAGGAGAAGAGAGATACTTCAGGTGTCAGTATACAGGAATCTCCAGCCAATTCAATCCTACGGCTGAATCTGTCATTGACCCCGTCAAAGACGCCCTCGTCCTTACAATTGACCATGTGAATCCCAAAGACTGGGATTCAGACCTTGTAGTCTCGCTTCACATCATCAACGCGATGAAGAGCAAGCTTTCCGGGGAAGAATTCAGACGACTTACAATTGCTCTGGGCAGTCACTTCAGTAAGGCCATTGAGCAAGAAGACTTTGAGAAGGAGTTCAGAAGGATTCTTCATATAGGTTAAGAAAAGTATCCTCCACAACAAAGCCCCTCAACACATCCCGTCCTCCCGCAACCCATCACCCTCATCCCTCATCTTCGCGAGAGCGTCCACAGCCTCATTCGAGATCGTCCCTTCCCTGTAACACTCCAGACACATCACGATCCGATTGATATCCCTGTAGTAGAATATGTCCGTTAGTTCGGTCTCATCGACGAGGCCCAAAGCGATCTGAACGGACCTCTTGGTCTTCTCACCGATCCCCCATTCCTTCCCGATCTCCTCAATGTCGCCGTCCCCCTCGATGCAGACCGTCAGCGGCTCAAAGTGCTCCTGAAAACACGTCGCGACCAGGCCTCCATGCCACAGGGCGATGCGGTAGATCCCCAGCTTGCCCCTCACGACCAGCGTGAAGCCATCCCGCGTTATCTCCGGGACATCTGCGATTATCCTGTCGATCTCGGGCACATCGTCCGCGACCCTCAACAGGGACTCCTGCAAGGGTCTCAGGATCTCGCTCTTGTTCTGGCTCTCTTTCTTGATCGTCTCGCACATTGCCTTGATCGAGTGCTTGACGGCGGCATCGATGATCCTCTCCAGACGGTCCTTGTCACCGCACAATGCGGCCTCCGAGACCTCCTGCTCGTTGTCGCACAGGTATCGGAAGATGAACGATACGTCCGGGGGATGGGGGAAGAACTCTGGAGTGGGCACAGTTGACATATGTTGGAAGTTGCGAATGTTGACTCGTTCACTATTGTAAGCCAGAACGTTATCATTTCTGTAACTGTGAGAATTGTTTAAATAGTCTTTTTGTGTCATTGCACATGCAGTTAATGTCACACTTTAGAGTTTGACAAAAAGATTTAAATAGTTTTTTCGACAATATGAACATTGATGATGAACACGAACGACAGATGCAACAGCATAAACAACCGGCAGCTTGCGATACTGGAAACCCTTTCCACGCAACAGAAGACCATTGGTCAGATCGCAGAAGATGTCGGAATAAGCAATGGTCAAACGTCGCAGCTAGTGATGAGACTGCATGATCTAGGTTTCTTGTCCAAGGAGAGGAACGGGAATTCCGTTACTGTGAGTTTCTCTGATCGTCTTTTTGCAGAGTATCTGCGAGGGGTCATACTTCGTGATAGGATCGACCTGCGTAACACGCTCAAGCATCCCTGCTTCGACATACTCCTTGTACTTGGAGACAGAGAACTGGATCGAAAGATGATCGGATTGGAAGTAAAGGCCAGCCCACACCAGGTCAGGAGCTGCACTCGAGAGTTGGAAGAGAAGGGGTTTCTGGGTAGACATGATGACAAGATCACACTCTCAAGATCACTGCCTTTCCTTGCTTCTTTCCTCAAGAGTTATTCTTCATACTTGAATTTCAGGAAACTCAAAGATCTGACAAAGAAAGGAGTAATTGTGTGGCAAAGGGCCAATGAGTTCATATTCTTCGCTCCTTCAGATGAGAGGATAGAGAACGCGCAACTCACAGGTGTTTCAGCCATGAGCCGATATGGGATCGATATAGTTTCAGAGAGGGCTTACTATCATTGCTTTGAGAACGGAAGACAACTTCGGATTGAAGATATTGCAGTTGACACTATACTGGCAGCAAATCCTCGGCCAAGGGCCATTCTCTACGCTCTTTTGTTTCTGAGAAAGATGAAGGAAGACGTTGATTCGGAGTATTTGATTTCTAGAGGGAGAGAAGTCGGAGAAGAGAGGATCGTAAGGGACCTCTTGGCTTTTCTAGGAGGTAAGAAGCCGAAATCAGAAGGCTTTCCTTCCCAAGAAGAGTTCTCTCAAACTTGCGCGGTATATGGGGTGAATCCATCGATCCAAAATTCTTCACAAAAGAAGACATCATCAACAAACTCAAGCAAGTGAGTCAGTTCGTCAGCTCAGAGATCACGGCATATATGGTCGGCGGAGGGGCGATGAGCATCCGGGGCGACAAGGCTTACACGAAGGACGTCGACCTTGTATTCGAAACAGAAGAAGAAGTTGACAGATTCGTACAGGCCTTGGAGGAAGCGGGATTTGAGGCCAAAACCGACCTCACGAACACATACCTAGATCTGGGTGCAAGAGTTGTAATGGTTGCCAAAGACGGCTTTTGGATAGATATCTTCCTTGAGAGGATTGCGAAGAAGCTCTACCTCTCTGGTGGCGTCAAAGCCAGAGCCGAGGATTGGGGTTCGATGGGGGAATTCAAACTCAAGCTTTGCAGTCAAGAGGACATCTTCCTGTCAAAGAGCGTGACTGACAGGGAGAGGGATCTTGAAGATATGATGGTCCTGTACAGAAAAGTGCTCGATTCGGACGTGCTCTCCGAAGAGTGCGATACGCAAACTGAGAACTCTGAGAATATCTGGCATTTATTCCTGGCAAAGAAGATCGACGAAATGGAAGAAAAGTATGAAGTTACTGTTCCGTGGAAAGATGACCTTGTGGAAATTGGAGGGAGAATACTCCTTGAAAGAAAGGTCCCCGACTTGGTTGCGGATGGACCGAGCACCGTAGCACAGATCGCGGAGGAATGCCAGGTTGAGGAGAATCTGGTGAAAAGCGTTCTCACCGAACTTGAGGACAAAGGTGTCATCAAAGTGGACAGAAAGAGGAGACCGTACATCTATCATCTCCCAGATCCATGATGTGACCTGATACGTTCCACCTGAGCCAGATCAGCATCTCACAATGTGTTTTCTGGGACCGTCATCAACCTCCCTCAACAAGTGAACGAAGAAGTTCTCCAGAGTGAAAGGGATCACCTTTTCTACACGCACGAGAATCGAGGTTATCTGGCTCTTTCTGAGCTCATGTTCACGCTTCGCCATCACGCTGCTTTTCCCAATTCTTCCCTTTCCCACCAGCACGGCGTGCTGCTTCGCCTTGCTTCCGAGTGATTGGACTATTTCCTTTACTTCCTTCTCTCTGTCGCAGAAATACGCTTCAAGGTCCTCTTCTTTGTGTCTTCCCCTGCGTAGAGACGGGAGATCGTACATTCCTACCATAATGACCGATCGGTAATAATGGTCATTATCAACCCACCATTCTGTGGAACCCCCTCTTCAGAAACCTCAAAACACCCATATCCCTCAAGACCTGCAACTGCTGCATGATCTTCGGAAAAAAACTCCCTCCACAACAAGCCCGTCAATAGTCGTCCAGCTCATCGTCTTCGATCACTTCGCTCCGCTTCTGCAGGATCAGGTCGACCATCTCTTCGGAGAGGGACCCATCCTTGATACAATAAGGGCACATCGCGATCCGGCTGGCCCTGTTGAGGAGAAGCGGGTCTTTGATGTCGACGTCGTTCACCAGGTTCAAAGCAACTTGAAGTGGCTTCTTCATCCACTTGCTGAACCCGGTCCCTTCACCCGCACGCTCGATGTCCCATTGTCCGTCCACGCAGAAGTGCCTGTACCTTCCATGTCCATTGCGGCACGTCGCGACGGTGTCCCCGGTCCAGAGGGTGACCTTGTACCTCGCCAGCTTCCCCTGAATGTGTAAGGTTAGGCTCTCGCGGGTCACCTCGGGCACATCCGCGATGACGCTGTCGATGGTCTCGACGCCGTTGATGATCTCGCCGAAGATGTCCTCGTAGTTGAGGGCGATCTCCCCAATGCGGTCGTAGACCTTTTCGGTCTGTTCTTCGAAGAACTCGGCTGCGGCTTTGACGGCGTCATCGACCATGTCCCCAAGAAGCTCTAGGTCGCCATTGAGAACGGCTTCCGAGAGATCGCTCTCGTTCTTGAAGAGATATGCGGATATGTTGAGAGGATTCTCCGGGAAGAGCTTGCTTGAGAGGAACATGTGGTCCTGATAGAGGGGATCGAGATGGCGGTAGTACGTCCTCATGTGATCAGGGACGGCGCCCTCTTCCCCTTGGGGCTCTTCTACAACTTCGTCTTCCGGGATCGGATCAACCTCCGACGACCGGGGACATGACCACCACGCTGGAGTCCTTGTGGACGAGCATGTTGAGATCGTTCGCGGTCCTTCCGTCCACGAGGACGACCTTTCCTTCGTATTCTACGCCTGAGTCTTCCAAGACGGATCTCAGAAGCCTTGTTTCGTTGAGGTCGCACACGACCCCTATGGTCTTTGTTAAGCTCATGGGCCATGGGGATGGGGTCTGTGGATTATATACTTTTTTGCATACTAGAGTTGAATCTTATGGGTAGATGTGGTCGAAAGAATAGATAGTATTACTTTTGGTCATATTGTATGAGGGAGATTATATATACTGCCTTTTGAGCAGTGAAGAAGTCCGAGACATTCAAGAAAGTCTGAAGAAAACATATTATACCTTCATCCCGATTCCGTTATCCGAGAGGGAGGTGGAGGAGTTGAAGTTCATAATCCATCTAAGAGGAAAACATGCAGTGGACGCCATCTACGGATTCAAAGGGAGCCTGCAGTCCGCGATAAGAACCACAGGAAAATACCCGGACGCGAGTCTCTCAGTGAACAAGAAGGAGCGAACGATCGAAGTTGAGAACGTTGACGGGGATTTCCTTGAGCAAGCGCTTGCCAAGATAAGGTTCTCGAAGGAGGCGTTCAAGCGGGTGGATTTCGAGATAGAAGAAGTCCTGGAAGCCCCGAAAGATGTCCAGCTAGAGGGATCCGCCGAGAGGAAGTACACACACTGGGTCGAAACCACACAGAAACGTTTTCAGAAGGAGAAGAAGAGATTCAGGCAGCAGATCGAGAAACTGGAAGAAGAGAACAAGAAACTCTCAAAGGAGAAGGATACGCTCGCGGAGTTGAGGCGAGAGGACCGGAAGAATTACTCAGAGCTCCAGAAATCCCATGAAGCAGTCTCCAAGATGGTGGACGCTCTGGCCGAGGGAAAGGTCAGGGATCCCGCCGATGCGTGCACCGACTGGGTCGGTGATTGGATGGTGACGGCCCAGAAGGTCGAGAGCCATATTGTCGGGTCAGTTGGTGACGTGGAGCCCCATGAGATCGAGAGTCTGCTGTCAAAGACGGAGAAGACAGTTCTCAAAGCTGCGCGCAAGAGACTGAAAGTGGATCTGGTGGACGTGAAGGACCTGTCATCCATGGCGGGTGGAGTGAAGTGGGAGGACACCGACCATTACAGGCGAAACGTAGATAGATACACCAAAGCAATGGATGAGATCAAGTTTCTGGAGAATGTCAACTCGGGGAAGGTGGATGTTCCCGATACGGTCGTGGATATTCTGATGAAGGAGATAGATGAAGATGGGAACAACGACATAATCATCAAGTTCGATACGGCCAGAGAGGATTTCAGGATCAGGACCGAGAAGGCGGAAACCGCTTCATCATTCCTCGAGGAGATCGAGCGGGTGGAGATGGTGAAGAAGCTTGTGAAGGAGTTCAAGAAGCTCAAGAGCCTCCCGGTCGCCATCAAATGCGATCAGGACGGCAAGAAGTGGACCTGCGAGGTGCTGTATCCGTATGGCGAGGAGGATGGATTCGTGGAGAGGATCGTAGATGATATCGTATTCAACACGCTGAGGAAGCACTGCTCCAAGGTTCCTGTAAGGAGGAGAGGGGAGTCGGTGTGTGTCATGTGGGCGCCAGTGCCCGGGAAGTACGGCTCCTGGAAGGATGTTTCCCGGTTTCAGGAGAAGGTCCAGGGAGATATTGTGGAGAGGTTGAAGAAGTCCGTGATCAATGGATTGAAGGTGCCCTGGATGGTTACGAAGGTGATGACGCAAGGTGGGATGGAACAGAAATAGTCTCAACTGAGCAAAAAGAACCGGCTGCATTCAATTGTGTTACATAGACGATTCTACTTATGCTACGAATATTACTTATACTATGATTCATATTACAGATTAAGAGGTTACGATGACTAAGAAAGGGAAGAAGAACGGAATTCCTTCAAGCTTTGAGGCGAGTGATTCCAAGAAGGCTCGGTTCTGGGCATGGCTATCCGGGAAGTATCCAGTGTCTTCGGAAGATAATCGAATAGACTTGGTTTCGGAGGAAGAGCTAAGAGACCTCATCAAACAGGCAATGTCAGAAAACCGACCAAATCGTGCGCGAGAGCTATTGGACATTATTTCTACAGAAGAAGTGAAGAGCCACGAGATAGTGAGAAGAAGTCTTAGGGTTGGCACGGGGGAGTACTTCAAGCTCTACGAAACCCGTTCCCAGAAAAACACATCAATGGGAGAAGCAGTTGAGAGGATACTGGCCATTGGCCTCAAAGAACACCTTGACAGTATCAATAAACAGCTGAAGCCAAAACCGTCTTCCACTGAAGCTGATAAGTTGGAGCATTTATACGATTTGATTGAATCGTGGCAGGGCAGCCGTCCTTCATCCCGAACCGTAGCTTCCATGCTCCAGATACCCACCCCAGAGAGTATTGAGCCTTATTCTCATTATGATAAGGACATCGTTGAGAAGTTCAAGGCGCTCGTCTGGGCAGACATATGCGAGTTCTTTGGAGCAAAGGAAGTAGCGAAACACTTCAAAAAGGACTGGGACGATATGATTGAGAACTACTTCTGGGACTGTCTGAGGATCACGGCCACGGTCGACAACAAAGTGAAAGACAGATTTCTGTTTAAGCTGTCTTTCAGAGTTGGCATAACCTTTGATGATGATGATGAGAAGATCCTCTTCGAAACATATGGAGAAGACAACGTCATGCAGTATGTGAATCACTTCGATGTAGCCGAGGGGCATAACTCGAGAGGAGGATATTCTGGATTGCGAGGTGCATCGCAATTCCTGGGATTCGTTGCGATTGAGCTCCAAATCGATTTTGAGCCGGGATATGTAGGAGAAATCACTGGGCCAAAGGATTTCGAAGTGATGATTGCTGTGAGCAAGGAATCGGGGAGTGATGCGTCCATTCCACACATGGATGATATCCAGGATATGGTTGATGCCGCGAAGGAGCGAGTGGATTTTGAGGAAGTCGAGTATCAATACGCCAGGGTGCAGAAGGCCCGCCTGATGAGTGAATTGAGACATTGGGGCAGGGGTCTGATAGAGAATAGCATAACCAAAGCCTCTGTAGCGTCATTCTACATCAATCCAGACCTATGGCGCGTGGTTCCATTGATCTTGGAGAACACAAATTGGCTGGAACTGGTAGACAAGTACCTCGACGAATCCTCGAAGGAGGGGAAGGAGGATGAATCAGGATAGCCCTCAGATTGCGATCTTCATCGACTATGAGAATGTTAGAGTGAGAAAAGGAGCGTATGAAAGCCCACGGGACCTACTTCAACTCATATATGACCAGCTTCCCGAGAATGCACAAAGAAGAGTCGTCCGAGTCTACATGTCGATGGGTCTGCCTGAAGATAAAGGGCCAATAAGAATGAATGACATCTACAATCTGCACTCAATGGGGGCTGATCCAGTCACAGTACCCTCGTACAGATCTGGAGAAAATTCTCAACGGAAGAACATCGCAGATAGTGTAATGACGTGTGACATCATGGAAACCATTTTCACCCAGGAGTACATCGATGTCTTCGCTTTGGCTACAGGTGACAAGGATTTCATACCAGTTGTGAGGATGTTGAAGAAATACGGAAAGCAGATAATCTTGCTTGTGCCAGGCAGTCCTGCCAGAAGCCTCATGGAGGAAGTAAGCATTCTACAGAGTCCGGAAGGTTCACTAACCAAAATCGTCGATCTGAAATCCGTAAGACGAGGCCGCTTGAGAAACCAGGAGGAAGAGGATCAAGAGGAGAATGGATAAGCAGATCTGTTGGTATATCAAGTGAAGACAACGTCTAACGATGTGCTACGACCTCTATTAGTGAATAACCAACCCTTGACGTCTGCTTTGATCGCTAGGTCGGCTTGTATGAGACCTTTCAATTCCTGCACATTCTCAGCGAAGTCGCGAGGAATGCCAACCGTGGCACACAATCTGTAGGTCCCTCGAGGATCTTCTCCCGTTTCAGCACTTCTTTTGAATTGCCAGGACATATTGTCATTGGAGTTGGTTGTCGAAGTGACTATCGCCTTTGAAAACGCAAGATGCTCTTCGTAGATTGCCTGAGCCTTGATGTCGATACCAGCATTCAGCCAGGGCACAAGTCGTTTTGGTATCTGAAATCCCATCTGAGAGGTCACTTCGGTCTTGCCATTATACTCTGCAGTCTTCTCGAACGATGTCTGTGGTGCTTGAGCATATATTCGAATACACCCACCAGAGTGCATGCCTGGTTTCAGAACGGCTTTGACACTCACGGAGTCTACTAACTCCTTTGGGTCTGGGTCTATCCCGAAGTTGACATGAAGAACGAAAAACTTCATATTCAAAGCGTCCAGATCGTGTTTGATGCGGAAATCCAACTCATTCGAAGGAATTCCATGGAGGTGATTGGTAATCTCTCGAGCGGGAACTTCAAGAGGTTGCTGAATGTCAATCCTATGAAAGCGATCCGGTATGGACTGGAACAAATTGCGAAATATCTCTGTTGGTTCCGCGAACTGGTGACGGGCGCGACTGCGCTCCAATTTAGTGCGAGATGGAGTTACACGATAAGATCGTGAGTCTTCAGAAAGATAGCGAGGGTGTGCAATAGTCTGAGACATCTCAGACGCTCTCCTGAGGTTCTCCTCATCCAAAGGATCGAGTTCAAGATAAGAAGGTTTGAGAGCTTGGTTACGATCGCCATCCAGATCCAATTTCGCCAACTCCTGAGGAGAGAAGAACTTCAACAGACATAACAAGTTTCAGTATAGTTCGATTTGGCATTCAAGCACCACTCCCCTCATTCTCGAAATAGAAACGAATGATATAAGTCTTTCCACCAGATTTTGGGATTGCCATTAGCATCAATCCCTCTTGCTTCCGGTAAATGGTCAATCACTCAGAATTCTCCTACATATTGAGCGAGGTGCGATTAAGACAAGTGCGGTGAGATGAATGAGAAAACCAGACCACCTATTGAGAATGCCTGAGAGGGTGATGGAACATCACAGTGAGACTTGCCTGAGATATGACTCGATTTCTTCAACGTTAATCTCAAATCT
Source organism: Methanomassiliicoccales archaeon (assembly GCA_030593885.1). Taxonomy (GTDB): domain Archaea; phylum Thermoplasmatota; class Thermoplasmata; order RBG-16-68-12; family SOIM01; genus JAGLME01. The sequence goes on from JAUVGH010000020.1 coordinate 14,258, forward strand.
GAGTGAGAGGGCAGAGCTTTGACGGAAGATGAGAAAGAGAGAATAGAATACAAGGGGATAGTGAACAGGTCGAGGACCTTCCACGCGTCCCTGGTGTAACGCAGAAAGAAGAAGCTTGGGGCCACGTCGTGCTCGATGGCGTCCTTCAAGGGTCCGTAGGCGGAGTCTGCGAGCTTCCTTCCGAACTTGGTGCTCTTGCTCTTGAGCTGGTATCTCTCTTCGCATGAGTCGCACTGGAAGTCGTAGACCTCGGTGCCCGGGGTGGTGGGGTCGAGGTGTGGGAACCAATTCGGAGTTGGTGCTGGGAAAGGTGAATCGCGACTACTTGAGGGTTGCCTTCAAATCTTTAGAAAGCTCTGACAAGGCTTCGTCCACCCTTGTTCTCAGCATGCGCGGTTCAGTCTTTCTAGTGCCAATAAACTTTGAGGCCAGATTCTCAACCATTTCAGCGAGTTCCATAGAACCCACAATCCTAACCGCTGACAACCCTTGCTTGATTCTGTTTGTGTTCACCTCATCACACCGGTGAGAAGCAATGAACTGCCTTTGCCATTCCCTATGAAGCTTGTCAATGACTTCTTTGGGCTTCAGCTTCTTTGTGTCTCCATGTCCCACTCCGTAGAATTCCTCACTCGTGAAGCGAAGACTCCAATCGTCAGGATCACTCATTCCAAGGCTTCTTTTCAGCATCGATAGCAAACTCCCAGATATCTCTGCTTTGCGCAATAGGTTCATGGATTCCTTCAATATCTCGGATGGTTCGATTTCAGTTATTGATTTCTTGAAGGAATCATGGTCCTCGCGAAAGCTTATTGACCAACCATAAGCATCAAGGGCCTTTGCTAATCTAGTATACACATCGAGTTTCATATCGAATATCTTCTTCTGTTTCTCAAGCTTCCTAGCCAAATGACCGTTTGCGAACCAGACGCTTAGAAAACCAGCCAGTGCGACCACAAGCATTACTACCAAAGTCCAGTCGATTTCTGCCATGTCTTCCTGCCCTCCGTAAGCTATCTTGACTCTACTAATGAACCGCTATTCTTCCTCCTCAGGTCCTTCAACTTCCCCCCTAAGCTCATTCAACTGCTTTCTTTGCTGGAATACAATGAGCAGGGCAACTATCAGAAGAACTAGTAAGACGATTGCCAAGACCATCCACCAATTGAACTCGGCATCCTGTGCATCCTCTTCCTCCATAACATGAATGGTCAACTGGTCCACTCCAACTGATTCCCCACCCGAGGAATCCCTCACTCTGAGAGTGACTACATATTCTCCTGCTTCCGGATAAACGTGGGTCGTGTAGGGAGTCGAAATCCACCCTGTCGTGCTCCCGTCACCGAAATCAAAGATCCAGAACCTGATGTGGCCGTCAAAGCCCGTGGAGAATTGGCCGCTAAGAAAGGCCTCTTCGCCTTCAAAGACCTCGACGGTAGTGGAGTTAAGGTAGGGGCGTGGCAACCGGCGTTCCACCTGTATTTGTACCGCTGTGCTCCACACGCTCTCGGCTCCATCATCATCTCTGACCTTCACCGTGATATCATAGACCCCTTCATCTAGATAGGTGTGCCCAGTCGTGTGGGAGGTGATCCAACCGCTGTCAGTTCCATCCCCGAAATCAAAGAAGTAGCTCCCAACAACCCCGTCGGGATCATAAGAGTATGATGCATTGAAGATAGCATTAAGAGTCGGGGCGACCACAGGATCGTAAACGGTCACAATCGCCACAGGGGGAGTGTTGTGAACGTAGAACCGATGTGAGGTAGTGAGGGTGCTCTCCCGTCCATCATTGTCCCGAACCTTCAGTGAGACCATGTACTCCCCGATGTCCTGATAGACATACGTGACGTTGGGGTAGGATATCCAGCCCGTGCTTGTCGAATCTCCGAAATCGAAGAACCATGAAGTCACCCATCCGTCTGGATCGAATGATTTGCTCCCGTCCAAGGTCACGTTCTCCCCCTGATTGACATGGTCGCTGGAATACCAGAACAGGGGAATGGGTGCATCATTGAGAACAGTGATTGTTATGGGTTCGCTCCAATTGCTTTCATGGCCGTCGTCATCAAGCACCTTCAGTCTTGCATCGAAGATGCCGTCATACCAGTAGGAGTAATTGGAGAAGGGGGACATGATCCATCCGCTGTCACTCCAGTCACCGTAGTCGAAGAAGTAGCCCAGTATCTCGCCATCCGAGTCGGTCGATTGAATGGCCGAGAACTCAACAGAACCCAAGGTTCCAATGGTCAGAGGTGTCGCGGTCAGGTTGGCGATGGGGATGGCGCATTCAACGCATATGGAAACAGTGGCCCAGCCACTTTCCTGCCCATTGTCACCCAGGACCTTCAGTCTTGCGTCAAATGACCCTTCAGCAGAGTAGATGTGATACACAAACGGTTCGTAAATCCAACCAGTGGATTGTCCATCGCCGAATTCGAAAGAGTATGATTCAATCTCTGCTCCCTGATAGTGAGACATTGTCCCATCAAGCATGATTATCTCATCTACATCTGGATTCTCGTTCGAAGCTTCAAGAACTGGCGTTGGAGGGTCTGTGATTATGTGATAGTCATCAAAGACGGCCTCGATGAACGTTCCTCCGCCCTTGATTCCTACGTGAAGGAATGGATAGAAAGATGTGATGCTGATTGGAAGCCATCCTTTTGTCTCTCCGTCCAGAATGAACTGAACGGTGCTGTTGGTGTGATGTATCAGTCTGTGAGTATGTTGTTCAAGAAACGCAATATCTGTATCGTCGAATGTGACCTTCGTGTCGATCCCGTTGAACCAGCTGTCCACCCAACCTATGGCGTTTGTGGTCGGAGGATAATAACGTTGCGCCCAGCTGGTGATGTTGTCCCAGACAACGCTACTGTTCTCCATGATCCCCATTCCCACAGAATATTCGGGCCCTCCGGCGGAGGTGATTGAGTCTGTGACAGATATGTCGAGGAAACCAGAGGAGCTTTGATTGAAGATCAACCGTAACTGATTCCATCCGGCTGTGCCAGGGGCGGTTTCGCCTGAATCGTACGTTCCGTTGATGTATAACTTCCCGTTTGCCTGTTCGGCGGCAAGGCCACCATAGTCCGAGATGATCCAGTTCACCGGGTCGATAGACGGACCTTCGAAATCCTCGTGGAAATCCGCCTGCATGTGCTGAGCATTCATTATCATTCCAAGGCCAAGGCTCATCATGATCAACAGAGTGACGGTTCTCTTTGGAAACACACTTTCCCCTCCAGGATTATATGGCAAACATCTGGGTCCTAATAAGCGTTTCTCAAGACAATTCTGACGGAATAATCGAGAAGACAGTCCTAGTCGGTCATTACGTACTTACCCCTTGCAGCGAACGTCAATGTGCCTCCATCCCTCAAAACCTGCAACTGCTACCCAATCTTCGGCCTGATATGCCTGTTCTTCGGATGAAGTTCTGAATTCTTGAGACCGCCATAAGTGACCGTCTCATTCTCGTCTACTTGATGGAAAGCTCAGTGCCGTTCGTTCTCACATCGGGCATGGCGGAGAGGATTCCCCAAATGTACGCAGGGCTTCTTTCGCATAAACCGCACGAGACAAGACGCCCATCTTCCCCTACTAGACTGCAGATCGAATCCCTTCCTGAAGAAACCCTCCTGATGGTCTTCTTGTCAAAGTTCATGGAATGATAGACGAGGGCAGTGTGCTTGACATGAAAAGGCCTGCTCTTGCCTGTGGTGACCCTCACGGCTATCGTCTCGGGATTCATGGAAGTTATTGTGAACGGTTTGTGCCTGGTGGTATAGAGCTTCTTGCCAACCTTGAAGTTCTTGATTATCGCGTTTTCGCATTTGCTGCACATGGTCCTTGGAGTGATGGAGGGATGTATAATAAGTTTGCGTTGGGGTTCGATATATGCGTTCACAGAGAGACGTTAATTTCAGAGACTTGGATGGGACGGATATTGCGTACGTCGTGTGCTGTCGGCCGGATTATGCGGTTGCGGGCGGGTTAAGTCCCAAGATGAAGTTCAGGAGGACGAAGTCGTTGATGGAAGGGGATGGGGAGTTTGATCTGGGGTGGGGGTAGAAGAAAAGTGGTCGCCACCAGTTATTGCATTGAGGTTTGATGGAATTGATTGGGTGAGAACAAGAACTAGAAACGAATCCTATTAAGGATGTCTCAGAACAATCAGGGATCCAGAACTGCTCTCAGTTACCAGCATTCCTGATCTGATGGCGTAGCACAGAACGCCAATGGCTTCCCTGTATTTCGCCCCGAGCCGGTACTCAACTTCATCGTGGTCTGCCAAATCTAGAATCAGTTCTGACTCAGATAACTGTCGTTCGAGTTTCTTAGAAATTGCCTGTCCTCGTTCCTGGCTTATGACAAGCTTGTTGAGATTGCTCTTGTCTTTCAATTCCATGAAGCTGAAGAACATGTGGACATCCCCATTTACTGTGTCAGCAAAGACGTTCTCAGGAAGAACTGTCTTGATATATGCACGATTGATGTAGCCAAGAAATCTGGGTGTCTGCTGGAGCGAAAGAAGTAATTTGTCGGAGTTCTCCTTGAAGAACTCGTTTGGGAGGTTGTGCTTGTCCTTGTCGCTCAAAGCAAATAACCGGCTGAGATAATCCTCCACGAAGAGCATTCCATCATATCCAAAACAATGTCCGAAGACCTGGCTCCAGTTTCCATCAACTTCCGTTATCATAGTTCTGTAGTGTTGCCTTGTGCAATTATACAAATCGTTCATTGAGCCTTGGATGGGGGCAAGCATTGTTCTCGACCTTTCTTTCTGGCCCTTGATGTATGTGTTGGCCCTCTTCCCCATCCTGGCTCTCCATTTCTCTCCATATTTCAGTTGGAAGATATCATATAGGAAATTACGCAGTCTTTTCTCCAAATGGTCTGTCAAGCGTCGACATGACTCAAAGAAATCCTCACGACTGAAGTCGAGTCTGCATTGATGTAATTCGCGTTTATCTGATTTGCTGAGATCGGGACTGGACAAGTCCACAATGTGATTAACCCTTAGCATTATCTCGACTAATCTTGAGAAATCTCTAAGAGCCCTCCTACATGAGCTTGTCAGCTCCGCTGCCTCTTTCTTGGTAGGCTGAATCCTACCGAGTCGATCCAACTCGTTCCAATACTCCAAAACATCTGATGAAGTAACCCAGGAATCGGCCAACCATTCTCGAGGCGTTTTCCCAAAGAAGAACTGTTCTTTCCTCGGCTCGATTGTCCAGAACAGGACCTTGAGAAACGCTTCAACTGCTTCAGTCGTTTCTTTCCTTATTTCGCTCAAAGGAATTATATCGACAGGGGATATTGCGTTCTTATCAATCTTCTCGAACTTAGCGAGAGCGTCCTTCATGGCATTCGCAAGCAACGAATCTGAGCTTTGATGGGTGGCAATTAGTGATTTCAAGAGATGAATCTCTTCAGATTCGGCTCGGGTTGGAATGATCTCCTCCCTTTCCTGGAACAGATCTATCATGAAAGAGGCGGCCTTCATCTTGAATCTCTTCTCCATGTGACGTGAGAAGTTAGTCAGAAGCCTAGACGGCCCCCAGTAGAACCCTTTTCCACCCCTCTCCCGCACTTTCTGAATGAGCCCAACCCTCAGAAGCATTGCAAAAAGTGATGAATTCTCAGAGAATACGCGGTCCGTTTCCCGAATGCGTTTCTTTTCCAAGATTATCGATAAGATCTGAAGAGCAGGGACAAAGGCATCAGGTCTTTCTCGAAGTCTCTCAATTCTCCTCAAAGCCTTGGGGAAATTCGCAGCCTCGGCAGTCATTTTGTCCAGTAACTCCCGATCGAATGGTAGAGAAATCTCAACATAGACTCGGTTCTTAGTCTCCAGATAGGGAAGAATCTCGTCCACAATGTCTCTGAAGGTAATCTCTCCTGGGTATTTTTTCTTGAAGATGTTGTAGGCTTTCTCAACCGCGGCCTTGCGAACCTTAGTGGGCCTATCCTTTTCCTCGGAGAAAGTCTCGAGTCGCTTAGAGATCATGTCGAATGCTTGATCTGAGGTGATTTCCTGAATCCTATCTGTTCTATTGATCGACCCTCGCAGTGAAGGATCCTGACCTAGCTCGAGTTCCCAGGCCTTCGACCCAGCGATGAGCAAGCTGATGTCAAGACCCTTGCGGACCCAGTAGTCCTTTGTGTTCTGTAGCATCTGAATGAATTTGAGTGCTGTCTGACTCTTGCTTTCGTTCTTATGCAGACCGTCGAGCATCAGAATGATGCCTTTTCGCTTCTTCTCTTTGCGAATCAGCTCCATCATTCCTAGCAGTTCCTCCTTCGCTGGATTAGTATAGAATGACCGAGGATCCTGGCCGGTGATTCCATGATACAGATCTGAAAGCTCGTGGAACAGACATTTGAAAAAACTCCTGAGTATGTCTTCCGCGTCCCCTTCTGCGTCAAGGATCACATGAATCGGTAGGAGATCATGAGTTATCATAGGTTTACCCAGGTAATCAAACAACGTGGTCTTTCCAGAGCCAAATTGGCCGACGATGAGGCACGTTCTATTAAGTAGTTCATCGGGGTGTTTTGTGACAAGAGAGTAGTAGTCCTGGAACACCTCTGTCTTCAGCACAAGCTCATCGTAGTACTTCTCATCAATCTTCGAAAGACCATCAGTCGTTGGAAAGGGATTTTGGAATAGACCCAATCTTTCCCACCATATCAATCCATCACGAGGCTCGATTGCCTCAGAGCTCGGAGGGATATATGGTATGTCTTCAATCTTAATCTCAGCATATTTGTCAATCTCGGACTTGAATATCTCAAGTTCAGCCCGTTCCTCCTCAAGTATTGCTTTGTCACGTTCCAGTAGTTCCCGATCCTCTCTCAAGAGTGACTCGGCCTCCTCTCTGGCTTGCTGTTCCTTCTCAGCAATCTGGGCAGAGAGTTTAGACTCGGCACTCTTAACAAAATCATCTTCCTTCTTCTTTCGATATTCCTCGCGATGCATCTTACGAATATCATCTCTAGATACAATCGGTTCAGGTCTTCGTCTCTCAAAGAGGGATTCCAGCCACGGCTTGTCCTTTTCGTAAATGTTCTTGTTCACAAATGGAGCCTTCTTGATGAGATCTTCGAGCCCTTCACAGCTGTTGACATGTCCACTCTCAACAAGCATACTGCAGACTTCTCTAGCTATCTCAGTGTTCTTAGGCATACCTACCTGGCCACTGAGCTGGTCTCGAAAATAGGTAAATTTCTTGCCCTTTATCTTTCTATAGCTGGGTTTCTTATCGAGAAGAATGTCAATGTTGCTGCGAACAAAGCTTCTCAGACCGGCTTTCTTATCCAATACGCTCCCTCCTCCTTCTGAATTCTAGAGGGCTTTCCTCATCGACCACTGGATATTTCAGTCTTTCTGAAGAAATGCGAGTATCTACCAGGTTAACATATTGGACGAGGTGGAGGGTGACGTTCTCGCTAATCTCTTACCATATATCTCCCTCTTCCGAGAAACCTGAGGACTTCCTTGTCCCTCAAAACCTGCAACTGCTGCCTGATCTTCGGCCTGATATGCCTGTTCCTCGGATGAAGCTCCCTCAGCTCCTCCTCGAAGCCATACATCTCTTGAAGCGAGAACTCGCTCTTCCCCAGCTTCCTCACACACGTCAGAACATCCGACGTCCAACCCCTGGACCTCACCGTGGACTCTCTGAGGAAGGAGAACCTCCGCCACTCATCGCGAACCGCCCCTGGGCTCCTGATGCTCCCGTCCTTGATGATCTCGATCCATCCGTCCGGCGGGAGGCGATCCAGGAGTATGTTGCAGCCTATCCATCCGCTCCTTCTGGCGGTCTTCCTGAGGGGTCTCCTCTCCTCGAGGGCATTGATTGTGAAGAAGTGCGAGGGGATGGTGAACAGGTCGAGGACCTTCCATGCGTCCCTGGTGTAGCGCAGGAAGAAGAAGCTCGGGGCCACGTCGTGCTCGATGGCGTCCTTCAAGGGTCCGTAGGCGGAATCTGTGAGCTTCCTTCCGAACTTGGTGCTCTTGGCCTTGAGCTGGTATCTTTCTTCGCATGAGTCGCATTGGAAGTCGTAGACCTTGGTGCCCGGGGTGGTGGGGTCGAGGTGGGTGGAGTCGCATGAGGGGCAGTACATGTTGTCCTGGAGCCATTGTTCGGTGATGACGCGGGCGATCTGGGTGGGGGATTTGTAGGCAGAACCTTTGTGAACTAGCAGGTCTGTCATCATTCAAGACGGAACATGGGAACACACAATCATGATCTTCTTGGCTCTTGAGCATTTGATTGTCTTCAGAGAATTCATTGGAGAAAAGAAGGTGGCTCCATACAGAGACGATGTTCGGTGGTGATGAGAAAGGGCTTCACTGACACACCGTACCATCATTCGATAAGACACTAGGAAGTGTCATCTCGACGACGTATGCCATCAAATGATATTATCCCTGTTGTTGACGACGACTAGGAATCCATCTTGACCTTCTTTCAGTCCTCAAGAAGTGTCATCAATCATCACTCGGAAGATTATTATTGATAGACATGAATTGCACAGAATGCCTAGGATGCGCAGGTTATGGTAGACGTGCGAAGCTTCTTGAGATATGAGATCCCCGGTTACCTCATTTTCATTTATGCTTCTCTGTTGATAGCGTGCTTCGTGACGTATTCGGCGTTTCAGGAACTGCTCTCCACTATGATGCTTCCAGCAGCGATAAGTGGGTTCATAGTTGCGATTCCAGTTGGATGGTTAGTATACCAAACATACAACTCCTTCTTCTTGAAGCATTATGAGAAAGACTCCGTGAAACTCATCAAGAAATGGGCAACTGAAGAGAATATGTCTTTTCCTAAGGGTAAAGCAGGACTCGATACGCACTATGAGGAACTTGTGAATATTGGTCTTTACTCAAAAAATGATTCGGGCTCATTTGATGTGGGTTATGCAACTGAGACCCTTAGAGGATACTGGGATCATCATGATGCTAGGTACATTGTGGCGAAATACGTGCCGCCAGTGTCAGCCGGATTTGCTGCTATCATATTGTCAATTGCATGGCTTGCGGCGAGAGACGTCGTTCATTTGGATATCTACGATACTCCATTTCGGGTTTCTCTTGTAGTTGCGCTCATAGCCATTATCTCATACATTGTACACAAACCGATACTTAGAATTCGAGACGAAATTCAGATTCTCGAGAGCTACCTCATACTGAGAAACAAAGACCAAATCATTGAGTCCATGAGACTGATGAAGAAGGAAAGAAATGAGAAGCCGAAAGGTTGAGATTGAACCTAGGTGTCCTCTCCCATCTCCCCCTTCTGACGAGGTGTGAAAAGGATGTCTTCCTTTCGCCTCCACTCCTAGACTGTTGCCTTTTATCCTTTAATAAGGGTAAAAGGTTATAAGGAAGCATATGTTACCTCAATTCCCATGAATAGCGTCAAAACTACAATTAGCATAGACAAAGACCTTTGGAAACGCTTTAGCATCCTGGTCATTGAAAAGGAAGGTTATCGCAAGAAGAATGAGGTCATCGAGAAGCTCATCCGACAATACGTCCAGAGAGGAGGAGAGTAGAACATGAGAAGCGAAAAGCAACCAAGTCAGGAGGTCGATTGATGGGGGGATATGTCTTCTTGGCCGAAGACGGCACAACGACTTGGAGACTTAACCTGAGCGGATCGATAATCTGGTATGGGTTACTCGAAGAGCTATTTCAAGAAGAACTGACAAGGATGACCCGAAAAGAACACAACTGGGGCCATCTTTGGGATGCTTCTAGATACCGACAGCTCGCATACAAGTGCATAGCTTTTCTTCAGTCAAAGAGCCCCCTTCCAAGTGCGACGGATGCCTACAGACGACGGCGTGGCGAGGACATGCCCAACTTCAAGAAAGGAGCGTTGGATATTTTTCAGACCTCCCTCCGGTGCTTACCAGAGCACGGTAGAATGTTTGTGGTGGACGATTTGAGCACAGATTGGCGGGATGAACCTTGCGAATGTGAGACGTGCATCACGGAAGGTCACTGGAAACAAGTGCTCGAATGGTATGGTATACAGGGTGAAAGGTCCTAGTAATGTCTCAATTCAGGAAAGATGTCGCCTTGGAACCTAATATCATCTCAAGCGATTAGTCTCAGACTGATGTAACTTCGCTTTGATGTGAAGGGTCCCGTAGCTTGTAACTCTTCTCGGAGTGAGAAAGCGGCGTGCCCTTAACCCTCCAGCAACGAACAGCGGTAATCAAATATGGTCTCTAACTCTCTGCTTGTGTGTACTCAGTCAAAACCTGCTGATAGGGATCAGTGACAAACACACTGGCCTTCTTTCTGCCCACCCTGCTTCTTCGGGGAACATTTGTAACCAAGATTTCATGAATCTTCCCCCGTCCAGAAGCGTCACAACTGATAAACCTATGAGCTTCAACCCTCTTGATTTCAAACCCCGAAGCCTTATCATAGAGCTCTCTCATGGGTTGGGTCCAAGAGTTGCTCAAGACGAAAAGCACCCTCTTCTTGTGAAGCCCTAGACAAAGATCTCTGAGCTTCTTCTGCTCATCAAAACCAAAACCCTGTGACGAGTAAGCTGTGAAATCTGCAGTTTCTGATACAGGTTGGTACGGTGGGTCAAGATACACGAGATCTCCTGCCCTTGCTTCCTTCCGGACATACTCAAAGTCCCCAACTTTGATTTCAAGATTTCTCAAAACCTCGCTGGCTTTCCTGAGTCTTTCTTCTGGGACGATCGTTGGATTCTGATATTTCCCAAATGGTACGTTGAAGGCACCTTTCTTGTTTACCCTATACAAGCCGTTGTAAGCCGTTTTGTTCAGGAAAAGCAGAAGACTTGCTTCTCTCACTTTGTCCAATTCCTCTCCTTCTAGAATGGATTTGTTGAACTCCCTTCGACACTCATAGTAGTAGTCCTTCTCGCTCACGTGTCCCTTGGCATCCTCAATAAGCTCGTCCACATGATCTCGTACAACTTCGTAAAATCTCATAAGCCTAGGATTGATGTCGTTTATCGTGCCGGAGATAGGTTCCATCCAGAATGCGACTGCGCCGCCGCCAAAGAATGGTTCGTGAAATCTCCTCTCTCTAAAGTCCAGAGGCAAGAATGATATGATCTCTGGAAGAAGCTCCCGTTTTCCCCCAGCCCATTTCAAGATAGGTTCAGCCATTTGACCCTCTTCCAACTAATCATTATTGGCATACTTAATAGATTCTTCCGTTGAATATGTATTCAACGGTCATACAAATAGCAATATTCTGATTAGGTCTCCGAGATGAAACAGGAGAAGGATACGTCAACAGGAAGGTTCGAGGAATCTTTTCATGACGACGTTTTCTTGAAGGCTTTGACAGAGGATAGTGTCCTCTCCACAAAGGAGGTCGCGAAAGAAGTGGGATGCTCGTACAATCTCGCTTACAGAAGACTTAGGGAGTTGGCAGAAGAGGGCAGACTGGAGGGGAAGATCATCGGGAACAGCTACGCCTGGTGGATTTGAGTTTCTGTGGAGACTGAGAAGCATGCCATCTTCTGGATTGTTTGTGACCCTCTATGACGAAGAGACGCTCAATCTATACCTGAGGGAAGGAATCTATGGATTCCTGATGCCCCCAGTTGATGATGAAGTCCCTCAGCGAAGTCGTCACTATCAGGCACTCGCAGATTATGCATGTGCAAGAGAAGGCGCTCATGTCTTCTTCTTCCGTAAGAGAATGATAGTCTATGGGGGACAAGTAACAGGTTCGAACGAAGTCGGGTCTTTCTACCTGAATGGCCAATTCAGTCCGCTTGGCAGGGCCGCAAATGCCGACATCTACTGGGATGAAGGTAGGAGGGAGAGATATATCCAAAAGGAAAAACCAGGAATATTCGAAGTTCCCGAAGTTGGCATACGGTGTCAACCTTATTTGCTGAGGTTCGAAGATCTAGAGGGACTAAGGGGCAGCGCAATCCTCTCTGACCAGCTTTACTTCCAACTGGGTAAATATCCATATCCACTGCCTTCCAACTCCATCTCCAATATGTCTTTCTGTACGCTTACTCCAGGTGAAGTTGAAGCCGCGATTACACTATTCAGAGAAGAACCTAAGAAGCATCTGTCGGGAGAATCCTCAGAAATCATCTCCCTTGCGAGTGATCCAATTCTGTTCGATCCGAGCTTTGATGTGGGCAGTCTCAGCGAAGCTTTCGAAGACTCACTTTTTGTCAATGAAGCCCACATGGAGGCCTCGGTCATTGCCAACCCAAATCTCCTACCTGCTGAGGTGAGGCCGAAAGGGGCTACCATATGCAGACAAGTTCCTGTTTCCCCATTCAAGCCTGCACAGATGGATAGGGCAGATATCTGCTATTTCACTGAAGACAAGATCCAAAATGGTACAGTCCCAAACACGATAATTGAATTGAAAGTGAAACCCGCAGGAAAACCGGCAGTTGAGCAAATTCGAAGGTATTTGGACTGGCTACATCTAGTTCTGAAGTCAGAGGACGCCGAGAGGGTAAAGGTCTACTTATTGGCGCCTTCTTTCACCCGGACTGCGAGAGTTCCAATAGAGTATTCTGACCAAGTGAGATTCATCAGTCTGGTGTGAAGCGTTATATTGGCAACCAGCTTTACCTTGGGGGAGGTGTAACCATCGAATTCAAACCAATGAAACCAGTGAAGCACGAAGACTATCTGAAGTTTCTTAAGAGACATAAGGAGGTTAAGATAGAGAAGTCAGAAGTGAAACTCGAAGGTGAGTGGGAAATCAAGAAACTCTCCCCACCCGAGGACTACGAGATAGAACGATTCAACGCCTGGAGCTTTCCAGATAGAGGAGATTGGGCCACTCACAGTGGCAACTACAGGGGGAATTGGTCCCCATATATACCGCGGAATCTGATTCTTCGTTACACAGAAGAAGGAGATACGGTTCTTGATCAGATGATGGGGAGCGGAACGACTCTAGTAGAATGCAAGCTTCTCAATAGGAAGGCAATAGGTGTGGATGTAAACCCGAATGCCGTGATGGTAGCAAGAGATAGACTGAGCTTCAATCCAAACCCTCCCGACCAACAACTCGATGACCCTGGAATACTCACATATGAAGGAGATGCACGGTTCCTGAACGAGATTGAGGAAGAGAGCATGGATTTGGTGGCAACCCACCCACCTTATGCGGACATCGTCTCATATTCCAAACAGAGCCCTGTAGAGGGAGATCTATCAAGAACTCATAACGTCAATGAGTATGTTGATGAGATTCACCAAGTCGCGTTTGAGTGCCTACGAGTTCTGAAGCCCGGGAAACACTGTGGGATACTAATTGGTGACACCAGGCGGAAGAAACACCATGTTCCGATAGCGATTAGAGTCATGCAGACATTTCTAGATGCTGGTTTTGTGCTGAAAGAGGATATCATCAAACATCAGTGGAAAACGAAGTCGGGGAGGGAAAAGTGGAGAGGCAAGAATTACGATTTTCTCCTATTGGCTTACGAACATCTATACATCTTCAGAAAGCCCCAAAAGGAAGAGAAAGCAACTGAGTATCGAGATAGCACGAAGTGGTGGAACCAGTCTAGTTCACTCTTTTGACGGATAGGTGATGCGCCCAGGGAACCAATAGTCAATTCCTCGGTCACGCAGATACTTCTCCTTTTCTGCTCTGGTTCTCATCTTCTTAGTTGCTCTCGTGACGTTCTTGCCGAACCTCTTCCTCTCGAAGTCTTTCGAGTAGAACGGAAAACCATGCCTCACACAGATATTCTGTCGTCTGACGTTCCTCCGGTATTGCTTGATGAGAGCATCTGACCATCCGCTTTCTTCGTGGATGTGGTATTCATCATTTGTCTGTCCTTTCTTTCTTGGATTATACCTGTCATAAGTCTGATTCAGAGGCCGATATCTACAATCTGACATCTGCACTCCCCATCTCCAACATTTGATCCTCTTCTTCTCCATTTCTTCGAATGGGATATCCCAATTATAGAGCACGAAGACGCTTATGTCCTTGCGCCCATAGTCAGCTCTTGTAAGAAGATCAATCTGCCTCTTCATCTTCGGAAATCTGTCAAAACCCCAATCCCACGCAATCCTTGGGTATCTGAACCCTGCTTGCCTGATCAGTCTTGCCAGATGAGGCTTTTCAACAAGTATTCGTCCGTCGAAGCCACTCTGAGATTCGCACCACAGAATCTCTCTGTTTTTCTTGAGTTCGACAAGCTCCTCCAGAATTCCTTCTATGTGAGGATTCGCGAGCAGATTGTTGTCGTAGAACACGATCTTTCTACGCTTGATCTTCTCCTTCACGGTCATTGTAGGACTGAACTCTGGTTCGATCCTCCAAGTGCCACAGAAGTCACAGCTTCGAACGCAGCCACGTGAGGCGTGCATGATCTGATAGTCGACCGGATGAGGATTCTCCTCGATCAGAGAGTAGTCTGGAAAGCAATTCTCCGCATACTTAAGGAGGCCTTTGTGCCTTCTGACTCCATATTCCCGTGCTTTCTTGAGGAATTCACTATCTTCATAGAAGAGGGAGACGTAGATTCCTCCTACATGGATAGTTGCATCCGGGAATCTGTCCCGATAGAACTTAACACTCTCCCAGAAACTGTCACTCCAATATGTGAAGAGAGATGTGATGAAGATCTTGTCTGGTATGAAACTAATGTCCTCATTGCCGCGAACTAACTCCACTTCATTTGACTGAGATTGTTTGCGATAGTAAGCACCGATTTTCAGAAGAGGCAGTGGCAAAAAGTCCTTGTGGTTCTTGCTCTTTGGAGGGACAGGGAATTCGGGCTCAACTAGCAACAGCTTCAAGCATCCTCACCGTCCTCGGGTTCTCGCCTGAAAATACTCTCAATCATATAAAGGCCGTCCTTGATCTTCTCGTACAGCAAAAACTCCTCATAGCTCAACTTTGAGGTGTCCAATTCTCCTTTCAGGATTTCCTTTGCCATCCTTCTGATTTTTCTACCTGTTGTCTGATGAATCACCCTCAAGCTTTGGACCTCTCGATCAATGATATCATAATCTTCGATAATCTGTTCATCTCCCATGATCATACCCAGGATTAGAAGGTCCTGGGAGTCTTCCGGAGCAAGAACATTGCCTTTCGCCCAGTTCATGACCGTCATTCGATGTCTCCGACCGCCCTTGGCAACATATGATTCGTACACCTCTGCGAATGTCAGATCGTCCAACTCAATGTACTCAGCTAGCCTCTTCTTCCAAGATTCAACTAGGATCGTGTCCACATCTTCTTCAAGATCCAGAATATCAATAATCAGCCCGAGAATCGTCTTCCGTTCATCGTTGTCCAGGATTAGGATAGTATATCCCTTCCTGAAGTTTCTAGGCGTGCCTTCAAAGATCTTGCCTTCCGATTGTTCAAGATAGAGATAGGTCTTCTCGGCTGGCAATGTCTTGGTTATGGTGAGTTCGGACTTGACCTTCCTGAGTGTTGTTTCATAATATGTGGCAAACCTTACATCCACGATTTCGTCCTCATCGGCCTCGGCAATTCGCATCTCAATGTGCTCAATCGCCTCTTCGTGTTCCCTGTATTCTCTATGATCTACCGCGGTAATTTCCTTGAGTCTTTCGGCAAGTGGTTTCGGATCCACAAGAACTTCTCCCAATTGGCCGTCGGGGATTTCTGATTGGCGTTTGGCTTCGAAAGCCTCAAGGCGTTCCCAGTGGTCCTTGAAAATGCCATCCTTCGGTACATCAAGAAAATCATAGACTTCACCCAGATATATCATTGAGTCCTTTTCTTGTTCCAGAGTGTAGGTGCTGAACAAATCAATCTGATCTTCTACAAGGTCATGATTCGAACCACTGTAGGCAAGAATCAGAATTCTTTCGTAGGGCTGAAGCAGTTCGGAGAAGTACTTCAAGCGCAATGGGCCAGGCAAAACTAATGTTATGCCGGACTTGGGGCGCAGGGACTTATTGATTTGACCTATGGTCTTAACATCAAAGCCATCATTTGCTCCTATCTTATCCAGTTCCCTTAACACGACATTGCGTTCGAAAGGAGAATATGTAGCCAGCACGATCGATCCACCATTGGTCAGAATCGATGGCTCACCTTTGAGCAATTCCATAATCCTGAAGTCCTTGGCCACTCTTGAATATGTATTGTCTTCCCCAAACCTCATACATTCCTTCAATTCCAAGTACAGGCAATGTATCTCAGAAATCAAACGACTCAATAGTGTTCTGTTCTCCTTGTCTTCGTCATCCAGGCGAGATTTCAACATTCCGAGAAGTTGTTGGACGGAGTAATGTCTCCACTTGATATGATTGTCGCCGTAGGATTCTTTATACTTCCCAGGATTGACTGCCATACTATGAAACCTATATAACAGGCCAAGCACTCTGAAGAAGAGCTTCTTGTTTAACAGTTTGTCTTCATCAATCTGCCTGGCAAGGGATTTTGCAGTTGCGAAGTGATAGTCAATGTTCCCAGATACAAGCAAGGGTTCCAGAATCTCAATGTCTGTGATCCCCTCGTAGAAATGCTCACGATCGGCATCGTATTTCTCTAAGAATGGCGTCTCTGATGGAGTTATTTTCCGGGTCTCAAAGACAGTATCCATCGCATCTCTAATCTCTTTGTTAGACCTCAACAGACCAAAGCCGAATGGTATGACAAGTGCATTAATCTCGTCCTTCACACTTCGAATGAATCTTGACTCAGGATTGGAGAAATGGAGAAGCAAAGATGCACCCTTCTCACGCAAAGGTGATGTCCACTCAAGGAATTTTCTGAATGAGTATTCTGAATGTATGAATCGATCGACATTCTCAAAAATGACTAACCCAAGGTCGATTTCGATATCCTGGTCGTCAACCTTCTCATCGTCCAGTATGATCTTCTCGATGGTACTGATAATCCTATTTTGTTTCTCGTCACAGTACAGCAATATCTTGGGCCCAAGAGTTTCCAGGAAATTCTTCTTCTGCTGATCTATGTATTTCTTCCTGAGAGATGCGACAGCCCGAGGGATGTAGACCTTCGCTTCAACTCGATCATGATACATGATACCCATTGGGACATAATAGAAGAGATACTCACCGTCTTTGTTTAGAAGATGATAATTCCGATTGTGATACTTCACAGGACTGTCGACAGTGCGTGTTCCTCCTTTCTGTGTGAAAACAATCACGGATTTCTCCCTGAGAGTTGCGTAGATATAGGATAGTATGGGAATCGGCCTTAGAACAGAGTCTGGAATAGTAACAATGAGGTCCTTCGTGCCCAGGGAATTGGCGAAAGTGTTGAAAATGAACTTCGTCACCGGGCCGAATCTCCCAGACAATCTGACATTATTGGGAGCACCCTTTCTCTTGGGGTTGTAAGTACAGATTGGATGAGTGTGCTCATACCAGGCCTTCATCGAAAGTCCTCACCATCAAATCGAACATCCGAGGAGACGGAGAAGAGCATATCGAAGATTAGACCAAGATTGCTGGCTGTTTCCCCTTCAATGATAACGCCAAGTTCGAAATTCTTCTCGAATGAATTGAGGCGAAACTCACCACTTCCCACATAGGCGTATCTATTGTCGCAAACAATGAATTTCGCGTGAGTGCTACTCTTGACGAATTTTTCCGATTGATAGTGATAATTCCTTATTGAAACAGGAGCTTTTTTATTCCTAAACTCTTCATATATTTCCTTCAACTCGGTATATCTGCTGTTGTAGTCCCCTCTGTCAATCTGTCTCGAGACAATCTTGACATCTACACCTCTCTCAGCCTTTGAAATCAGTGTTGGCAAGAAGGTATTGAACCCTTCCTTCTGAAGGAAGGGCGAGCAGATGAATATGCTCCTCTCTGCATTCTCTATCAACCTCATGAACTCTTCCCTCATGGAATAATAAGGAACCCTCTGCGCCTCCAAGTCGGTCTTGAGTCCAAACAGATTGAAAGGAGGTAGACTTATTGCTAGTCGCGGATATTCGTCAGTTCCTTCACCTTCTGATAGCCGGAGATCAGGCTTCTCGAGCAACTGAATCTGGACGCTATCAAACCTCTTGCTAGGCTTGACTATCACCACAGATTCGCGCGATAAAAGGTAAAAGATGCTCTCCCGAATTGCCTCCTTCTTATGTCCATCCTTTGCGACTCTTTTTGTGAGGGCGCCAACTTCTATCCCAGGCTGATCAACAAGTGCATCCATCAGAGATTTCATAACAGAGTAGTGCTTCTTATCTACGACAAGCGAAACCGTGTTATCACCAATAGCCGACTTGATATCTCTCCTTGCCCATCACCACATCTCTGTCCAGATATTCATTGAAAACCGAGCATGCGTATTCAGGCAAATATAGACATGAGAAGCATGCTCCTTTCTCAAAGATGCAGGTAGGATCAAAGGTGCATTCTCGAATCTCGATTTCCACATCTCTTAGCCATTCATTCAAGGAGTTTTCAAACACATATTCGAATCCGCCAATATTGATATTAGACGTAGAGAAGATCATAAATGCCGCTGGATTAACGAAAATCAATTCACCACAAGAGTCGCTGTCAAGCCCAGTATGGAGAGAGGACCGTCTCATCAATGTGTGGGACAAGGTGTGCAACAGAGTCATGAGTGCCTCATAAGGTGGGGATTCCTTTTCGATTCCCAAAAGGATTTCCTTTGCCTGTTCTCCATCAACCCCCTTTTCTGGTAAGAACCCAGTATCCATTAACCATCTACATGCCCGCAGTCGGTCGACTGTGAAGAGGATGCCTTCAGTTTCAAACGGATATGAATATGCTACTAGTTTGTCCTTCTTCCTACTGTCTTTCCATATGGGATCGAAATGGGGCACAAAGCCCGACTCATAGAACTTATTCACACCGTTGATGACACCTATGCAGGACGATATCAAGCCAACATCAGAGATGTAACTAATGTCTTCGATGCCAAGTTTCCTCTTGACCGCTTTGTATGTTTCAAGCTTAATCTTTCTTCGAGTTGTGTCTGAAATGGTTTTCAAGTAACTACCATACGACAAACAGGTGGTTTCTCCATCAGAAAAGGTGCCTTTAATCGCAAGATAATCATTGAGATTCTCCAGATCAGCGTCTGGATAGTTATTCTTCAGGCCATTAACAACTTGCTCTATTGAGTCAGCGAAGAATCTCCTTTTCCATTTCTGCTCCTTCTCAGTCTCTGACAGTCCGGAGAATGAAGGGTCGGTTGAGAACAAAGCCTCCTTAAGATTTTGGTCTTTGCACGCTCTGATATAGCTCTCGATCTTTGACAATGTTACACTTGAATCAATCTTCTCCGAGATCTCAGAAAACTTGCCAAGATGCAGGGCCAATAGCAAATACTCAAGGTCTTCGAGCTGGATTGCCTCAGTTGGAGGGATATCGATGGAAGTCACGACAATCGGAGTAAAGACCCCTCCCTCTTTCACTGTTAGAGGTTTGAATTTCTCAGGCTTCGCGTTGCATATTTTCACATTGTCTTCTTCATGACTGCAGGCGAATCGGAAAATGTCTATGGGATCCTTCTTGCACTGGACACACTGAACCTTCCACGTCAGTAAGGAATCCTTCTCCTTCCTTAGCAGTCTTATCCTATGGTTCTTACAGTAGTAATGTAGGGGCTTGACATTGCCACATTGCTTGCAGTATAGAAGGATTGATATCTGTTCATATTCTCCATCGCAGGGAGATGCTTTACACTTCTTCGAATCAAACGTGCGCCATTCACTATCACGTGGATACCTGAAATCGCCACATTTCTTGCACACAAAAGTCCTGGGGTAAACAGTGTGCTCGCCCGTATAGTCATCTTCTTCTCCAATCATGCTCGACACCAAACGGT
This sequence comes from Methanomassiliicoccales archaeon, assembly GCA_030593885.1. GTDB lineage: Archaea > Thermoplasmatota > Thermoplasmata > RBG-16-68-12 > SOIM01 > JAGLME01. Next base: position 34,092 of record JAUVGH010000020.1, read on the forward strand.
ACCTAATTATCTTGAAGTCCTTTTTTCGTGATAACGACAGTGCATCATGTGTCATATCGTAATGGTCAATCCGTTGGTTGTAGTTTGACATCACGATCTTGAATAGTCTATCCCTCAACCTTTCTTCATTCCTTATCTTAAGATTTCTGTCATTCTTGTCTGGAAGTATTTTCTTGGTT
>JAUVGH010000024.1 GCA_030593885.1 Methanomassiliicoccales archaeon
GCCCCAGCAGGACGAGTTCCAGTATGAGGGCGGGATAGTCGAGTTCGTCAAGTTCATCAACGCCAACAGGACCGCTCTCCATGAAGATCCCATTTACTTCGAAAGCTCCTCACGTAATGTGGAGGTCGAGCTCGCGATGCAGTACACGGACGCGTACTCCGAGAACATCCACACCTACGCGAATAACATCGGAACCATAGAAGGCGGGTCCCACCTGGTCGGACTACGGGCCGCACTCACCAGGACGATGAATGATTATGCCAAGCAGGAGAAACTTCTCAAGGAGCAAGATCAAGCGTTATCCGGTGACGACGTCAGAGAGGGATTGACAGCTATACTCAGCATCAGGCTCCCTGAACCGCAGTTCGAGGGTCAGACCAAGACCAAGTTGGGCAACAGCGAAGTGAAAGGCATCGTTGAGAAGATAGTCAACAAGAAGCTGGGCGAGTTCCTCTTGGAGAACCCCGGAGTCGGCAAGATAGCGATCGGGAAAGCGGTTCTGGCATCACAAGCCAGGGCAGCTGCAAGGAAGGCAAGGGAGCTCACAAGAAGGAAGGGGTTCCTGGAAGGCATGAGCCTGCCTGGAAAGCTGGCCGACTGCAGCGAAAGGGACCCGGCAAAATCCGAACTGTTCATCGTTGAGGGTCCGAGCGCCGGAGGATCCGCAAAACAGGGCAGGGACAGAAGGTTCCAGGCAATACTGCCGTTGAAAGGCAAGATACTCAATGTCGAGAAGGCTCGACTGGACAAGATACTCAAGAACGAAGAGATAAGGATCCTCATAACCGCACTGGGCACCAACGTCAAAGAAGAGTTCGAGATCGAGAAGGCCAGATACCACCGCATCATAATAACCACGGACGCTGACGTGGATGGATCGCATATCAGGACATTGCTGCTCACATTCTTCTACAGGTTCATGAGACCGCTCATCGACGCGGGATATATCTACATCGCGCAACCCCCGTTGTACCGATTGTCAAAGGGCAAGGCCGTCACGTACGTGTACACCGAGAAGGAAAAGGAGGAATACCTAAAAGATAACGGAAGGGGCGTGCGGATACAGAGGTACAAGGGCCTGGGAGAGATGAACCCGCACCAACTGTGGGAGACGACGATGGACCCCGAGAAGAGGATGTTGAAGATAGTGACCATAGAGGACGCTGTTAAGGCCGACCTGTTGTTCAACATACTGATGGGGGATGCGGTCCAGCCCAGAAGGGAGTTCATAGAGGCGCACGCGAAAGAAGTGGTCAACCTTGACATTTAGGTGATCTTTTGGAAGAGACCGAAGAAGAAGAGAAAAGGATCTTTCCAAGACCCATAGAAGCCGAGATGGAGACGTCGTACATAGATTACGCCATGAGCGTGATCGTGGGCAGGGCGCTGCCGGATGTCAGGGACGGGCTCAAGCCTGTCCACAGGAGGATACTCTATGCGATGAGGGACCTGGGTCTGGATAGGTCGAAGCCCTACAAGAAGTCGGCAAGAGTGGTCGGCGAGGTTCTGGGCAAGTACCACCCCCACGGCGACATGGCAGTTTACGATGCGTTGGCCAGGATGGCACAGGACTTCTCCATGCGCTACATGCTTATCGATGGTCAAGGGAACATGGGCAGCGTTGATGGCGACCCTCCAGCGGCGATGAGATACACCGAGTGCCGGATGGACAAGATCACAGATGAACTGATGGCCGACATAGACAAAGAAACGGTCGACTTCACGGACAACTTCGACGGTTCTCTGAAGGAACCCACCGTACTGCCTGCGAAGTTCCCCAACCTTTTGGTCAACGGTTCAAGCGGTATCGCGGTGGGAATGGCGACCAACATACCCCCCCACAACCTCGGAGAGGTGATAGATGCCACTATTGAGATAATCGACAATCCGGACATCGAGGTGACGGAGCTCATGACCATCTTGCGGGGACCTGACTTCCCGACCGGTGGCATCATCTACGGCAGAAGAGGAGTCGTGGAGGCGTACCACACCGGAAGGGGTCGGATCAGGGTCAGAGCGAGGGTGAAGATCGAAGAGAAGGCGAAGGACACCCAGAGGATCATAGTCACCGAGATACCTTACATGGTGAACAAGGCGAAGCTGATCGAGAAGATGGCCCATCTGGTCAAGGACAAGAAGATCGACGGAATCACCGACCTCAGGGACGAGAGCGACAAGGATGGGATGAGGATAGTCATCGACCTCCGAAGAGGGATACTGGAGGAAGTGATTCTCAACCAGCTGTACAAGCACACGGCCATGGAATCCACCTTCGGAATGATCAACCTGGCCATTGTGGACGGGGAACCGAAGGTCCTGGACATCAAGACGGCGATAACGGAGTTCCTCAGCTTCAGAGAAGAGGTCATCAGGAGAAGGACCGAGTTCGATCTGAAGAAAGCGAAGCACAGACTTCACATAACCGAGGGACTCATCACCGCGGTAGACCATCTTGACGATGTCATTCGGTTGATCAGACGTTCCCAGACCGCCGAGGAGGCCAGGAACGGTCTCATAAAGACATACCTGCTGTCAGAAGAGCAGGCGAAGGCGATCCTGGACATGAGGCTCCAGAAGCTCACGGGAATGGAACTTCAGGCTCTGAGGGACGAGCAGAAGGAGCTCGAGAAGAAGATAGAGGAGCTGGAAGAGATACTTGCCAGTGAGGAGAGGATCCACGAGATAATCAAGGAAGAACTGGCGGAGATCAAGGAAAAGTACGGGAATGAGCGGAGGACCGAGATAATCGAGCACGCGGACGACTTCGACATCGAGGACCTCATCCCGGTGGAGGACGTCGTCGTCACGATCACGAACACTGGCTACATCAAGAGATTGCCGTGCGACACCTATCGGCAGCAGAGGAGAGGCGGCGTCGGCCTGAAGGGGATGGAGACCAAGGAAGAGGACTTCGTCGTTGACCTGTTCGTCACATCCTCGCACGATTACATCTTGTTCTTCACCAACATGGGCAAGGTCCACTGGTTGAAGGCGTGGCAACTGCCTGCGGGCGGGAGACATGCCAAAGGAAAGCCGATAATCAACATGATACCCCGTCTGGAAAAGGGAGAGACCATCTCCGAGATGATACCCATCGACGAGTTCGATGAGGACAGGTTCCTTCTGTTCGGAACCAAGAAGGGACTGATAAAGAAGACGAAGCTCTCGGCGTACAGCAGACCGAGGGTCACAGGCATATGGGCGATAAGGCTCAGGCCAGGGGATGAACTCGTGGACGTTAAACTCTCGGACGGGACCAAAGAGGTCATGATAGGTACAAGGCAGGGAATGGCGGTGAGATTCTCCGAGACGCAGGTCCGGTCGACGGGCAGGTACTCGATGGGGGTCATAGGGGCCAGGCTGAAGAAGAAAGATGATAGGGTCATCGGCATGGCCGTGGTGGAGCCCGAATCCGTGATGTTGACGGTCACAGTGAAGGGGTATGGAAAAAGGTCCAAGGTCAGCGATTACAGAAAGACGAAACGTGGAGCGATGGGCGTCATAAACCTCAGGATAGTGGAAAAGAACGGTCCTGTAGTGGCCATCAGGCAAGTGAACGAGGACGACGAACTCATAATCACCAGCGTCAAGGGAATGATCATCAGGATCCCGGTGGAAGGCATTCGGGTGATGGGAAGAGCGACCCAGGGTGTCAAGGTCATGCGCATGAAAAAGGACGACAAGGTGAAGGCACTGGCCAGGATGGTCAGAGAGGAAGAAGAGGAAGAGATAATCGAAGAAGCCGAAAGCGACGATGAAGAAGAGCAAAGAGAAGATTAGCTAGCTTTTTTCCCAGGTTCTTTGAAGTATAAACAGAAAGAGCTGAAATCACATTCTTTACATTTTGGACCAACGGACCTGCAGGTGTCCTGCCCGAACCTCACGAACAGCTCATTAAGATCCAGCCAGTATTTCTTAGGCACCGACTTCACAAGCTCTGCTTCGGTCTGCTCCGGGGTCTTGGTGCTCACCAGGCCAAGGCGGTTGGAGATCTTGTGGACGTGCACATCCACGGGCACAGCTGGTTCTCCGAAGGCGTAGACAAGAACGCAGTTCGCGGTCTTCCTGCCGACAGACGGTAAGGACATCAGCTCATCAAAACCCCTCGGCACTTCACCATCGTATTCGTCCAGCAGGATCTTGGAGACCTCCTTCACCCTCCGGGCTTTGACCTTGTAGAATCCAGACGGACGGATCAGTTCTTCAATGACTTCCAACGGTGCATCTGCCACGTCCTCAACGGTCGGGTACTTATCGAAGAGATTGGATGATGCTCGATGAGTGTTCTCGTCCTTGGTACGATGCGAGAGGATCGTTGAGATCAATACCCTATACGGACGCCTCAGTTCTTTCTGCAGAGCGGTTCCAGATATGTTCCCAGGAAAGGCACCGTGTTGATACCTCTCCCTGAGATTCTTCATTATGAGATCGATCCTCTTCACTTGTTCACCCTTTCGAGATACTGCATGGCCTCCCCCACCGTGGTGTTTGAACCAGTAACAAGGACCATGTCCTCCTCCCTGGCCATATCCAAGGCCTTGTCAACTGCCTCTGCAACGCTGGATATGGGCCCCACTCTTCGAATGAAGTTCTTCATGATCTTGGTGGCGCGTTCCGCCGGAAGCGCTCTAGGGTTCTGAGGGGTCGTGCAGATGACCGTATTGACAATCGGATAGATCTCGGCCGCGAAACCTTCCATGTCCTTGTCCTCCAGCATTCCCAGCACCAGGATCCCTCTATCGAATTCGAGGACATCATCCACAGACCTCCTCAGTTCGGTAGCAGCATCGGGGTTGTGAGCGGTATCGAGGACGACCAGTGGGTTTCTCATCACAACCTCGAACCTACCTGGCCATTTCGCTTTTGAGAATCCTGCGGACACGGCCTTATGAGGGATCTCGAATCCCTTTGCTCTCATAGCTTCGATGACGCCGAACGCAGTGGCGGCGTTCTGGACCTGGTGGTGTCCGTGAAGTCCGATCTTGACATCGTGCATATCATTGATCCTGATGTGCTGCCATTCTGGCTCCTGCTCGGTTCTGGCGAATATTATGTCCTTGCCCACGACCGTCAGGCTGGCGTTCTTCTCCTCGCATGCATCTACAATTGCCTCGGGAACTAGATTATCCGAGACAACGACCGGAACTCCGTCCTTTATGATCCCGGCCTTCTCCCCCGCGATCTGTCCGAGCGATCCTCCAAGATGCTCCGAATGTTCGATGGCCAGATGAGCAATGGCACACACTTCAGGTGTGACGACATTTGTGGCATCAAGCCTCCCGCCCATTCCGACCTCCAGAACTCCGAAATCGATGTTCTCATCACGGAAGTGGGAGAATGCCATGGCGGTCAAGAACTCAAAGAAGGTGATCTGCTTGTCCGGTGACTCGGAGGCCATTTCCTCGGACATCGCCCTGATTCGCTCAGCAAGCTCCTCCATCCTATCATCAGATACCTCCTCCCCGTTGATCTGGATTCGCTCGTTGAGTCGGAGTAAGTGTGGGGACGTATACAGACCGACCTTGTAGCCAGCTTCCAGAAGGATCGAAGAAACATACGCGCAGACCGATCCCTTGCCGTTGGTGCCGGCAACATGAACCGACTTGAACTCGTTGTGCGGATTGCCAAGTCTTTCCAGAAGCTCTGTGACATTCTCCAATCCAAGCCTTATGCCGAACTTCTTGAGACCGAGAAGATACTCGATTGCCCCGTTCCCCTCAGATGTCATATGTTGGGTGTTATTCACCAAACCCCAATAAACATTGCGCACAGGAGCCCATCCAGATTCTCAATAGAGAAACTATTTAAATCCGGACATTAATCGTTCGGCGTGCATCCCAGCGAAGCGATATACTGCCAGAAGAGTGAGAAGCTCAAAGGCAAGACCATCGTCATTGGAGTCACGGGCAGCATCGCTGCTACCGAGTGCGTGAAACTGATCAGGGAGCTCATTCGGCATGGCGCGAAGGTCATCCCGGTCATGAGCGAGTGGGGACAGAAGATAATCCACCCCTATAGCCTGGAGTTCGCGAGCGGACAGAAGCCCATAACCCAGATCGACGGATCGGTCCAGTATGTTGATATTTGCGGTGAGAAGGGGTTCGCCGACCTGATGTTGATAGCGCCTGCAACGGCCAACACGATCGCCAAGATAGCACATGGGATCACGGACACGCAAGTGACTATTTTCGCCATCACCTGTCTTGGCTCAAAGAGGCCCATAATGATTGTGCCAGCCATGCACATCTCGCTGTACGACCAACCGATAATCGATGAGAACATCAGAAGGCTGAAGAATCTGGGAATCGACTTCGTTCAGCCGAGACTCCAGGAATCCAAGGCCAAGATCGCTTTCTCGGACCAGATCGTGTCGTCGGTCATAAGAACTCTGGGTCCCAAAGACATGCACAGGAAGAAGGTAACGGTCATAGCTGGCTCGACCGAAGAACCCGTGGACGATGTTCGTGTGCTGACCAACAGAAGCTCAGGGCGAACGGGTGTTGAACTTGCCCTGGATGCATTCGAGAGGGGCGCCGATGTTGAACTGTGGATGGGTGGAGCGACCTGCGAGTTGCCAAGTTTCATCAAGACCAGGAGGTTCTCCAGCTCCTCCGAGCTGGTGGACATGGTCCGCAAGATCAAGTCCGACATATGTATCGTACCCGCGGCAATATCCGACTACATCCCAAGGAAGACCAAAGGGAAAATATCCTCGTCGAAGAAATCGATATCACTGGACCTGATAAGAGCACCCAAGATAATAGAAGAAATCCGTCGCAACAGGAAGAAGATGAAGCTCATAGCCTTCAAGCTGGAATCCAACGTTCCCAAGAAGACGCTCATATCAAGGGGGAAGCGGAGGATCAGTGCCGCTAAACTGGATTTCATGGTCGCCAATGACATCAACCTGGTGAAGCCAGACTCCAACGAGGTCATAGTCATTGACAAGAAGGGGAAGACCAAGGAGATCAAGGGATCCAAGTCACAGGTTGCTCACGAGATTTGGAGTGCTGTTCTGAATGGCATCTAAGTCCACAGCATTCTGCCCCGGCCACATCACCGCCTTTTTTGAGATAATCGATGACCCGGACATTCTGAAGAAGGGGTCACGAGGGGTTGGGCTGTGTCTTTCCAAGGGTGTCGTATCCACGGTGGAGGTCTCTGACTCCGCTGATCAAGAAGTATCTGTTTATGTCGAGCACCGATTGGTCGAGAACACCGTGACCGAACTGGCTGTGAGGAAATGGCTGGGCGGTCGGAAGCTGGAGGTGACGGTGGATACATTGAACGAACTGCCTGTCTCGCAGGGGTTCGGCATGAGCGGTGCCGGTGCACTCAGCGCTGTCATTGCCCTTGTTGATGCCACTGGATCCGATCAAACGACGGAGGACCTTGTCCGCATCGCCCATATCGCGGAGGTGGAATCGCTCACAGGGCTCGGTGATGTTTACCCGCAAGCAACCGGGGGATTGGTCGTCAGGGAATCGCCAGGTGCACCTCCATATGGAAAGGTGAAGAAGACTGAGATCGAACGGGACGTGGTCCTGTGCATTCTGGGAGGAGACCTGGATACTCGAGAGGTCCTCCAGGACAGGAGAGCGGTGGAGAGGATCAACCGTTCCGGGAGGGAACGTGTGGATTCATTCATCTCAAACCCGGATCTTGAGAGGTTGTTCATACTCAGCGAGGATTTCGCCAAGGATGCAGGATTGGCGACGGAGAAGATATTGGAGGCCATTGAAAGCTGCGCAGAATACGGCTATGCGGGGATGTCCATGCTGGGGAACTCGGTCTTTGCCAGTGGAGAGACGGAGATACTCGAGAACATCTTGAAGCGTTTTGGCAAGGTAATAAGATGCGAAGTGGACAACCGTGGTGCGAGGACCATCTGAACCTCAGAATAGGGCTGCTGTCAGAATTGCCAGTACTCCAGAAAGAAAGACCACCCCTCCGATTATGAACCCGGCGGTTATCATATCCCAGTCGGAAGCGCTCTCCCCGTATCTGTATTCCAGCATCGATTTTGCACTGATCGTTGTCGTGGGAGGGACGGAGTGCCATTCGGAAAGACCCCCTCCAAGGAAGTAGGTCACGATCATGATCACTATGCCTGAAAGCGGGAAGATGTAACGTAGCGGTTCGATGAGAAAGGCAAGAACGGTCAGTATGACAAAGAGCGCGACGAAGGGCAGTATGACCTTTCGGAGCTTCATCCAATCGGGCATCATCGGTCCCTCGCTTTCCCTGCCCACCTTGGCCTCATAGGACCTCTCCCAGGTGCTCTTCTCGTCCTTGGCCTTGACCCTTTCCCAAGAGACCCGTCCCTTGGGCACCTTTCTAGCGGTGGGTGTGCCGTCCTTCAAACCAATGAAACCTCCTCGCAATCCCTGAACGGTACATTATAATCGGTGAGAAATAAACTATTCCATCAAGGTGAAAAGCTGATCGTCACCGCCCACATCAAAAACTCCCAACCGAGCACCGGCGTCCAGCCACCCATGAGCGTAGTTGACGCATGCGAAAGCATTCACCAGGTTGCCGTCTTCGAAGAAGTGCACTGCGTCCTTGTAGTAGGACTCGGCCATATTCAGAAAATCCTCGGCGATCTTGTGGGTGTACGATTTCTCGGGAGCGATGATCTTGACCTTGGCCAGGGCTCTTTTCGTTATGTCCAGGTCCTTCTCCACTAATGCGATATCCATTCTATCATTCCAGGATCTTGACCGACTTCCCACCATGCTCCGTCTCTCTTGGTCTAACGTCCACCAACAGAGGCATGGTTATGTTCCCTCCAGTCACCAGAGCGACGCCCACTGGGAGCATCTGTATCTCATCCGCCATCCCTGCCGTCAGTCCTTCCACCGAGGCCATTATCGTCTTCAGGTCGTTGGGGTTTGTGACCTTGAGTATGATTTGCGTGTTGCACTGGCTGAGAACGTTCTTGTCCACCTTGGCCGCCCTCTGCGTTATTATCATGAGACCCAGACCGAACTTCCTTCCCTCGGACGCGATCGTCCTGAAGATGTCAGATGTGGCCGCCTTGCCCTGTTGAGGACAGAAGTTATGAGCCTCTTCGGCCACCATCATGAGCGGGGGTATCTTCTCCATCTTCCTGAGTTCGAACAATGCGGTAGCCACCCGATTGATGATGAGCTCCTGAATGTCTGGGGGCGTTCCTTTCATATTGATTATCGTTGTCATTCCCTTGTGCACCAGCTCGTCGATCTTCGTCCCTTCTCGGGCGAATATGTCCACTTCCCGGAGGTATTCCAGTTCGTTCATCAATGGGAAGTTGGACTGGTCGTCCTGGGCCTCCAGCACCCTCAGGATGTCGTCCACGTCGTAGTCCTTGCGGGATGCCCTGATAATGTCCAGGGCCTCTCGCAATGAGGTCAGATGGGTGCGGACGCTCCCTGACTTCGTGAGCGCCAGTATGTCCCTGGGCTGAAGATTGGCGAGTGTGAACTTGAGAGATTTGGTGTTAGGATTCAGCTTGGTGTCGGGGCTGAAAACCGCCAGCTTGGACTCATAGCTGTTCGGGACAACATGGAACTTCTCCCCCAGCTGGACTGACTTCGCCCTCTGTGCAAGAGAAGAGTATTCACCGTGTGGGTCTATCACAACCGTTGTGACGTTGTGCTTCAGGAGCTCCTCGAGAACGACGCCGGCCATGTAGCTCTTTCCGCCGCCGGTCTTTGCCAGTATGCTGACATGCTTCTGGATCAAGCCGTTGATGTCCAGGTAGATCTGAACGTCGTGCCCCCTGAGCATCCCGATGTAGGCGCCGGTCTTCCTGTCCTCCTTCAACCCGATAACCTTTCTGATGAGATTCTCGCTGGCCTTCTCAATCTCTTCCCCGGCCTTGAAGGGCGTTCTCGGAACCTGCAGCAGGTTCCTCTCGTCCCTGTAGCCGACTATCACTATGCTTGCGGAGACCATCTCTTCGATCTCCACGTGCTCTCCCTTGGCCAGCAGGTGCGCTTTCTCTATGGATAAGTCTGTCTTCCTTTCGATAGTATCCACCCTGCCCAGGACCATTCCGCACGTGTCGTGATTGACCTGAATGAACTCGCTCTTCTCCACAGGTGCCAAAACACTGCACTTGAATCTGGTGGGTCCGATGTCTCCGTAGATCATTCCGACGCAGTCGGGGGAGATATGATTGGTGGTCTCTGGAACAGCTTCGTCAAAGGTGGTGTCCAAGCGTGCACCCCATCATGGGTGAATAGTCGATATGTCTTAAGAATCTTTTGTCAGGCCAGAGAATCGGATTTGGCCATATAATCACATATGATTCTCACGGGAAAATGTTAAAGACCTTCCCATCCAATCGTTCTATTGTGCTCCAGAGTGAACCAGAGCCGCACATGAAGATGCTCCTTGGTCGAGCCTTTCTGATGGAAGTTGAAAAGGGCGACAGGGACATGATGATTCTTTTTGCCAGAGCTTTCCTGGTCCATGCACTCATGAATGGAGCGATAATGGACGCAGCAAGTTAGTCGAGTACGGTCCGCAGAACCCTTTCCACTTCTTCAGCCACGGCGCTCAACGGTGGCGACGCATCAACGATCTTGATCCGGTCTTCCATCTCCGCCAATCTCAGGAAGTTCTCTCTTACTTTCGTCAGGAAATCCTGATTCTCGAACTTAGTGATCTTCTCCCTCAGCTGAATGCGTTCCATTGCAACACCTGGGTCAAGGTCAAGAAGGATGGTCAGGTCCGGGGAAAGAACATAGAGGTCGCTGATGCCCTTCAACCATTCGAAAGGGTCTTCGTCAAATCCCTCCAATGAGAGAGAGGCGGCCTGATAGGAAATGGTCGAGTCGGCATAGCGGTCGCATATCACGATCTTGTCGCCTTTGAGCCATTCAGAGATCTCGACTGAGTGGGTCGCGCGGTCGGCCATGAAAAGGAAGGCTTCGGTCAAAGCAGGATGATCTTCGGAAATGCTTCTTTTGACGGCTTCCCCGATCCATGAATCCGTGGGCTCCCGGGTGAGAACGACGTCCCTGCCTTGCTCTTCCAAGGTTCTGAAGATACTCTCTGCAACGGAAGATTTCCCGCAACCGTCGATACCATCGAGCGTTATGAACTTGCCTGCCATCGTAGTTCGAGAACTCATCAAACGCTTAATAATATTCCTCTACGTGCAACGAACATCCAACCATCCGAAAAGGTTTTTATAGACCTGAGGGATATCTTCGGCCACCAAGTTTTTGGGGAGGAGTGGGTCGATTGAGGCTTCGTCCAGACATCCGGCGATTCGAGGACGTCAGCGATTCGGCTGGGAGTTGCAGGAAGTGCGGATGCACCATGATATTCCTCCCGGACGACAAGAGGAGCGGCTTCTGTTTCGACTGCTACGACCCCTATCAGGTCACCCGGAGTTTCTTCTCAGAACGTCTCATTGGATGATGTAGGCTATCAGTAGGGCCGCACCTGAGGAATAGCAGATAACCCCTGATATCATTCTGTACCTGAAGCTCTTGGCAACGGATTCATGCAAAGGTCCAGTTGAACGGGTCCTAGCGAAGTTCACACTTGATATGGTCATGGAAACTCCGGCAAGGATCGCGACCAGGCCGATTCCGAGGAAAACGGGGATGATGTCGAAGGCGGTAAGGGCCAACAGGACAATGCCAACTACGATGAGGAAGAGTGCGTTAATAATCTCGAACCTGTAGAACTCTGGGGGCATCCCGAACATGTCTGGAAGGTCTTCATCAACCGTCTCGTCGCCTTGCTTCTCTTCCATGCCTCTCACCGTCACCCATATCTGTCCAGGAGTTCTTTCTTCTTTTGGCGTTTCTTCTTGCGCCATTCCTTCATATCCTTCTCTATCCAGGATTCGGGGCGTCCTTCGGCTCTCAGCCGTTCTTTGTCGGGCTTGTGCAGTTCGTCCCAGAACTCAAGGTCTTTCTTGATCTTCTTGTCTGCGCCCTTGTTCTTTCCCGTCACATCGGCCTTCTCGGCACCAATTTCCTTTGCCCAGTTCTCCAGTTCCATCAAGAAAGCCGTCTTCTTCTTGCCGATCCATGTGAGGGTCGCGGATATGGTCACATCCCTTTCGGCGTCCCTTTCGAATTCTGCGATCACCTTGTCCCCCTCTCCGATCCAGATGAAATCACCCAAGCTGCCTTTCCATTTCAGCCCGTGGCCCTTCAGCAATTTCTTGAACCCTGCCTTGTTATCAGAATATGCCGCCCCGTCTAAAGAGAACTCTCGCTTCACCGGCTCTCAATCAATCGAAGCCGATTAAAACCTTTCTCTGACGACGTCCACGGGATGGAACCTATCTTTCTGGTAGGTCCAGAAGGTCACGCTCGGCTCCGGGGACAGGGATACAATCGCCATGGGATACCCCGGCCAGTAGTACTTGGATGAGTCTATGAGCGATGGTGAATCGGGGCCGCGAGGGTGAGAATGATAGAAGCCGACCAGGTCCATGTCCTCTTGTTCTTCGATCTCCAGGAATATCCTCAGCTGATCCTCTGGCTTCAAGAAATACTCTCCGTTTGGGTTCGGGTGCACATTCTCGCAATCATACACCTTCTTGATCCGGACCGAATCATCATCGAGCTTCCCTGCAAGTATTCCGCAGGCCTCCCTGGGGCTCTCCCTTTGAGAGTGACGAACCATTTCCTCGATGCCCTTTTCAGCAACGTGTATCACTGGCACAAAACCAACTCACCCAACTGAGGTCACATCGGACCAGGTTCCATGTCGATCTTCATTATCTTGAGTCTCACGATAGTGATGGCCGAGACGGCGAAGACAATAGCGATGATCAGCGCGATGAAGGCGAAGCTGATGCCCAGGATCTCCCCCTCGAACATATCCTGCATGGAGGCGATGAAGTTGAACGTCCCGTGCATCAGAACGGCAACCAGGTAGAATGGAAGGACCTTGTAGCGACCGTTCGAGACAATGCTCCTGCCGATCCCATAGCCCATGACCGATGAGGCGCTGGCATGCAGCAGAGCGGAGGACACGCTCCTAAGCCCTATCAGGAAGAGGGAGACCTCAATCCCACCCATGGAGAAGGCTAGTATCCCATAGAGCAGGTTCTCTGTAGCGGCAAATCCCAGGCCGGCAGATGCTCCGTACACAAGACCGTCCTCGGCCTCGGTGATCTCGTCGTGGGCTGTGTAGACCCCCACACCTTTGGCCGCCTCCTCGATAATGGGTGCCACGATCATGACCAGCAACAAAGTGATGAAGAAGTCCCGGTCCCATCCGAACAGGTAGACCCTGTCCACGAACGAATCCAGTATGTAGTGAACTGCAAGGCTGAGAATGGATGCAATGATGACGCCGAATATCGCACCCCAAACGAAGACCTTCAACACCTGGGACATCGGCTCCTTGCTGAACCTCTCGCTGTTCCTCAACCACACCATGTAAATGAGGGGCGGCACGAATGAGGATACGACAAGAATCAGGAACACCAGGACAATGTCCATTGACCAAAAATAACACTATGTCCCTATTATAGTTATTCCCTGACTATCCTAGGTCGGGAGCTTCTCCTGCTTCCTCATGTTTATGACGAACTCGGAGAGGGGCGTTCGGGAGGTCTTCCTGGACTCGGTCCTCTTCCCTTTTTTCCACTTGACAGATACGACAGTGGTCTTCATGGGTTCATTGAGTCCCGGAATCGCCCTTATCTGGTTCTCGGTCAGCTGGAAGATGCTCTTCCTGTTCTTAATGGCCCATTCGGTCGCGTACACGAACGCCCTGGTCTTCACGATCGTGTCCGGGTTCAATGATATGCTGTTGATGCCTCTCTCTACCAGGAACGCGGCTATCGAAGGCCAATCCGATGGCGCCTGCCCGCAGATGCCTATCTTCCTCTTGTTCTTCTTTGCGGCCTCGATGACGCTGGCAAGCATTCTCTTGACCGCTTCGTCCCTTTCATCAAAGAGGTGGGATACCAGTTCGGAATCCCTGTCCAGGCCCAGCGTGAGTTGGGTGAGATCGTTGCTCCCGATGGAGAACCCGTCGAACACCTTTGAGAACTCGTCCGCAAGAATCACGTTGCTCGGGATCTCGCACATGACGTAGACCCGGAAGCCGTCCTTGCCCTGCTTGAGTCCGTTCCTGGCCATGAGCTTGATGACCCTTCGTCCTTCCTCTGGCGTCCTGCAGAACGGGACCATCGCCACGATGTTCTTCACCTTCATCCGTCCTCGCACGATGACCAGAGCCTTGCACTCCAGTGCGAAGGCCGCCTGGAACTCCTTTGAGTAATACCTGCTGGCACCTCGGTATCCGATCATCGGGTTCGACTCATGGGGTTCGTAGTACTTCCCGCCGATCAGGTTGGCATATTCATTGGTCTTGAAATCCGAGAGCCTTACGATGACGTCGTTGGGGTGGAAGGCAACGCCTATCCTCGCGATCCCGTACGCCAGCTTGTCGATGAAGAACTGTGTCTTGTCCTTGTAGCCCTTGGTGAGGTCGTCGATCTTTCTCAGCGCGTCCTGGTAGTACTCCCTCTTGGCCAGCACATGCTCCTTCTCTTCCCTCTGGGCCGCCTTGTCCAGGTCTCCCTTCTTCAGATTCTCGATGTCCTTCTTGTACCCGGTCTTCACGAATCTCTTCAGTTTGTCATAATCCAGCAGCGCCTGTGGGTGGATCTGGATGTGAGAGTTGATGATGAACTCCTCCCTTGCCAGGCCGACTCCGTCGTTCGGCAGCTGACCCTGTTGGAACGCGGTCTCCGGGATCCCGGCGTTCATCATGATCGCGGTCTTGGTCTTGGGCAACTTCTCCACCTCAGTGGATTCGATCGTATAGTCCAGAAGTCCCTCGTACACCATTCCCAAGCCTTCCGAACAGTCTATTGTGATGTCCTTGTTGTGTGGGATCTTTTCAGAACCACCCTCTGTGCCGATTATGCATGGAACGCCAAGTTCTCTTGAGACGATCGCAGCGTGGCACGTCCTGCCGCCCGTGTCCGTTACTATGGCAGCCGCCTTCTTCATTATCGGCTCCCAGTCCGGATTTGTGGACCTGGTAACGAGGACCTCTCCCGGTTTGAACTTGTGCATGTCCTTGACGGAGTGTATCAGGTTTGACCTTCCTTGTCCGACCTTCCTACCTATTGCTTCTCCTCTGACCAACACTTTCCCTTTCTTCGGGATCTTGTAGCTTATGAGCTCGGTACCCTTCTTTATGGCGTGGACCGTCTCGGGCCTGGCTTGAACGATGTACAGCTTTCCTGTCCTCCCGTCCTTCGCCCATTCGATGTCCATGGGCACGTTGTAGTGCTTCTCGATTGATACCGCCCATTTCGCCAGTTTCTCGGCTTCAGCGTCTGTGATGATGAACTTGTTCCTGTCCTTCTCGGCCACATTCTTGTCCACGACACCGGTGCCGGATGGTGCATAAATCAGCTTCCTGTCCTTGAGACCCAATTTCTTGTCAATTACCTTCCCGGTGGACTTGAAAACATAGAAGTTATCAGGATTGACGGTGCCCTGAACGACGTATTCTCCGAGCCCGTATGCGCCGTTGATGAAGACCACGTTGCGGAAGCCGGTCTCGGTATCTAGGCTGAAGATGACCCCGCTGCTTGCGAGGTCTGAACGGACCATGACCTGCACCACGGCAGACAGGTACACATCGAAGTGGGTGAAACCCTTGTCCTCCCTGTAGGATATCGCCCTGTCAGTGAACAGGGACGCGAAGCAGTTCTGGACTGCTCTGACAACATCATCTCCCCCGGAGACGTTGAGATATGACTCCTGCTGTCCCGCAAAGGAAGCGTCCGCCAGGTCCTCGGCCGTGGCGCTGCTCCTAATCGCCGTGTCCGCGTTCTTCACGCCAGTGATCTTGCAGAGTGTCTTGTACGCCTCTTTGATCTCCGATACGATTTCCTTGGGCAGATCAGCGGCCTCGACGGCTTTCCGGATCTTGCTGCCCCTGGCCTGCAGGTTCTTGACATCATGTGTGTCCAGGTCTGACAGAACATCTTGAATGAACTTGTCCAGTCCAGTCTCTTTCAGAAACTGACGGTATGCGACAGTGGTCACGCAGAAACCGTTGGGAACTGGAACTCCCTTGAGCTTCGCCATCATCTCTCCGAGAGAGGCGCCCTTTCCGCCGACGAGGGGAACATCCTTCTTTCTTATTTCCTTGAACCACAGAATGAATTTCTTGGATTTCGACACTTCATACCCCCAATCCATTAGATTGTCAATAATGCCTTTCGTTCACCCTAACCTCAGGACGATTATTAATCCTTTCTGGAATCGATTGAACGACGACCATAGAAGGCTCAGAAACCCATCTCGGCCAACTTGATCTCTCTGCGCTTGTTCTCCAGGAATCTGTATACCGAAGCGTGTTCGCTGCCCTCCAAGACCATCTCCACCGCTTTCTCGGCGATGTCGATCCGAAGCATGTCGCCTATGAGAGATACTTTGTTCCCGTGAACGGACATATCCACACCCGAGAGCTCCTCGATTATCCTCCGGGTCTTTCCCTTGCTGCCAATGAGACGACCTTTGAGCTGGTTTATCCTCTTCCTGTTCTTGCCTGCAAAGTCGCGGATATCTATGGATCTGAAATACTCCTCTGGGTCTACCAGCCTGAGCGCTCTTTCTTCGGAGAACCCTCTCCCAATGGCCTTTGTGATATCCAATGCTCTCAGCGCCAATGATGGGTCCTCGGCTTTGGTCTCGTCTATTGATATCTCGCCTGTCTTGGAATCGATGTCCAGTGTGATGCCGGTCTCCTCTTCGATCTTCTTCTTGGTGTTGCCGTCAGGCCCAATGAGAACACCGACCCTCTCCATGGGAATCCTTGCGAACAGCGTCCTACCCACCTCGAATCTTCTTGATCATCTTGTCCACGTCCGTACGAACGCCGAGTCTGGAGAAATAGTTTGCTATGTTGGTCACGTCCCTGATGAACCATTCCTGTGCAAGTGGGTGGCCCAATGTCACCGCCTGGCCGACATCGATTATCACCGGTTCCCCTTCCCTCATCAGCATGTTGTACTCGCTCAGGTCCCCGTGGACCAGGTCCGACTCGTCGATGAGCCTCATGCTCTCTACGACCTGACGGAATACCTTGGTGGGAGCTGGAAGTCTTACATCTTTGAGAAGAGGCGCGGGATGTCCTTCCACGGAAATGTACTCCATGACGAGAATGTTATTGTGGAGGCCTAAGGGTTCAGGGACGTTGACGTCGGCATCATACATCCTGTTGAGGTTCTTGAACTCCTTCTGGGCCCATGCCATCACCGTCTTCTTGTGGTTGCCCAAAATGCCTTTGAACCTGGGGTCGCCCACGATGTACTTGGATATGTTCTTGAACGTGGCCGTTGAGATTCGGTAGATCTTGATAGCGCATTCGCCTTCATCGGTCGTTCCCAAGAAGACGTTCCCTTCCTTACCGGTGGAGATGGAGTACTCAAGGGTGTCCACGATCCCGTCGTTGAAGAGCTTGTACAGGGACATCAAGGTCTCCTGATCGAAGACCTCGTCCATGACCTTCCTTTCGTCAGAATCCTTCTCCCGAATCCTGAAAGCGTCTATCTTTGATTCCAAAAGGCGCATCTTCTTCTCATCTAGCATTTAAATCCCAATCAAAACACATCTATGTTGTGGGGGATCCACCCCCTCCTTTTGAGGTAGCTAGACTGGGTCTTGGTGTACCGGTAGAGGATATCGGACTTCTCGTCCTGGAAGTCCCAGGGCTTCACGATGAGCAGATCGCCCTCGCGTATCCACATCCTCTTCTTCAGCTTGCCGGGGATCCTCCCCATGCGGGACTTGCCATCCTCGCACATGACCCTGATCCTGGAGGCTCCAAGAAGCTGGTCAGCCACGGCATACATCTCACCTTTGTTCACCCAGGGGCGTCTAACGCGAGTTATCGGTTGTCCTTCATCTGGCCTTTTTCGATATTTTGCCAAGCTGAACCTCATCTGACAATCAACTTGACGACTATAAGGATTTGGGTTTTGACTGTGTCGCCATAATATCAAACAGAATTGGCCGCTTGAACCGGGGGAACGTCAAATCTGACCCGTTCTAGGTATTTTGTTCAAGTCCTTCTCAAAACTGCTACCGTCAGTCATGGAAACGCCTTCGGGCATGCTGACCCTCAGCTCATCGAGATAGCCGTACCAGTAGACCACCAGGCCGTCCCCAAAGAGCTCCTTGTAAGGTGCCAGCTGCTTCTTCACGTGCCTCTTGACCTCGTACGCATCCCCGAAGGTAGCCTTGGACTCGATCCATATCTTGTCCTGCCCCTCCCATTTCAGAGGTTTCTTGAGCAGAAAGTCCGGTGTCTTCTTGTATTTCCCCCTGATCTGGACCTCGGTCTCGAACTGGAAGTTGTGGATGTTCAACCACTTCTCCATCTTGTTCTCGCCCCATTTACCCCTCTGGACCTGCCTTTTCATTCCGTTGGGAGAGTAGACTCCGTCCGCTTTGTTGGCTTCGATTATCTCCTTCTGCATTCTCTTGTCCTTGATATCGTCGGGGTTCTGAAGAAGGTTCCAGATCTGCTTCCTGGGAATCTTGTTCTCCTGAAGGACGAACATTGCGATCATTGTGGGTGGAAAATCGTGATCATCTGCGATCTGGAGGAAGCTCCTGCCTTTCTTCCATTGATAGAGCATCTTGCCGGTATTCCTCTTCACCTTGTAGAATCGTCGGGTCGTGTCCCTGGAGACCTTCTGCGAGAAGATTACATGAAGTAGCTCGTTGTGCAGGTTGTATTTCTTCGCCAGCCTAGGAACGTCAGAAATCTTCTTGAGTTCATTGGTCAGCTGCCTGTAGTCATTGAGTTTCATCAGTGCACTTCCGATTGTCTGGCCTTTTTCTTGAGAGAATGTCTTCGATATAAATACATTACGAGATTGTGAGGACCCTTTCCAGAAAGGATAAAATATCCGATGTCGCTATGAAGCGTTGGATGGCAACCGAGATTTCCAGGCTTATCTCAGAGACCGCTTATCAGGCCTACGAGAAGAAGCTCCTGAGAGAGATACTCAATGGGAAGATCCCCCACCACGTCGCGATAATCATGGACGGCAACAGGCGATACGCCTACCAGCTGGGCCTGGGAAGGACGGGAGGCCATGAGAAGGGGAAAGAGAAGCTGGAAGAGGTCCTGGAGTGGTGCCTGGAACTTGGCATCAAGATACTAACGGTCTACGCATTCTCGACCGAGAACCTCAAGCGCTCCAAGGAAGAGGTGGACAAGCTCATGAAACTGTTCGCCGAGAACTTCATGAAGGCCGGAGAGGATGAGAGGGTCCACAAATACAAGGTGAGAGTGAAGGTCCTGGGCCAGAGGGAGCTCCTGCCGGACTACGTGGTCAAAGCCATCGAACACGCCGAGAACATAACCAAGGACTATGACGGTTACTTCTACAATCTGGCGATTGCCTATGGTGGAAGAGAGGAGATATTGAGCGCAATAAAGTCAATTGCATCGGATGTGAAGGAAGGCAAACTGGCTGTTGAGGACATCAACCAGGAGCTCATATCATCAAAACTGTACACGGGCGGCTTTCCGGATCCCGACCTGATACTCCGAACATCCGGAGAAGAGAGGATCAGCAACTTCCTTCTGTGGCAGATCGCATATTCAGAACTCTATTTCGTGGACGTGTACTGGCCGGGGTTCAGGAAGATCGATTTCTTGAGGTCTATTCGCTCTTATCAGCTGAGGCAGAGGAGATTCGGGAAGTAGACTTGGGCGTGGTCTTGATCCTTGACCCGCAAATTGGACACTCATCCATCGGTTCTTCGAAACGTTTTCCGCATCCAACACATCGGTATCCCCATTCGATCTTCTTCTTGATGTCAGGGAATGAAAGGCCACTGTAATCCAAACCCAGTTCATTTGCGACATTCTGTATCGAATAGTCATCGGTGATGATGGTGGCTTCCAGATCAATGGCCAAGGCGACAACTCCCACGTCAACCGGAGACAACCTCTTCGCATCGCCCGTCCTTCCTGCGGCCTCATTGACCTTCATCACGCTTCCGTCCGAAGGAGGGCGCACCTCCACCCGGGTCTCGATCATCAACATGAGCTGTGGGGTCGGGTCCTTTCCATTCACTTCTTCCAGAACGTGCGGAGTGCAGAACATCTCTTCGAGAAGAATGTCCTTTCCAGCAAGCAGTGCAGAAGCATCGAGTACAAATGGCACGATTCCAGATAGGGGAGATAGGAAAAAAGGTTATGGTTCTGAGTCGGAGAGTATGATGCCGTAGATGGCTTCGGCAGCCTGTCTGGCATCGTCCTCATCATCGGTCTTCACCAGGAGCTTCCCGTTGGGATAGACAGTGACCTCGATATCCTTCCTTGCGATAAGAAGATGCTTGATATCCATCACTTCGTAACCGTTCGATTCAAGGAGACCGATAGCCGTTCTCAGGTCCACTTTGGTCCTCTTCTTCATGTTGGACAGATAACCAGCGTGACCTTTGCAGGGCTTCAGCAGGTAGTATGTCATATCACTTCGGCTCCTTCTAACGCCTTCTCGACCAGATCCTCGATGTCGATCTTGCTCTCCTCATCCAATATCGCCTTGAGTCTTGATTTGGTGGACGGTTTGTCGGGGACGATCGTGCAGCAGAGGCCCGGACCAATCGATGATTCGTAGGTTCCAATCTCCTTGGCGATCCTCTCTATCTCCACCTTGTCCAGGCCAATGAGAGGGCGAAGTATGGGTATGTTCACGGCCTGTTCCTCTGTCCGGATATTGGGAAGGGTTTGAGAGGCCACCTGACCCAAGGACTCTCCTGTGGCAATCGCCTCGGCGCCTTCCATCTCCGCAATGCGTTCAGCGATACGGAACATCATCCTCCTGCACATGACGCACTGGTATCTCCTGTGGGCGTTCCTGGCAATGGCGGCTTGCGAAGGTCCGTGGGGAACGATGTACTTCTTCATCGTTTTCCCTGAATGCCCCTCCAGCCTGTCGATCAGATCCTTCGTCTTGTTCAGCATTTTCTCATCGGTGAAGGGCTGGTTATCATAATGAACGGCAATCACATCCACGCCTTTTCTCAGCAACATGTGGGTTGAGACAGGAGAATCGATACCACCCGAAAGCAATGAAACGACCTTCAAAGACCTCAACTCCTCAGTGCCCTATATACTGGGAATAAAGTGACTTGGCCTTGGCCTCGTCATCCGTACCTCTTATCAGGGCCCTGCCGTCCTTGAACAGGATGATCTCATATCCATCGACGGAAACGGAAAGCGTGCCTCTGCCAGTCTTGGTCCGGCCGACCTTTGATAGCCGCTCTTCTAGCTCTGCGAGGGGCACTTCCAATCCCTTTGGAGGTGTCACTGAGCACGCGTCCCTTCCGCACAGAACGACAACGACGTCTTTGGTCTTGGCGTCCAGGTGATCATACTCCCCCTTCTCACAGCAGTCGCAGTCCTCCCTCCGGGCAACCTCGATCTCCCTCTGATCGTTGTACCAGGGGTCGACGATAAGTAGTGTCTTCCTGGGCTCGTGGCCAACGAGAAGCTTGATGGCTTCCGTGGTCTGGAGAGATGCAATGATGGTTGAAGCCGTATTGAGTATTCCGAAAGTATCGCATGTGGGCAGCGTACCCGGTACCGGCGTTCGGGGAAAGAGGCATCTCAAGCAGGGACCCTCCTTTGGTTGAATCGTCATTGTCATTCCATATGTGGCTATGGCCCCGGCGTAGATGTACGGTATCTGGTTCTTGACAGCATAATCGTTCAGAAGGAAGCGGGTCTCCATGTTGTCAGTGCCGTCGACAATGACATCGACATCGTTTAGGAATCTTGATATGTTCCGATGGTTCAGGTCATTGGCCAAGCCCATAATCTCGATGTCTGGATTGACGCTCAGGAGCGCCTCGGCGGCGACCACGGCCTTCGATTCTCCTACATCGTCCTCGGCATAGATGATCTGTCTCTGCAGGTTGTTGAGCTCGACGACATCCCTATCGATCAGGACAAGCTTACCAACACCAGCCCTCGTGAGAAGAGATGAACTGACCGATCCCAGGGCCCCGAGACCGACCACAGCGACCATGCCTTGATCCAGTTTCTTCTGACCTTCATCTCCAATCTCAGAAAGAATGGCCTGGCGGGCGTACCTGTCTGATTTCATCTTGACATCCATAGTGATTTGAACTCCGGTATTATTGATTTGCCGTCCCGAGGCATCATTCCTCGAAGATGTACTTCAACTTCAAGGATGACCTGAGCTTCTTGACATCTGGCTTGGTGTCCTCACCTTTCAGTGTTCGGATGAATATATCCGAGACCTCCTCCATCGTCCCCTCATCCGCTCCCATTCTGGTCATCTCGTTGGTTCCGATCCTCCCCATCGAATCCACAATGATATTGGACTCTTCAAGCTTGCAGGAGTACTCGTGAGGTGTGAAGCCCAGGTTCTCTCGGACCGCTTCGGTGTCCACCTGCATCTGATGACAATCTGAGTATCCGGAATCCCCGAACTTCATGGGGAAGCCCCCGTCATCCAGGGCTTTGGCTAGGGTCTTCGAGTTGGAGATCACCTGTTTGGCATAGTCCGGACCGAACTCCTTCATCTCGAGCATGGCCTGTGCGAGGGCAGAGACCCGGTTCCAGTGGGCATTGTCCATTACCGTCCAGAATAGGATCTCCTTCACCGAAGTGCACAGGTCCTCCCTGTTCGTGAGTATCACCCCGCCCTGAGGACCGAAGAACGACTTGTGGGTGCTTCCACATACGATATCCACACCATCATCCAAGGGCCTCTGGAACTCACCGCCAGCAATCAGCCCAAGAACATGAGAAGCGTCATATCCCAGCAGAGAACCGGCGTTATCGCAGGCATCCCGCAGGACCTTCAACTGATAGGAGAACAGGAAGAAGCTTGCCCCTACGACGACGAGCTTTGGCTTCAGTTGTCTGATCTGTTCAGCAGCCTTCTCGTGATCCAGGTTCCATCTCTCCTCCACGAACGGGAGTGCAGAGACCTCAAGACCCAGCATCTTGGGCATGTAACCCTCCCAGTAGCCGTCGTATCCGCCGTGTTCAGGCCTGATTGTAAGGATCTCGTCCCCCTTCTCGCAGCAAGCGGTAAGCATCATCAAGGCAGAGACATGGCCGGACAATGGCTTCAGAGAAGCGAACCTCGACCCAAAGACATCGCAAGCCAGCCTCTCGCCCTCTCTCTCGATATCATCCAAGTACTTGGTCCCGCGATAGGCGTTCTCCACATACACCCCGTGCAGAACCTGGTCAAAAGGCAGTGTGTACCTGTGGCCGAGGTCAGATGAAAGGATCTTCCTGACCTGAGGACTGGTAACATTCTCAGAAGGCTGAAGGTTGAGACACTCTTCGAGTCTCCATCGGTCGTGGGCCATCACCCTGGACAGAATGTCTGGCATGAAAAGGTGATTTAGTTGTATATAGAAAAGCCTTCCCTGCCTTCAGGAGAGAAATCCAACTCTTCGTCGTATTCCTCGACAACCATCTGGAAAAGGGTGCTCACGATCTCCCTGATCTGCTGAAGTTCGGTCCTGAGTTTTTGTATCTCCGCTAGCAGGTCTTCTTTGCTGTCCGTCCGCCTCAACTCCTTCGGGTTTCCACTATGGCTCTTAGGGTTTTTAACCTTTCCCATTACACAGATGGGTCAGAGTAATCGCTCGCGGCCTTTCTGGACTCGTTTCTCTTACAGATCTCGCAGTACAAATCCCTGCCCTTCTGCACCAAAGGCGAACGGCATCGGGTGCACAATGCCTTCAGAACGCCCAAGTTGTCCCTGTCGGTCGCCAGCTGCAGTGATGGCTTGACCTGGATGATGATGCCGCGGAGGATATCGGTCTTCCTAAGTTCGTTCCTGATGCTCTCGGTGTAGCCGCTGGATATCTTTGAGATGTGCAGCGATGCTTCGGTCTCGCCGGAGATCTGCCTCTCAGTGCCCTCGGCCTGGAACAGTGTGACCATGGCCATTGTCTCCTTGACGTCCCGGACCGTGCCGAAAACCACGTCCCCCACCTTCAGCTGAATGGGCGGATTGAATGCCTTCACCCGTGCAACCTTCTGCTGGGCGTCCAGGTCCACCTCGCCGACGTATGATGAGTATATCTTGCCGTCTTGGTCGTAGGTGCCTTCTCCTGCCATGTACTCCTCGCTGACAGCCACGAGCTCTCCAGGTAATACCAGTTTCTTAGTCATATTTTCTACCTTCTAGTCTGAACAACGTCACTTCGAAATGTTTCACTTTCTTCTTGTGGAACGGATACGTGTGAGGTATCGGGAACCTGTATTCCACGGTGTGTGTTATTCTCGCGCCGAGTAAATCAGCCTCTTTTGTTATGAAGTCTTCGGTTTTTGTGAGATGAAATGAATAGACAACCGGGGATATTGCCAAGGCCTTGGTGATGAACGGGACGTCAGCGTGCTTCTTCTGGGCTCCGAAGGGGGGGTTCTGTATTGCCGTGTCGCATTCTTCCTCGAACTTGAGGACTGACATCGTCTCGAACCTGACATCCACGTTCAGTTCCTCGGCGTTGGATCTGGCAATCTCAATTGCATCTGGATCTACATCAACGCCCACTGCTTCTGAGGCACCGAGGGCCTTCGCCCCGATAGCGAGTATGCCCGTGCCGCATCCCAGATCCGCGACCTTGCATTCGACGATGTCGCCGAGACCCAGAGCCAGATAGAGGGCATCAGCCGCAATTGTTGATGGTGTGGTGTATTGCTCGAGCTGGGGCCTGGGCGATGGATGTTGCTTGACCCGCTCCAACATTAGTTCGAGATGTTTCTTGTCCATATTCTTCCCGGAATGCAGGTCGATTCTTAAGAACTATTCGAGTTCCGTCTCCTCTTCGGACGTCGGTTCCTTGATCTCCTCCACTTGCTGTCCTTCGGAGGTCTCTTCAACCTTTTTCTTTCGCCATAGGAGAACAGCGATCAACAGGACCACGATGATTATGATGGCCAGGAGTATCAGGATTATGTCATACGAAATGCCAGTTGTCTCCGAACCGAATGAGATGTCCGCTGGTGTGGAGAAATCCGACTCGTTGGCGGACTCATCTATGGCCGTGACCCAGTAGTAGTAGGTCTTCCTGTTCTCGATGTCATCATCGACGAAAGAGGTGGTCTCCACGAGGACAGGGTTGATCCGGGTCTTCTGACCTGTTTCGGACTCCGACCGATATACGTGATAACCAGCAAGGTCATCCAGAAGCGTCATATCCTCGTTAAGAACAGGCTCGCTCCAACTCAGGACGGTAATGACCCCATTTGGACCTTCTTCTGCTACCAACCCCCACGGAGGCATTGGAGCCAAATCATCAGTCGTGTCAACGACCGATACTTGAAGAACCGCTGTTACCGCACCGTTCCCCGACTCGTCCACGGCGTAGATGTGATAGACCACTTGTCCTGTCTGGTTCTGCACCGGAAGGGTGAGTTGATAGTCGTTCCCAGGGAGATCGGACATTGAGACATTGAAATGAATGCCTGAAGCGTCCGTGTAGTTCAGCCAAACGCTGTCGACTAAGTAGTTGTCGGTAACGGTTGCGTAGAAGTCTATGGTGGATCCGACCTCGACTTGACCCGGAGGAGCGTGGGTGATCTGAGGCGGCTCAGTGTCCACTGCGTAAAACTGCCCTTGCTCAGAGTCCCAGTTCCCGGATGTGTCAACAGCCCATATCGTGAAATCATGAGGACCGAGCATCATGCAAACATGTTCGTGGTAGTATCGTCCGCTACCCGAATCAAGGGACATGGAGAAATTGCCCACCACGACGATGTTCACGTTTACCGAGGAAATGGCATAATTGTCAGTTACAGAGGCAGAGATATTGATGGGATTGAAGATCTCGACTGGGCTCGGAACCTTTAGGATATTGGAGATAATAGGCGCAGTATTGTCGACCATTTCAAACGAACACCCAGAACTGGTTTGGTTCCAGTTGCCGTTGTTATCCAGAGATGATATCGTGCATGTGTGCACTCCAAGCATGTCGTAGTTACGGGCGAAGAAGTAGTTATTGCCACTGTCGTACTGCATCGTGAAATTGCCGATGAGCGTCACAGATGGATCGAGAACTTCGACGTGCGCTTCCGCGATCCCGTAGAGATCGGCGATAGAAGCGGTGATCCAAACCGAAGAGAAGACCTCCTGGGGGCTCGGCGATGCCTGGATGTTGGTGATCTCAGGCGGCAGAGAATCTGGAACAGCGGCCGTCAGGAAGCTCCATGAGTAGAATGCCAGGTTGTTCCCTGGTTGTGAGTCGTCCTTGGCGGCGGTCGTGAAGTTCGCTGTGTACCAGCTGTTGGGAGCTAGATCTGAATCGGGATTGAATGAGGTCCAAATGAACGAAGGACTCCAAGAGAATAGACCTAGCACGAATGTCCAGGTTGCATTATCCTGAAGCGAGAACGATCCTTCTGTGTCTGTGGCGTTCATTCCCTCCTGCCATTCGATGTTTATGTTGGCGTTCGTGGCGACGTTGGTCTCGTCGATCCACGGGGCATGTGAATCCAGGATAGGAGGTGTGGAATCTACCTCAAACTGTGCGCTCGTATCAGATCCTGCATTGCCGGACCCGTCAATGACATCGATCAGGACGACAACATCAGTGGCATCGAGAAGTAGAAGAGCCCAAGGATAGCTGGATGGTGAAGAAAAGCCCGTCAGAGGGCCGGCGATTGCACCCGAACCGCTTGATGAAGAATAATTGAGATAGACGTCCAGATTCTGCACTAGCGTAATGTCATCCGACATGGTCCAGTCAATGTTGATGGATGTCCCGCCAGACCAGCTCAATCCCCCAACAGGAGCGGTGAGGCTGACGGTCGGAGGCGAATCAGGTACCGCGACGATGTCAAATGTGAAGTTGCTGTAACTCCCGGAGACCTGTCCGAGTGTATCATAAGCGGTGACATTGACGTAATACGTTCCGAGTGGTACGCCGGTCGTATCCCAGTTGAAATTCCCGTCATCAGGTTCATACTGAGATATTGGAGTCCCACCGAACGGACTGGCGCCATAGGTTAGGTTGATTATGTTCCCACCATTAGGCCAGGAAGCGTCGTCGCTTGCCTCCCAGACGATCGGGATAGTTGTGCCAACCGTGTAGCTTTGACCCGACGTTCCTCCGGGCTCCCATAGGTTCAGGGATGGGGGATTGTCAATGACCGTGTCAAAGGACCAGACCAAATCGTCACCACCAGCACCGTTACCGTCCCCGTCGAGGGGATTGCCAGCCAGGTCCATAGCAGTGGAGCTGAATGTCACCCAGTATGTTGTTGAGAAATCAAGATCTACAAATGGATTGAATGTAGACGTTCGTGTCACTGGATTATGATTGAAAGTCCCGTCCGCAGATGTCCAAACGGTCGACATGTCGGTGTAGCTGAAGGATGCCTCCACAGAGGCCCAGTCCATATCCTCGCTCCATTGCACAGTGAAGTCTGTGTTCACCGGAACGCCCGTCCCGGTGGGTGAATGTGACAGAGGGAAGGGAGATATCACGTCGCCGCTCTGTCCGAAGGCATAGATCATCCCGCCGTTTCCTTGGCTGCCTATGAAGAGCATCCCGTCGGCAATAGCCGGGGAGGAGTCCACATCTCCGTTGGTGTTGTATCTCC
Organism: Methanomassiliicoccales archaeon; assembly: GCA_030593885.1. Lineage (GTDB taxonomy): Archaea > Thermoplasmatota > Thermoplasmata > RBG-16-68-12 > SOIM01 > JAGLME01. The sequence continues at coordinate 27,616 of JAUVGH010000024.1, forward strand.
ACAAATATATAGGTGGTCCTGTCTGATTGACATCAAAGGCGTAGAGGAAGTTTGACTTGGACCCTATGAATACCTTGCCCGAGGAGACTGCTGGAGATGACCATGTCTGCCCGATTGAGTATTGCCAGATAATCGTCGTGGAGCCCCCACTACCGTACGGATCGAGAACGTAGAGATTGCCATCAATTGAGCCCACAAAGAGCTTGTCGTAAGCTATGGCGGCCGAGCCTAAGAAACTCGTCCCTGACCCAGGATAGAACTCCCAGACCAGGCTCAGATCGGTTGCGTCCAACGCATAGAAACGATTGTTGACGCTGTTGAAAGTGTAGCCGTTCCCGATATATACCTTGTTGTCGAAGATCACCGGTGACCCATACATTGAGGATCCAGTGTTATAAGAGTGGTTCACAACTGCGATAGGCCCAGGCTGGTCTATCAGTATCTGATACACCCAGCCGTCACATGCCGGAAGATAAGCATGGCCGTTATAGATTGCGGGAGCGGAATACAGACCATAATTGGTGCCCAGTATTGAGAGAGTCTGGTGTGTCCAAAGGACGGTGCCAGTATCCAAGTCGATTGCGTAGAGCTTCCTATCGGATCCCCCAATGAAGACCTTGCCATCAGCGATCGTAGGAGTCCCGTCTCCCCAGTTCCAATTGCCGGTGTTCACGGTCCACTTGACGGTCCCGTTGCTTGCCCAAAGGCAGTATATCCGGTCACCGCCGAAGACAACTAACCCGTTGGAGTATGCCGGTGAGGAGGTCACACCTAACCCACCCGAAACAGGTTGAACCGTCGGTGTGCTCCAGGCCTGGGTCCCATTGTCCTGATAGAAGGCAAACATGCGGTCTCCGATAGGTGTTCGAGCGCCGATGAACACCTTTCCATCGGCAACGGAGGG
>JAUVGH010000003.1 GCA_030593885.1 Methanomassiliicoccales archaeon
CGGAGACGATACGGCGACCGTTCCGTTCACCGCGTGGGAAGTGGAGAACCTCGAGATGGAGAAGGGGGACACCATCCGCGTGGAGAACGCTTACACCAAAGAATACAGGGGACAGGTGCAGATCAACTTCGGCAACAGGACCACCATCAGCCCCGAGAGCCCGGAGGCGGTTCCTCCGTTCACACCCGGACCGGCCACTGTGAGACCCGCGAAGGTCGCCGACCTCAGGGAAGGCTTCGGAGGCGTTTCGATCACGGTGAGGATCCTCTCCCTGGAGGAGAGGGAGGTCATGGTCGAGGGCGACAAGAAGATGGTCTATTCCGGAGTGATGGCCGATGAAACGGGCAAGGCCCAGTTCACGGCATGGAAGGATTATGGACTGAAGGAAAGCGACGTGGTCAAGATCGAAGGCGGTTACATAAGGATGTGGAGAGGCATCCCGCAGTTGAACTTCGACGAGAGGGCGGACGTCGACATAGTCGACGAGGACTTCCCGTCCATGGATGACCTGAAGACGTCGCCGAGGATCTGGATAGAGGACCTTATCGAGAGAGGCGGCGCGGTGGATACCACCGTCAGGGGCATTCTCGTTGACGTGAAGGAGGGAAGCGGGTTGATCTACAGATGCCCCGAATGCAGAAGGGTCCTCAGAAAGAACGCATGCAGGATCCACGGGGAAGTGGAAGGCGAGGCCGACCTCAGGATAAAGGCGGTCATCGACGACGGAAGCGGAGCCATCACTGCCATCTTCGGACGGGAGCTCACCGAGAAGTTCCTCAGCAAGTCCATGGACGTGTGCATAGAAATGGCCAAGGAGGCAATGACCCACGAGGTGGTGAGGGACGACCTGGCGGACATGCTGATAGCCCAACCCATCGAGGTACATGGAAACGTCACCAGGGACGACTTCGGCATCATGATGATTGTCAATTCAGCGGAGGTGCTGAAGATAGAGGTAGAAAAGGAGGCGAGGGAGATGCTTGACGATCTGGAGGGCCTCACATGATAAGGGAGGTGGCGTGGAGAGTGTTCGCAGGCGAGTACAACGATTCAACCTACGTTTACACCGAGGGCGGGGAGAGGGCCCCGTCCTACGTGGTCACCCCGCTCGGAGCCAGGATCAACCGTCTATTGGTGGTCGGAGTCATAACCGAGGTGGAGAACATCGCTACCGAAGAGGAGCCCATGTGGAGGGCGAGACTGGAGGACTTCACCGGGACTTTCTACCTCTCGGCAGGTCAATATCAACCCGAAGCATCCCAGCAACTGGCGAAGCTCAAGCCGCCCGTCTTCGCGGCGGTCATGGGCAAGAGCAGGGTGTATTCACCCGAAGAGGGCACGATATACGTTTCCATCCGTCCGGAGATGGTCACCGAGGTTGGCGAGGATCTCAGGGACTTCTGGGTGCTGGAGGCGTGCAAGAATCTCAGGGAAAGGATAACGGCCATGAAGGAAGCTCAGCAGATGGACCCATTGACGAAGGAAGGACTCATTGCGCTGGGCTACAAGGAACGATTGGCGGACGGCATAGTCAGGGCCAAGCAGCACTACCTGGACCTCGAAGTGGACAAGTATTCGGGCATGCTGATCGACGCTCTCAGGTATCTCTTACCAGAGTTCAGAGAGCAGGCGGACGTCAAGGAAGAGACGGTGGACGAGGAGAAGGAGGACAAGGAGACCGACGTCCTCAAGCTCATCGAGTCCCTTGACAAGAACGGCAAGGGCGCGTCATGGGAGGACATCCTTAAAGGCGCCAAGAAGGCCGGCATCAAGAAGGACGAGTTGGAGGAGATAGCCAACGAACTTCTGGACAAGGGTCTGGTCTACGAACCCGTCCTGGGACGAATGAAGAAGATCTAGCAGCCAACAATAGATTCTTATCCAAAGATTCCCATTACCATCACATGAGTGGGATGCCTCTAACGCCAGAGATGGTTGAAGCGCATTTAGAGGACAAAGTGGACGATTTTCCGACCAAGAGGATACCCACCGGAGTCTCGGATTTTGACACCATCGTGAAGGGCGGTCTGCCCGCGGGTTCGGTAGTTCTTCTCCTGGGAGATGTTGGCGCCGGGCAGAGGGAATACGTCTACACGAGCGCGTCCAAGATAGCGATAGTGACCGAGAACCCTCGCCTGAAGAAGTTCTACATGGGGTCTGCGGCCATGGACGGTCTGCTACCCAAGAACATCCGCTACATCAGCTTCACAAGATCAAAGCGGGACATATTGAACGAGGTGGCGATGTCGTTCAACCCCCAGTTCGTGGAGGCGATGGAGAGGTTGACCACATTCAAAGACTTTTCAGGGGAATACTTCAAGAGGACCGTCGTGCCGGCTTCCTGGACGAACCGTGAGGACGAGAGTCCGTTCAGCGGTCAGAGCGGGAATCTGCTCGAGAAGCTCGTGACCTACCTGGACGACTATGCCAGGGATTCGGTCGTCATTGTGGACTCCATAACCGACCTCGTGGTATCGGACGAGATCAGCAATGACGACCTCATTGCGACCATGAAGGGGCTGCAGAGAGCGGCCAAGGATTGGAACGGGATCGTGTACCTCCTGCTCACTCAAGGCATAATGGAGAACAGATACCAGCAGATGCTGATGGACAGCGTGGACGGCGTCCTTACATTCCTGTGGAGGAGCTACCTGAACAGCTCGAAGAGGCAGAGATACATGTACGTGGAGAAGTTCAGCGGACTGCTTCCGCACTTGGAGAGCGAGCGCATATCCAGGTTCCCCACGATGGTGACCAATCACCAGGGTCTTTCGATATTGTACATGGAGAGGATAATCTAGGTGATGTGATGGAGCTTATCAAGACTGGTGTTGAGGGATTGGACGAACTGCTTGGTGGCGGAGTCCCCAAAGGACACGTGGTCACGATCCTGGGAGGGTTCGGCACAGGCAAGACCACCCTGAGCTTACAGTTCATCAAAGAGGGATTGGAGAAGGGGGAGAAGTGCATATTCATCACCCTCGAGGAGACGGATGACTCAATAATCGAGAACGCCAAATCATTCGGCTGGGACCTGGAACGGTTCAAGGGCGAGAGCCTCTCGTTGGTTAAACTGGAGCCTGCTGACATGAAGAGCACTTTGACCAAGGTGCGGAGCGAGTTACCGTCGTATATCAAGAAGTTCGGTGCGGAACGAATCGTGCTGGACTCTGTCTCCCTGCTCTCGATGATGTTCCCCGACGAAGGTGAGAGGAGAACGCATCTGTTCGATCTCTGCCAGTTGATGAGGAATTCCGGAGCGACATCGCTGCTGACGGCCGAATCGAAGGACGAGAACCCGAGATCGTCCAAGGACGGGCTGGTGGAATATGTCTCTGATGGTGTCATCTCCCTTCAGCTCCAGGACACCAAGGGGTCGTCGGATGTTCAGCTCGTGATCCAGGTAGTGAAGATGAGGAGATTGGGCCATTCCAGGAGACTGAAGCCCTACACGATTACCAGCGATGGGATAGTCGTTCATACTGAAGCAGAGGTCTTCTGAAACGAGAATCGAATCCGTCGGTCGTCGACGAGAACTTGACTATCCGGTGCTCACAATCGACACGGTGAAACCACAGTTTTAATTATGTTCGCTACCATCATGGGACCGAGAACATGAGGCTTCTGAAAAGGGGGAAGGTGAAGGATCTATTCGAAGTGAACGAGAACGAACTAGAGTTCCTTTTCACGGACAGGATCTCTGTCTTTGACAAGATCGTCCCGACGGATGTTCCCAAGAAGGGCGAGACCCTTTGCGGCGAGGCCTCCTTCTGGTTCGAAAAGAGCCAGGAGATAGGGATCAGGACACATTTCCTCAGCATGCCATCCGCCAACCGGATGAGGGTGAGGAGGGTGGACGTGATACCCGATTACAATAAGATAAACAGCGAGACCACGAACTACCTGATACCTGCAGAGTGGATATCCAGACACTATGTGGCGGGTTCCCTGTACGACAGGTTGAAGGCGGGCAAGATGGACCCGACCGACCTGGGTTTCTCTGCCGGTTACGCGCCGAAGTACGGCGACGAGCTCCCTCAGCCCATCTTGGAACAGACCACCAAACTGGAGGATGTGGACAGGAAGATAGACAAATCGGAGCTCCTCAAGATGACCGGGCTCACCGAGGACGAGTACGAAGAGGTTCTGGAGTTGAACCTGGAGCTGGATGAGAGGATCAGCAACGAGGTAGGACAACGGGGTCTCCTGCACGTGGACGGCAAGAAGGAGTTCGCCTTCGACGAGAACCGGAAGCTCATGGTCATCGATTCCTTCGGCACATGCGACGAGGACAGGTTCTGGGACACCGAAGCTTACCAGAACGGAGAGTTCAAGGAGCTCAGCAAGGAGACGGTCAGGCAGTATTACCGTTCAACAAGTTACTTTGATCAATTGGAGGACGCCAGAAGCAAGGGCCTTGAGGAGCCGGATATCCCGCCTCTTCCCCCCGAAATCCTGGAAGAGACGAAGAGCATATACATGGAGATGTACGAGAGGATAACGGGTCGGCCTTTCAAATCAGGATCACAAGTTCAGGAGTAGAGAACATGGGACTCACAATATATGTGAATGGCGAATATATGGATAGGGATACCCCGTGCATATCGATCTTCGACCACGGTCTATTGTACGGCGACGGTATATTCGAAGGCATAAGGGCTTACAACAAGAGAATCTTCAAGTTCGACGAGCACATGGATAGGCTCTACAACTCGGCGAAAGCGATCGATTTGGTAATCCCGCTTGAAAAGGAGGAGTTCAAGAGGATTATCATTGACCTGTGCAGGAGGAACGAGATAGTCAACGGATACATGAGACCCATCGTGACCAGGGGGAAAGGAGATCTCGGCCTTGATCCGAGAAGGTGCAAAGAAGCGACTGTCGCGGTCATCGCACAACCTTTCGACCCCCTTTACGGGGACGCGTACGAGAAGGGTCTGAAGGTAGTGACGACGAGCTGGAGAAGGAACCCCCCGATGTGCGTCAACCCCAACATCAAGTCACTGAACTATCTGAACAATGTGCTTGCGAGAATCGAGGCTAACCAAGCTGACGCGGACGAGGCATTATTCCTGGACAGTGAAGGATACGTTTCAGAAGCATCCGCCGACAACTTCTTCATAATCCTCAATGACGTTGTCACCAGCCCGCCTTCGGTGACCAATCTCAGAGGAATCACAAGGGACACGGCAATGGAGCTGGCGGAGCAGAAGGGATGGAAGACCAAAAAGAGGTTGTTCACCCTCTTCGATGTCTACTCGGCAGAGGAGTGCTTCATCACCGGAACCGCCGCCGAGATCGGCCCGGTCGTGGACGTGGATGGGAGGTCTATCAACGACGGGAAGCCGGGTCCGATGACGCTGGAACTAATGAAGGCTTACAAGGACCTGGTGAACAGCACGGGAACGCCCATATACGAATGAGAGTTCGGACATGAAACTCCTCGAGCACAAAGCCAAGGAAGTGCTGTCCAGATACGGAATACCGGTGCCGAGAGGTGTTGTTGCGAGCGATCCTGGGCTGGTGAAAGATTTTCCATTTCCGGCCGCCATAAAGGCACAGGTGCCCATCGGCGGAAGGGGGAAGGCAGGCGGTGTCAAGTTCGCAAAGGATTCAGAACAGGCAAAGGAGTTCTTCGACCAGATAATCGGGATGGATATCAAAGGGTATGAGGTCAAGCAGGTGCTGGTCGAGGAGATGGTGGAGTCCGAAAAGGAGCTCTACCTCAGTTTCATGATAGACAGGAGGGAAGGAACGACACTCCTGATGGTCAGCGGTGAGGGAGGAGTCGAGGTCGAGAGCGTTCCTGATGAGAAGATAATCAAGGCGCACATATCGCCGCTCATCGGCATTCAATCGCTCGCACTGAAGGATATGACGACATCCCTGGGCCTCAGCGAAAAGGAAGCTGAAGACTTCACGGGCATCCTGAACATATGCTACCAGGCATACGAGAAGGAAGATGCGGAACTGATAGAGATCAACCCGCTGGTGGTCACCAAAGAGGGGAGATTCATCGCTGTTGACGCGAAGGTAACGATAGATGACAATGCTTTGGCCAGACATCCGGAATATCAAGACATGCCACAGGACATCTCCGAATTGGAGAAAGAGGCAAAGAAGAAGGGCATAGCATTTGTGCAGTTGGACGGGGACATCGGAGTCATAGCCAACGGAGCCGGCCTAACAATGGCCACCCTGGACGTTCTCAACGCAAAAGGCGGCAAGGGCGGGGTCTTCTTGGACCTCGGAGGAACGGACGACGCTGAGAGGGTGAAGGAAGCGTTCTACTTGATGCAGAAGGCCAAACCCAGTGTCATATTGTTGAACATATTCGGCGGGATAACGAAGTGCGACACCGTAGCCCTGGGAGTCAAGGAAGCACTCGAGGAAAGGAACATCGACATCCCGGTGGTCGCGAGGATAAAAGGTCTGCACGAGAAGGAGGCGAAAGAGATCCTCAAGGACGCTGGCATGATCCCCACGGACACCATCTCCGAAGCTGCCGAAGAAGTGGTAAGGCTGGGTGGTTCCTGATGGCGATACTTGTCGACGAGAGCACGAAGGTGATCATCCAGGGCATAACCGGACACCAAGGGTCGTTCCACGCGGGAGCAATGCTAGAGTACGGGACGAAGGTCGTTGGTGGGGTAACACCCGGCAAGGGCGGTGAGGAGGTCCATGGTCTTCCGGTGTTCGACAGCGTGAAAGAGGCTATGGAAGGGACCGGGGCGATAGCTTCCATGGTCCTTGTTCCGGCCAGATTCGCGATGGACGCCTGCTATGAAGCAATGGATGCCGGCATCGAACTATTGGTACTGATCACAGAGAGGATTCCCTTCCACGACGCGATGAGAATAAAGGCATACGCGAAATCCAAGGATATCAAGGTCATAGGACCAAACACACCCGGGATAATCTCCCCCGGACTATGCAAGATAGGGATAATGCCGGGTCACATCTTCAACAAGGGGAAGGTAGGGGTCCTTTCCAGAAGCGGCACGCTTACCTACGAGATTGTGGACTGGATCACCCAGGGCGGCATGGGGCAGAGCACTTGCATGGGCATAGGCGGCGACCCGGTCATAGGCATCAATTTCATCGAGGGTATGGAACTCTTCGAGAAGGACAGCGAGACAGAGAGTGTGGTCCTGGTGGGGGAGATCGGAGGGACAGCCGAGGAGGACGCGGCGGAGATCGTTCCGAGCATGAGCAAGAAGGTGTTCGCGTACATCGCCGGACAGACCGCACCTGCGGAGAAGAGGATGGGGCATGCGGGCGCGATAATCTCAAGAGGCAGGGGAACGGCGGAGAGCAAGATCAAGGCCTTCGACAAAGTCGGGGTGCCGGTCGCAGCGCTTCCATCGGACATCTCCAAGCTTTTGATGGGTCAGATTTAGTGATCTTCGGTCGAGCCAGTCATTGGTTTTTCTTCTCAAGATTGTTTGGCAAACGATTAAATATGGTATCTACTACTGAACGGGAGCAATGCGAAAACTAGTGATATGCGAGAAAAATATCTCGGCTTCCCGGATAGCTTTCATACTGTCCAACGGAGAAGCGAAGAAGAAATCCATAAACAAAATCCCTGTCTGGGAATTCGAAAGAGATGGGGACGAGTATTCTGTAATAGGGCTCAGAGGACACATAGTCACATTGGACTACGGCGAGGAGTATCGCCAATGGAGAAAGGACAACTTGAAGAAGTTGGCCAGGGCCAAACCTGAAAAGAAGATCCTGGCACCAGCGATAGTTGCTGCGACCAAGAACATGCTGGATGGAGTGGATGAGATCATCGTTGCCACTGACTTCGACAGGGAAGGTGAGCTGATTGGTGTTGATGTCCTGGACCTTCTAGATGATTCAATCATAGACATTCCCAAGAGAAGGGCAAAATTCAGCGCGCTAACAAAACACGAGATAGAGAGTGCCTTCAAGGAGCTGGTGGATATCGACTATCCCCTTGCATTGTCGGCAAAATCAAGACAGTTCATCGATCTTGCCTGGGGCGCAAGCCTGACCCGATTCATTTCATTGGCCACAGGGCAACGGGGCAAGGACTACCTCTCCGTGGGTCGTGTCCAAAGCCCAACCCTGGCCCTCATAGTCGATAGGGAGAAGGAGATTCAAGCCTTCGTTCCAGAACCCTTCTGGGAGATTGTGGCACAATTCGAGAAGGACAGTGTCTTTCAAGCTAAACATACGAACGGACGGTTCTGGAAGGAGCAAGAGGCAAAAGATGTTCTGAAGAAAGTCCAATCCGCGAAGTCGGGAAGAGTGGAGGAGTTCGAGGCGGGGAAGGAGTTGAATAGGCCACCAGCACCCTTCGATACGACAACGTTCCTGTTGGAGGCGAACAGGCGAGGCTATACGGCATCCAGGGCGATGAAGATCGCAGAGGGCTTGTACACCAGAGGTCTGATCAGCTATCCCAGAACTGACAACACCGTATACCCAAGAACACTAGGCTTGAGAAGAATTTTGGAGAAGCTGAAGGAATCGTCATTTTCTAAAGAGGCAAAGGAGATCCTCGCTCAGAAAGAGCTGAAGCCGTCCCGAGGTAGAAAGCTCTCTACAGATCACCCCCCCATACACCCGGTAGCTGGAGCAAAGAAGACGAAGCTGAAGGGCGATAACTGGAACATCTACGAGTTGGTCGTTAGGCGTTTCCTTGCGACTCTGGCCCCGGATATGGTTCTGAACGTCTCCAAGGCAACACTTGAGGTCGAAGGAGAGAAATTCGAGGCCGTGGGGGCTAAGATTCTGGACGAGGGTTGGCATAAGTACTATCCCTATATTGATATCAAAGAGGCGCACCTTCCCACGCTCCAGGTCGGCGAGGATGTTGAACTCAACGAAGTGAACATGGAGAACGGCGAGACGAAGCCTCCGTTCAGGTTCACGCAGGGTTATTTGCTGAGAGAAATGGAGAACTTGGGACTGGGGACGAAAAGCACACGTCATGAGATCATACAAAAACTCATTCGACGAGAATATGTAGAAGGGAAGTACCTCAGACCAACCGACGCTGGCATCGCCCTTATCAACACATTGGAAGAGCACGCAAACCAGATTGCGAAGCCGGACATGACGAGAACACTGGAAGAGGACATGCTTGGCATAGCGAAGGGTGAGAAGAGCCTGGAAGAGGTCGTTGAAGAATCACAAGAGATGTTGGTGGATACGCTTGAGGTTCTCGAGGCTCATGAGGAAGCCATCGGTGCTGAAATCAAAGGTGCGCTTCTGAATCAAAACTTGATAGGCAAATGCAAGGTGTGCGGAGGAGATCTTCGAATAGTGCGTTCTCGTAGAGGTAGCAAGTTCATTGGCTGTTCAGGATATCCCAATTGCAAAGCGACATACAACCTGCCCAGAGGAGCTAGGGGAACGGATGATGAGTGCGAGGTGTGCGGTGCTCCGAAGATATCTGTTCCTCACGGAAAAAGCAGAGATGAGATCTGTGTTGACCCCGGATGTTCCTCGAGACGCTTGGGGGAGTGTAAGATATGTGGTGGCAACATGATTGTGAAACACTCCAGAAAGGGGAGATTCCTGGGGTGCTCCAACTACCCTGAATGCACAAACACGGTTTGGGCAATACCCAGATACGGCCCGCTTCTCCCCACCGACAAGGACTGCGAGCACTGTGGTACGCTGATGGTCGATCACATAAGGTACAACAAAGGACCACAACTGATCTGCATCAACTCAGACTGTCCAGCAAAGAAGAAGAACAGCAAGAAGAAGTGAGTTTAAATAGCCGGTTCTCAATCGGATGGTGTTGATATGGCTCGATTCCCTGAGGCAGAGGCAAGGTTGCTCCACAAGAAGATCTGCATGAAATGCAGTGCCAGGAACTCCATGAGGGCCACACAGTGCAGGAAATGCGGGAGCAAGGAGCTCAGGCCCAAGGCCAAAGAGGCCAGAAGACAGTAGAGCCAGCGTTTTCTCCGTGATTACGAAAGATTTTTAATAGACCGAGGGGCTACCCTTTTCCACACCCATTAAACAATATGAACGGGGGATATGAAGGAGGACTAACTTTGAAAGTGGGCGAAAGGTTTAGGAAGGAATTCGTTCTGGCGATCGTCTTTCTGTTCGCGCTCAGCGGCTTCTTTGGGTTGATCGGCACAGCTGATGATGTTGAGCCGCGAGGAGGATTGTTCGGCGGAGAACTGAGGGTCGCCTTGCAGAGCGATATCGAGGAAAATCCCATGGCTGCAAGTGATGATGCCAGCGTGCTGGCGGTAAGCCTGATGTACGATTCTCTCGCCAAGATAGATGAGGTCACACTTCTGCCGGAGCCGTGGGTGGCCATCAACTGGACGCTCACGTCCAACGATACTGTTGATGTGAACCTCAGGACTGATGTCGAGTGGCACGACTCGACGGATGACGCCCCACATTACGTGACGGCCTCGGATATCTGCAACTCGTATGCCGCAATGAAGACCTCCGCACACTGGGCAGATCTGCTCCAGAACGTGGTCTGCACTGCGGGAACCGGCAAGGTCACCTTCGATCTAACAACCGCCGACCAAGCAAGGGGAGTGTTCTTCAGCAAGGTGCTCACCATACCAATAGTCGGCCCCTCGAATCTCGGGTCCGGCCCGTACCAGTTCGGAACGAGAGGATCCCACACATTCTCCATAATGGATGACGTGGTCGAGGACAATGCAACCACAGGCCAGAAGCTCGTTATCGCGGGAGCCCACTACCACTACCTCGATCCCGACCCGAATCTGCTGAGGAACGGCGCGTTGATGCTGGGTAACAGCTATTCGGTCAATCCGTCCAACGGAACGGTCACTTTCATCGGCACGACGCTCACCGCTGGAGATGATGTCACGGCCAACTACAGTGGCACCATCCAGTACACCACTATGGTCGCTTTTGAAAGGCATTTCTTCCGACGTCCATACCTGGACACGATCAATTACACCTTCTTTGCGGACACGGATTCAGCCATCAAGGCCATGATAGACAATGTGGTCGACTTCATCGGATTCGAGATACCATCCGGAGCCCAGAACGCACTGAGATGGGAAGGAGGCTCTGACGAGGCCACTCTCGGCCTCACACCCACCGTAAGCGTCCAAACGACCAACCCCAAGCCCACACTGCTATTCCTGGGAATGAACACACCGGTGAACCCGCTGAACGACACCCAGTTCAGAGAGGGACTGTCCATGTCCATCAAGAGGGAACTTGCGATGAGCTTTGAGGCGAGTACGACCATCGCGGACACCATGATACATCCATCCAACACCTACTGGCACGATCCCACATGCCCCAAGTTCAGGGTTCCAAAGGACGAGAACAACGAACCGATACTCACGGACATAATCAATCACTTCCAGGACAGCGGGTACCTGGACCCGGATGAGGACGGATACCTGGAGGACCCAACGGGAGCTGACTTCAAGCTCAGCATCCTGGTGCCTCCGACAACCGAGGACCCTGCGAAGGCGTCAATCGGAGGGCAGGCGATCGGAGAGGTGTTCAATGACGTGGGAGTGGAGACCGAGACGGTCTACCTACCGAACAGTGAAATCAGGAACAGGGTTGTCCTGGACAATTTCTCGCTCTATCTCTCCACCATGGATGTCGAGGTGGATCCGATATTCCTGTATGATCTGTTCCACAAGGACGGTTCCAGGAACGATGTCAACCTGGACGATCCTTTCCTCAACGACCTTCTGGACAACGTGAGACTGCAGGTGGACCAAAGCATCAGACAGGGTTACGTGAAGGAAGCGCTGTGTTACATCGCCGAGACCGCACCTGTCGGTACGATCCTGCATTACAAGGTCCTTGAATCCTTTGAGAAGATCAACTACGAAGGTTGGGTCCAGATGACCGGCGGGGTGAACAACTTCTGGTCATTCATAGGTGTGCATTACCAGCAGCTCGGACCCATGAAGGCTCAGATCATTCTGCTCGTGGATTCGATACAGGCAGGTGAGCTGATGGATGTCGTAGTTTCGGCCACGAACCTCGTCGATTCTCCGCTCGAGGGTGCGTGGATCAAAGTGACCAACGATTATGACTCCGAGATCGTCATCGATTATGCCGATGCATCTGGCCAGATAGTGTTCAATTGGACCGGGCCGGATGTCTCGCTTTCGACCACTGTCACTTTCACGGCCACTGTCAGGATATCTCAGTATGATGAAATGATAGCTGAGAACGCGATTACTGTCCACCCATTGATCCAGAAGATGCTTGTGTCCATAGCTGCCCAAGAAAAGGTCATGCAATCGGGCGATGAGACCGTCATAGTCGTGAAGGTCGTCGATGATCTGACTGGCATAGACCTTCCCGATGTGATCCTGGTCCTCACCTTGTCAGGCGGTGCTGGAGGAGAACTGGGTGCCTACAGTGGCGTAACAGATCCTACTGGCACGTTCTCAACAACTTTCACAGGCGACGTGACCGCTTCTGTGCAATATGCTATCGAGGTGACACCTTCCAAGGATGGATATGAGCCGTCCACTTCGTCCCAGCTGATAGCCTCGGTGATTGTCAATCCAGAGCCCCAAGATGAGCAGGACATTACAATGCTCTTGTTGATCATAATCCTCCTTGTGATTCTGATAGTACTGATCCTTGCACTGGCCGCCAGAAGGATGCGGGCCGGCAGGGGAGAGGGAGAGGAGTTCGAAGAAGAGCTGGAGGAAGAAGAGGAGCCTGAGGAAGAGATTGAGGAGGAAGAGGAGTTCGAAGAAGAAACCGAGGTCCTCGTGGAAGAATAGACGCATTTTAGCCGACTCCGACCGAAAACCACATAATCAAGCCATATCATGGATGGTGCAATGTCGAAAGACCTGTTGGACAAGGGCATCAAGCGCCTGGAATGGGCAAGAGAACACATGAGGGTTCTGGGCAACATCCGAAATGATCTCAAGAAGAGCAAGGTTCTCAGAGGGGTCAAGATAGGAATGGCCCTCCATGTGGAGGCAAAGACGGGCATACTCGCCCTGACCCTCAAGGAAGCCGGTGCTGATGTAAGACTGGCATCATGCAACCCCCTGTCCACTGATGATTCCATACCCACGGCTCTGAACAAGCGTTACGAACTGCCCACTTTTGCCAAGAAGGGTGAGACCAAGAAGGAGTACTATTCAAATCTGAACTCGGTCCTGGACCATGACCCGGAGATCCTGATAGACGACGGTGGCGATCTAATCGCCATGGTGCACACCAAACGTAAGGAGCTTCTGGACGTTGTGAAAGGAGCGAACGAGGAAACGACCACAGGGGTGGTCAGACTCAAGGCAATGGAGAAGGCCGGAGCTTTGAAGTTCCCGGTCATCAACGTCAACGACGCACGGATGAAACACTTCTTCGACAACCGTTACGGGACCGGCCAATCGACGGTGGACGGCATCATGTCGGCAACCAACCTCCTGATTGCGGGGAGGAAAGTGGTGGTAGCGGGATACGGATGGTGCGGAAGAGGCGTGGCGATGAGGATGGACGGAATGGGAGCGAACGTCTCGGTGACGGAGGTTGACCCAGTTAAAGCGATAGAAGCTAAGATGGACGGATTCTCGGTGGAGCCGATGTTGGAGGCGATAACGGATGCGGATTTCGTGGTTACCACAACGGGCTGCAAGGATGTAGTGACCGAGAAACATCTAAGAGCGGCAAAGGACGGTTGCGTCCTGTCCAACGCTGGCCATTTCGACAATGAAGTGTCCAAGGCAGCTCTCAAGAAGCTGTCAAAGGGGAAGAGAAAGGTGCGGGACTTCGTGGAAGAGTTCACATTCAAGAACGGGAAGAAGGTCTACCTGCTTGGGGACGGAAGGCTGATCAATCTGGTTGCTGGCCAAGGACACCCGGTGGAGATAATGGACATGAGCTTCAGTATCCAGGTCCTGTCCGCGGAATATCTTCTAAGGAACCACGGGAAGTTGGTGAACAGGGTGTATGAGGTGCCCAGGCAGATCGACGAGAGGGTAGCCAGGATCGAGTTGAAACACATGGGAGTGAACATCGACAAGCTCACCAAGGAACAGAAGGATTACATCTCGGGCTGGGGAGAAGGAACGTAGGGCGCTGGACCAGGGTTTTGACGATGGCATTTCCCGACGGTTTTGCATTCGCCACCGACTTCGACGGAACGGTCACAGTGACTGATGTCGCGGCATTGCTTTTGGATGAATTCACTGATGATGGATGGAAGCAAATCGAAAAGGTATACAGGGAGGGGAAGATAACCTGCCGTGAGGCCTTGAGGACGCAGTTCGAGACGCTCAAGGGGACAAAAAAGGAGATGACCGATTTCATGGACGCGAATGCGAGGATCGATCCGGACTTCAAACCCTTCCTTTCATACTGCAGGGAGAATGAGATCCCGGTCAGGATAGTCAGCGAGGGATTGGACTTCTACATAGAGCATCTACTTCGGGTGAACAACATCGATGTTCCTTTCTTCACCAACAAGGCCCACTTCGAGGACGGGAGAATAAGGATAAGCTTCCCGAATGCCTCACCAAAATGTGCGGACTGCGGCACGTGCAAGTTGGAGGTCCTGAAGGACTGGAAGGACGAGGGAAAGAAGATAATATATGCAGGTGATGGCATGAACGACATCTGTCCAGCGAAATCGTGCGATGTGGTGTTCGCCAAAGGGGACCTGCTTTCTCATTACAGGAGGGAGGGTCTGGAACACATCGAGATCGATGGATACGCGGACATCATGTCTGAGATCCAGAGGTGGTGAGAGATGGAGGAGAACTTCCTGGGGGTGTTCGGCCATGTGGTCGTTGACAACATATTCAGCGTACCAAGACTGCCCAAGCCGAATTCGTCCATGGCAACGTCCGGATCCGAGATAGTGTATGGAGGAACTGGGGCCAACATCGCAATGGTCGCCACAAAGCTGGGTGTTAAGACAGCTCTCGCCTCGTTCATCGGCGGAGATTTTCCCCAAGGATATAGAAGTGCTCTGAAGAAGGCGGGCATTGACATCCAAGACCTGCAAACGGTGGGTGGATACTCAACGCCACAGGCCTGGATATTCTCCGACCCGGACCAGAATCAGATGACCATCATAGACCAGGGTCCCATGAAAGAGGCCGCCGCCTTCGAGCTGCAAACACACACCGTCGAGAGCTCTCAGATGATCCACATTGGAACCGGCAGACCGGAATACTATCAAAGAGTCGCCGATCTAGCATCGAGCCTGGGAAAGAAGATATCCTTCGACCCGGCCCAGGAGCTGTCCTACGTGTACACACCGGAATCGTTCAGAGGCATTGTCCAGAAGGCCGACTACTTCTTCGGGAACCAGACGGAGGTTCAGACGGCGATGTCCTACCTCCACCTGAAGGAGGACACGGAGCTCCTGGATTACGTGGACGTCCTGATCGTGACCAAAGGCGGCAAGGGCAGCACCATAATCACCCAAGACAAGAGGCTGTTCATCCCGTCCATCCAGCCGGACCGGGTTGAGGACGCGACCGGTGCGGGTGATGCGTACCGCGCAGGATTCTTCGCAGGCCTGCAAAAGGGCTCGGACCTGGAAAGATGCGGACTTATTGGCTCTGCCACCGCGAGCTACGTAGTGGAGAAGAAGGGCCCTCAGACGAACATACCTACATGGGAGCAGATAGAAGAGAGGATTGAGAGACTCCAGGACGGTTGAACGGTTCACTGGACTTGTTCCCAAATATAGAAACATTTAACTACAGACAAAACTTCTCCATATCGGGTTGTTGGATATGGCTATTGGATTCGTTCTCATAAGCACGGCTCCGGCAAAGGAGCATGAGGTCTATGAGCAACTGCAGACCGTGCCAGAAATCGTTGAGCTGCATCCCCTGTTCGGGGAGTATGACCTCATCGCAAAGATCGAGGCAGACGATTTCAACATCCTGGGACAGATCGTGGTCGACAAGGTCAGGACCATCCCGGGAGTAATCGACACCAAGACCCTGACAGGTATCAGGTTTTAGGAGGTTGAACGATGACGGACTTGAGTTTCTGGGAACCAATGAACTTCCTTACAGTTCTGCTATTGGTGTTTTCGCTCCTCCTATTCATAGCAGGAGTGTTTACCGCCTATTTCGGAAGTGGGAAGAGTAGAAAGATCGGTGCTGGACTGCTGGTGATCGGCCTTGTGATCGGTATTGTTGTGACGTTCGTTTTCAGCAACTACGGGCCACTCGATGAGGTTGTGCGGATAACTGAGGTCATTTCACAATCGATTGCGGTCATACTGGCTGCGGTCATAGGCGCAGCAATTGCTGTTGGCCTGTTCCTGCTGGCCATAATGAAATCTTGATTCTGGAAAACATTATTTCCTAAGTCGTCTTTCTGAGGTTGATGTCAGTCCTCATAATTCTGGGAAGCAAGAGCAATCTTGAGGTGGGGAAGAAGGCGAAGAACATCCTGGACCAGTTCAAAGTCAAGAACAAGATGGTCGTCGCTTCAGCACACAGGACCTCACAGCATCTGGTGGAGACGGTGGAGAAGAGCGAGGCCGATGTTTTCATAGCGGTCGCCGGACTCTCAGCGGCGCTTCCGGGGGCAGTGGCAGCCCATACCACCAAGCCCGTGATCGGCGTTCCGGTCAGCGGCAAGGTGAACCTGGATTCGATCCTCTCGATCGTTCAGATGCCTCCGGGGATACCCGTTGCGGCCGTTGGACTTGACAGGGGAGAGAACGCGGCGCTTCTGGCAGTGGAGATACTCGCACTTTCCAACAAGACGCTGGCGAAGAACCTGAAGAAACACAGACTCAAACTGCTGGAATGGACACTCGAAGATTCCAAGAACCTCGGTGATTGATTGTTCGACGCTTCCGATTTTATTGACGAGGCCATTGAGAAGGTCAGGGAGGAGATAGACGGGAAGGCAGTGGTAGCGACCTCGGGGGGCGTGGACAGCGCGGTGGCGGCGGTCATCGTCAGCAGGGCCATCGGGGACAACCTGTTGAGCGTCTATGTTGACACCGGCCTCATGAGGAAGGGTGAGAAGAAGCAGGTCGCCAGCATGCTGGAGGACCTCGACGTCAACTACGAGATCGTGGATGCCAAGGACGAGTTCTTCGAGGCACTGAAAGGTGTTCTGGACCCAGAGGATAAGAGGATGGTCATCGGAGGCAAGTTCATAAAGATATTCGAGAGAAAGGCGAAGGAGATCGGCGCCGAGTATCTCGTTCAAGGAACGATAGCCCCTGACTGGATAGAGAGCGGCGGAGACCTGAGGGACACTATAAAATCACATCATAACGTGGGGGCGCTGCCCGAAGGGATGGAACTGAAACTGGTGGAACCGTTGAGAGACCTGTACAAGGACGAGGTTCGGAAGGTGGGCAGAGAACTTGGAGTGACGGTATCCGAAAGACAGCCGTTCCCCGGTCCAGCTCTTGCGATACGCATACTCGGAGAGGTCACGCCGGAGGCCGCAGAAACAGCGAGGGACGCATGTGCCATCGTTGAAGAGGAGATAGAGAAATCCGCGGAGAACGGTGACATGGAATTGCCTTGGCAGTACTTTGCTGGCCTTCTTCCGATCAGGTCGGTGGGAGTGAGGGGGGACATCAGGGCGTACGGCTACACCATCTTCATCCGGGCGGTCCAATCAGTGGACGGGATGACAGCGTCGTATTCCAGAATTCCACATGAAGTTCTTGACGATATATCCATCAGGATCACCAATGAGCTTCCACAGGTCAACAGGGTGGTCTACGACATAACCAACAAACCGCCTGGTACGATAGAGTGGGAATGAGTTCTGAAAACCTATAATACCGAACAATCAATGCCCCTACGTGAAAGTATTCGTGGTGGACAACGGCGGACAATGGACCCACAGGGAATGGAGGGTCTTGAGATATCTGGATGTTGAGACGAAGATAGTTCCCAACACCACCCCACTGGAAGAACTTGAGGTGGACGGACTCGTCCTTTCGGGTGGGGCCCCAAGGGTCGGACTGGACGCTGACATGATGGGTAATAACGGGGAATATCTCGAGAAGGCGGGATTCCCCATACTGGGCATCTGCGCGGGTCACCAGTTCATGGCCATTCATTTCGGAGGAGAGGCCGGACCCTCAGGCATACCAGAGTTCGGCAGGACCCAGATCGAGGTGGACGAGGAGGACGAGCTCTTCGAGGGGCTGCCCAAGGCCTTTCAGGGTTGGGAGTCGCACAACGACGAGGTCACCGTCCTTCCAGAGGATTTTATAGGACTGGCCCATTCCAACAACTGCAAGTGCCAAGCAATGAAGTATCTCAAGAGGCCGATCTACGGAGTACAGTTCCATCCCGAGGTCGAACATACGGAATACGGAAATGACATTTTCAAGAACTTCCTCAATGTGTGCGAGGAGAATAGATGAACGACAGAGAGAAGGCCGAGATAATCTGGGAAGCGCTGAGAGATCTGCATTCCAATGAAACCCTTGAGAGAGCGATAGGAAGATACGTGAGGAATCACAAGAAAGATTACGGGGAATATATCAAGTTGGTATCTGAGATTCGTCAACTTTCCCAGAAGAAGAAGCTGACCCTCCTCAAAGCGGCAGAGAGACTTGCCAAATCCTACGAGTCATAGATCTGCCGGTTCACTATGAAATCCGGTCTCTCACCCGAAAGGACCTTGTCAACCTGTTCCGCGGTAGTTGTCCCTGCTTTGATCTGCGCTTCTTTCGTGGAAGCGCCCAGATGAGGGGTGAAGACGACATTGGGTGCGATCAGAAGTGGGCTTTCTTCCGGAGGCTCTTTGTCGAAGACGTCGAGAGCCGCACCTCCTATCCTACCTTTCTCCAGGGCATCTACCAACGCGGCCTCCTCGATGATGGGGCCTCTGGCACAGTTGATCACACATGTGCTGTCCTTCATCATCTCGAACTGTTCTTTCCCGATCATCCCTCGGGTCTCGTCCGAAAGAAGCGAATGAATAGAAATGAAATCCGAGTTCTTCAACAGTTCATCCAGCTCGGTGAATGTGCACTGGATCTTATCCTGGACCTCTTTGGGCAGATATGGGTCGTAGGCAAGGACGTGCATTCCAAAGGCCACGGCCCGAGAGGCAACCTCGGCGCCAATTCTCCCGCAGCCAACGAGTCCGAGGGTCTTCCCATGGAGCTCAGTGCCCATCAACTTCTTCTTCTCCCACAATCCGGCCTTCATGCTCTTGTCCGAGGCCGGAAGATGCCTGGCAAGGGATAACATATGACCAATCGTGAGTTCGGCGACCGACATCGTGTTTGAGCGAGGCGCGTTGACGACCGCGATCCTCCTCTCGGTCGCGTAATCCATGTCTATATTGTCCACTCCTATCCCGGCCCTTCCGATGGCTTTGAGATTCTCACCCTTCTCGATCACTTCTTTCGTTACTTTGGTCTTGCCCCGAACTATGATAGCGTCGAAGTTGGATATCACGTCCAGCAGCTCATCCATCTCGTGGAACTTGGCGGTCACCTCGTACTTCGTCCTGAGCTTCTCGACGGCTTCTTCGGCTATTTGATCATTCACGAGCACTTTCATGGTATTCCCCCGCCTGAAAAGGACAATGTTCTATTAAACTATCACGGAAAAGTGGAGTTGAAAACGAAATAGAGGAAGATCGAGACCAGTACCGCTGTGATAACGACAATGCCTATGATGATCGTGTAGAGCGTCGTCTTCGCATCCGAGCCCCACACAATGGGTATAGGACCCAAGAACACGACCCCGCCCGTCTTTGGTCTCCCGACGGGAGCTCCTCCCTGTCCTCCGGACGGCGACCGAGAGGCGCCTGGCGTCTCTTGAACCGGCGCTGGGGCGTATCGTTTGAACATGTAGATCAGACCGACCACGATCCCAAGGAATATCAGGAGCCCTCCGCCTAGAGCGTACGGGCCAGTCCCCCTGTAGACAGGGATGAACAACAGGATCATCAACTCCCCGTCACCGTTGGCCGCACCAACGGCAAGGACGGCTATTCCAAGAGCAATCAGTCCAAATGCGGTCATCTTCAACTTGTTCATTCGAGGATTTCTAGGTGGTTCTTTTATACATATCTTTCGGGGTTGTCATGCTCTCAATCCAACGGAAGAACCAGGAGCCAGCAAGACAGTAGACAATATCCTTAAGTCTTTCACGGGCATTACCGGAGGGAGATGATTAGACAGCTCATTGCGAAGCTTCTACGGTCAACCGGATGTTCGGTGTCATTGGAGGGGGATGTTCTTACGGCATCGAGAGGTGACGCGAGGTTGACCTTCGGTTTCCCTTCCGAGGACAATCTGCAGGATGTCATCGATCAGATTGCCGGAAAAGGGGGGCAGGGAGTGCTGGTGCCCCTGTTCAACAAGTCCGTAGAAGCGCCTGGGATCATAGTCCTTGACCGAGAGGATTTGGAGAACGACGTGATGCAGGTCCTTCTTGGAAAGAAGAAGACGAGAGAGACCGTCCTAGGAGATCTGGTAACCGACTGTCTGGGAGAAATGGACAAGATCCCCGAGGCGATGGTGAGACCGACGCTTGAGAAGGAAGACGTTGTGGAGATCGGCAACAAGATGGTTGACGGGTTCAACTACATACTGGACCTGGTCCCATATTTCGTTTTCGAGTACACTTCCTTGGTCGAGTATGATGGAAAGGTCCACGAGTCCAAGGGAACGATCGGGGTCAATGCACTGACCGAATCCCCGGAGATATGGGAACATGACACGGAGAAAATGGACGGAATCGAGTACTTCGACAGGAAGCGGGAGCCCAAGACAGATGAAGTGGAGGCCTTCCAGATTGCCCAGCGGAAAGCGATAGAACTTGGGACCGTGGTCAAGGAGAGCGTCAAGGAGAGAGAGGACGCGACCATTGAGCAGAAGAAGAGCGTCAAACCCAAGAAGGAGGATGTCCAGTTGGAGGGATTGGGACTGGTGTACCTTCCCATCTGGTGCGTGGAGGGTTCGAAGGGCAGCATAATCATCAATGCCAGTACGGGCAAGATCCTGAAGGAGGATCTGTATTCATAGAGATCGATGGCCTCTATTGGTGCAACCTGAACCGATGTGGAGTACCCTATCACTTTTCCCCTTCTCGCTGATGATTTCTCAATGAAAAGTTATTTATTTCCCAGGATGTTCTGAAGTTCGGGTACTTAGATGGCAGCCTCCCTTTCTCACAAAGAAAAGTCGCAGCCAGAGCAAATGGGCGTTGGCCTGATGCTGGGTGGAGCGATAGGTCTTGTGATAGGTGGGGTTGCAGGTGGCGCCATCGGGGCTACCATAGGCGGGGTCCTTGGAGCAATGGTCGGACAGTTCGTTGAACATTTCGAAATGACCAGAAAGGACCGCGAGGGAGGTTGGTGAGATGAGCGAAAAGAGCCATCTCGAGCTTGCGTTCATAGGTCGAACGTACATGATCCTCCTTTATGTCATCGCGACCATCTTCCTTCTGCTGATACTCGGCGAGATACTCAACAACGTAACCGGGAATCCTAACAGCACGTACAGCCTGTACTTCGCACTGTCGATATGGATAACCTTCATCGCCGGGGGAATCGTGTACGAATGGCACAGACTGGCCTTCAAGAGGCTGGGCATGGAGAAGAGGTCTGTGAAGATCATATTGCCGCTGGTCTTCCTTTTGATAGCCGGCGTGGTCGTCATCCTCATTTCGGTAAGCCCCTACCATCCGGCGATACGGTTCGTCATCTCTGTGATAGCCGTGATATCCATCTGGATCATCAGAAGATCTCTGACGATGGCAATCAAGGACAGGTTGAGATCGGTCAGGGAAAGAGAGTTCTAGAGGCGCATCAGGACGTGTCCAACTCTTCAATCGTTTTGGCGATCTTTTCCCAATGGCTGCCCTGCCAGTAGTACTTGTCACATTCTGAACAGAACCAGAAATCCTCTTGTCGGTCGAAGACCCCTTCGGGAACCTTGCCTTCCACAGAGGACTTGTCGACCCTATCGACAAGAGAATTGCATACGGAGCACCGGGACATTGGATCGGTGACCTTCAGGTCGAGCTCGGATAGGACGAACTTCAGCTGTTCTTCAAGAACGTCGCTCTCGATGTAGAGTGTTCGTACTTTGGTGGTGCTGGCGAGCTCCTTGTCTCGGGTGATGACCATCCTGTCCTCTTGAGCGGCGGCATCCCTAATCTCGCTGTCCGCGACCGGCCCTGGATAGATGACGTCGAACCCCAGAAGCCTCAACCATTTGGCAAGAGTTCCAAGCATGTGGTCGCACACGAACTTCAACGCTTCACCTCATACTCGAGGAGAATCCCATCCCCAAGCTGCGTCGATCGGGTCAGAGCAAGCGAAATGATATCCTCGAACGAGGCCGCACCCTCACCGCCTGCCATGGTGGGAGAACCAGTGCCCCCGATGATCATGCTTCCAACGAATACCTTGAGCTCATCGGCGAGCCCTTCTTTCAAGAACGACCAGATCACCGTTTCCCCGCCTTCCACAAGCAGTTTCCGTATGCGCCTTTCGTACAAGAACTCCACCGCGGCAGAAAGGTCCACCTTCTCATCCCCGAACCTTGCGACCTCGGCCTCGCCGAATGTTGATTTAGAAGATCGGGTGGTAAGTATCAAGGTGGGTGCGTCATCACTCAGGACCTCGGAGTCCATCGGTGTCCTACCCTTCGAATCCAGCACGACACGCAGGGGATTCCTGACCTCATCCACGTGCTTCTTCTTCACGGTGAGCTTGGGATCATCCGATAGAATGGTGCCGATGCCGACGAGGATCGCGTCGCACTCATTCCTGAGTCTGTGGACTCTCGCCATGTCCTCTTCGTTCGATATCCTCGTCTGCTTTCGGGAGGGCAGAGCGATCTTGCCGTCTGCTGACAATGCACAGTTGATAATGGTATGTGGACGCAACACCCAGGGTATTCACGCTCCTCATAATAATTGTTGGTAATCTAATCAAGAGGTTTAAGTAGGGATAGTGAATTTGCCTTCTTAATGGCTCCACAGGGTGATGTCCACATATACGAATTGAAGAGGATGGACCTTAAGGGGGCGACCGTTATCGACGGCTTTCCGAGCGTCGGTCTGGTCAGTTCCATAGTGGCGAACTATCTCATTAACGCCCTCTCACTCGAACAGATAGGCATGATGGACTCTGTCTACTTCCCAACGGTTTCCCTCATCAGAGAGGGTGAGCCGATGAACCCGGTGAGGATCTATGCCGGGAAGGAGCCCTCGGGTAAGCCCCATGACAAGATAGTGGTGTTCATCTCCGAGTTCCAGCCACCTCCGAACCTCATAAAGGTGATTGCATCGACAGTACTGGACTGGGCACAGGAACAGAAATGCAAAATGATGGTGTGCCCCGAGGGACTGATAGTCGATAAGGACAAGGACATGGCGGTCGACGAGAACATCATGGTGTACGGAATAGGCAGTACGAAAGAGGGTTCGGAACTACTGAAGAACCATGACGTGACCATCTTCGAGGAAGGTGTGATCACCGGTGTCGCGGGAGTTCTCCTGAACGAGGGCAAGAAGAGGGATTTCAACGTCCTCAGCCTTCTATCCGAGGCGCATCCAGATTATCCGGACGCAAGGGCAGCTGCCAGAGTCATAGAGACGATAGACAAACTGCTTCTGCACACCGAACTTGACGCACAGCCGTTGTACGAAGAGGCGGAGCGGATCGAAGACCAGCTGAAGACGATACACGCACAGACGCAGGTGGCAAAGAAGGCCCCTGTTCCAACGCGGCCTTCCATGTACGGCTAGATCATCCGGGCCTTACGCTGATCTTGTGCAGATTTCCAACCGCGGTCTTTTTGAATTCCACATCGAAGAACTGTTCAATGAGCCACATGTTGGTCTTGATGTGATTCGTCAGTTCCCTTGCGAGAAAGGATGATTCCCCTTCGGCCATAGCCATGTAGGGCAGTATCTGGTCAGAAAGGTGGATGTCCAGCGTTGCACCGCTCTTGATCTCCTTCCAAAGCTCTTTTGATGCAATCTCACCCACGGTCTCGGCCTTGACACCTCTTTCGGCAGTTGCGTTCCCTCCCAGCACAGTGTCTTCATTCTCCGCCCAGAGAGCGATCGCCCCGCCTTGACCAAACGCCTCATCGCCGCCGTATACCCTGGAGACGATGTCCGGTCTCCCCAGCCTAATGAGGTCTTTCTTTGCAGATTTCGTCATCCGTTCAGGGATGTGGTCAGGCAGATTGCTAACGTGTGAGATACCTTTGATCATCAGCTGTCCCTTCAGTTCATCCAGTTGCAGGGGTGAAAGCGTTTCTTTGGGTTCGATGTGAAGTACGACCTTTCCTCCGCCTTTGGGATAATAGCCCCTCTTGACGCTCTCCACCTTTGCGAAGACACCCATCTTCCCGACCATTGGCAGGAACACGTTCTGGAAGTAGTCCATAGGAGGAGCCCAGCGTACATCTGTACCTCCGGTGACTGTCAGAACGCTCTTCGTGGGTGCGTGAAGTGCGGGTATGAAGCACGCCTGGAAGACAAGTGTGATGCTGCCTGCAGTCCCGATATCGAACCGGAACTTCCCGCCTCTCAATTCTCCCGGATGAAACTCGACCGCCTGGGACCCCATGTTCAAACCTTCCACTTGGGCATTGCAAATTTCTCCAACTGACCTGATCGCGGTCAGGTGCTGTGCGGCCAGACCAGGTTTCTTTCTTCCTGCCCTGATATTCACAATCTTGACATCCTTGCCTGTGACCGCCGACAGAGCGACTGACGTCCTGAGGATCTGTCCGCCTCCCTCTCCATATGAGCCGTCTATCTCGATCATTCCCGCACCTTACTGATAACGCAACTCATTCCTGTATCTAATGGTTTCTTGCCACCGATTCACTCCAACCAGGAATATCCCGAACTCCGATGGAAAATCCTCACAACGAGAATCTCACTCTCTTTGATGGTATACACCACTCGATAATCCCCGACGCGCAATCGGAAGTAATCCCTCCTGGGACCCTTGAGTGGGCTGATATCAGCCTTCGGTCGAGAACGGGTCGGATCATCACCTATCTCAATGAGAGCTTTCTTGACACATTCCCTGGTCCCCTCTTCCAGAATGCGCAGTTGCTTTCTGGCGGTCTGGGAGACCAGCACTTCATACTTCGTCAAGGGGAACGAACTCCTCCTTGTCCACTATCCTATCCAGATCCGCGTAGAATTCGATTTCCCTGGCAGCCTTCATCAACCGTCTGACGAGCTTGTCGTATGTCTCACCCTTGTGCCCTATCTCCCGGAGCCTATCCCGGGTATCCTTCTGAATTTGTATCGTAGTAACCTGGCTCATGACAACACCCTTATGGACTTCTATATGTTATTATATGTTATATATAGTTTTCTTGATACCAGGCCCTGCACGGTTCTCAGGCCCGATTTTGTCGGGATGAGGACAAAGAGTTTATTTACCGCATACATTGTGAGTAAGAATTCCATGGCACCCACAATACACCCCACAGCACATGTGTCCGAGGACGCCCAAATCGGAGAAGGGACCCAGGTCTGGCACGAGGTCCAGATCAGGGAAGGAGCGAAAGTGGGCAAGGACTGCAAACTGGGCAAGTGCGTCTACATAGGCGTGGACGTGGAGATCGGCGATAACTGCAAGATCCAGAACAGGGCCACAATCTACCAGGGGGTCAAAGTGGGCAGTGATGTTTTCATAGGCCCTCACGTGGTGTTCACCAACGACCTCTATCCAAGAGCGGCAACTGTCGACTGGAAGGTCGTTCCAACGATCGTCAAGGACGGAAGCTCCATAGGAGCCAATTCGACCATACTCTGCGGCATAACCATCGGGGAATACGCCATGATCGGAGCGGGTTCGGTGGTGACAAGGGATGTGGAGCCCCATGAGCTCATAATTGGCAACCCGGCCAAGAGAGTGGGGTACGTCTGTCACTGCGGCAGGAAACTGATGAACAACTACTGCGAGCACTGCAACAAGAAAGCGAACGTGGGAGCTTTCGAATGATACCCATCGCCAAGCCCAATATCGGGAAGGAGGAAGAAGAAGCCGTTCTGGAGGTTCTCAGGTCCGGAATGCTGGCCAGGGGCCCCAAGACCAGGGAGTTCGAAGCTTCTTTCGCAGAGTATATCGGAACCGAACACGCCATAAGCACCAGCTCCGGGACGACGGCACTTCACATCGCACTCCTTGCGAACGGGATAGGAAAGGACGATGAGGTCCTGATACCACCAGTGACCTTCTTCGCAACTGCATCTACGGTCCTGTTCTGCGGGGCCAAACCCGTTTTTGTCGACATCGATCCGGACACCTTCAACATGGACGTTGGTAAGGTGGAAGAAGCAATCACTCCCAATACCAAGGCAGTTGTGCCGGTTCACATGTACGGACAGCCAGTGGACATGAAACCTCTGATGGAGATAGCGGAGAATCATGACCTGAAAATCATCGAGGACGCCTGCCAGTCCCACGGGGCAGAGTATGATGGTAAGAAAGTGGGCACCTTTGGTGATGCTTCTTGTTTCAGCTTCTACCCGACCAAGAACATGGTCGCTGGCGAGGGCGGAATGATAACCACTGATGACGCTGACCTCAAGACCGAGTGCATGCTCCTGAGGGAACACGGGGAGATCACCCATTATGAACACATTGTTCTGGGGTACAACTTCAGGATGACAGAGATAGGGGCGGCCATCGGAGTGGAACAGCTCAAGAAGCTGCCTGGGTTCATCGAGAAGAGACAGACGAACGCGAAGAGACTGAACGAGGGATTCGGCGACCTGAAAGGCATCCAGACCCCGAAGGTCATTGATAATGCATCACACGTTTACTATCAGTACATCATCAAGGTTGACGATTTCCCGTTGAACAGGGACGAATTGGTCGAGTTCTTGAAGAGCAAGGAAATTGGGGCCAGAGCAAGCTATCCAAAACCTCTCAGCGAGCAGGCGATACTCAGAACATTGGGTGCGAGTGCGGATTGTCCGGTAGCAAGGGAAGTGCTACCAAAGATGATGGAACTCCCGGTGCATCCACTAGTATCGGATGAAGATATCACTTACATTATCGACACGGTCAAGGTCATGGGGGGGACTTGGTAAATGCTGAACACAGGCGTCATTGGTGTAGGATCCATGGGCAAGAACCACGCGAGGGTTCTCTCAGAGATATCCAACCTGGTTGGGATCGCGGACCCGGACAAGAGCGCTGGACAATCGGTGGCCAGCAAGACCGGAGCCCAGTACTTCGAAGACTATCACGACATGCTCGATGAGGACATCCAGGCCGTCTGCATCGCGACCCCGACCGAGATGCATTTCGGCATCGCCCAGGACGCGATATCCAAGGGCATCCACTTCCTGGTGGAGAAGCCCATGTGCTCGACGCTGGAGGACTCGGAGAAACTGGTCGGTCTGGCGAAGGACGCAGGACTCACCATGGCAGTTGGACACATCGAGAGGCATAACCCTGTAGTTGGATTCACCAAGAAAGCTCTCGAAGACGGCGCCTACGGAGATGCGATCGCCCTAGCAGCCAGGCGGGTGAGCTCTTTCCCTGAGAGGATAAAGGACGTTGGGGTGATAATGGACCTCGGGATACACGATATTGACGTGATGAGATACCTCCTGGGAAGCGAGGTGGAGAGCGTCTTCACACAGGGAAGAAGGCGGAAGCATGAGGTCTTCGAGGACCATGCAAACATACTCCTTGACTTCGAAAACGGGACCACTGGATTCGTTGAGATAAACTGGTTGACGCCCATGAAGGTCAGGAAACTTTCACTGACATGTTCCAAGAACTTCGTGGAGCTGGATTACGTCAAGCAGTCGCTGGTGATCTCCTCCTCAACGTTGGGCGAGTTCGATCCGTTCAACCTGTACCAGATACATCTGGAATACGACATCAGAAGGGTCTCCCTGCAGAAAGAGGAGCCTCTCAAGAACGAGCTCAATGATCTTCTGGATGCGGTGAACGAGAAGCGGGACCCACTGGTCAGCGGTGAGGATGGCTTGCAGACAATGAGAGTGGTGATGGCTGCCGCGGAATCCAGTAAGATCAAGAAAAAGGTAGAGCTCTAGTGCTTCTTGCCGATGCCTTTGTAGACGAATCCCTCTTTGATGCATTTCTTCCTTTCGAAGAGGTCCCTTCCATCGATGATTATCGAGTTCCTCATCTTCTGCACCAGATTCTTCAGCTTCAAGTTCTTGTAGCGAGAGTGAGCGGTCACGAAGATCGCACAGTCTGCTCCGACCAGTGCCTTGTTTAGGTCGCCAGTCATCTCCAATCCATCCACGGCTTTGACGTACGGGTCGTGAACGATGACCTCTGAACCGATATCCATGAAGTGTTTGATCACAGGGGCGGCCGGCGTGTCCCTTGTGTCATCCGAATCCTCGATGAACGCGTAACCCATGACAGCTATCTTCGCTTTCTTTGGATTCACCTTGGACTCCTTCATTGCCTCCTCGGCCAGCTCTATCATGTGAAAAGGCATGGAATCGTTGATCTCCCTCGCAGCGGGTATCAACTTGGGTTTGAAGGTCTTCCCAGAACCGTGCAATAAAAGCCAGGGATCCTTGGGCAGACAATGACCGCCGACACCAGAACCGGGGAAGTGCATGGCCCTGGAAGGGGAGGTGTTGACCAGCTTCCTCAATTCGAAAACGTCTATTCCCAGTTCTTCAGAAAGATAAGCCAGTTCGTTTGCGAAAGCGATCTGCGTGTCCCTGTACGCGTTCTCGGTGGTCTTGGTGACCTCGGCCGTGAGCGAGTCGGTGACGTACATCTTGGCCTTGATGATCTTCTTGTACAGCTCCTTGGCCTTCTTTGAACTTGCTTCGTTAATGCCGCCTATGATCTTGTTATAGTTGGTGATGGCCTCCAGAAGCACGCCCGCCCTCAACCTCTCTGGGCAGTGTGCGAGATAGAAGTCCTCTCCCGCTTCCAGGCCGGATTCCTTTTCCAGGATGGGTTTGACCAGATCGGTCGTGGTCCTGGGAGCGATCGTTGATTCGATGGACACCAGCGTGTCCTTGCTGAGGTTCTTGCCGACCGAAGTGAGAGCGGACCTGAGAGCTTTGTATCTGGGAACGTTCTTGTCATCCACTGGGGTCTCGACCATGATCAAAATGGCGTAGGCGCGTTTGCATTCGGAGTAATCGTCAGTTGCTTTCAGCTTGCCTGCCTTGTGGACCTTCTTGAGAAGTTCGTCCAGTCCTGGCTCCTTGCCCTTGATGGGGGATTCGCCCCTGTTGATCATATCGATCTTTGACTGGACAATGTCGATCCCGACGACTTTGAATCCGGCATTCGCGAAGCAGCAGGCAACGGGAGTGCCGACGTACCCCAGCCCGACTATCACTACTTTCTTCATGGCGACATCACAAGAACAACATGACCATATTAACCTTATTGCTGAGGGGCTACAGCCAGTCAAGTCGCCTGAAGATATACAAAAGGAGCACGGCCCAACCTGCTGAAATGGTGGCTATTATCCAGAATGCAAAAGGGTTGTTCTCGAGCGGAAGACCCACGTTCATCCCGTAGAGGGACGCGATGAGTGTGGGCAGCATCAGGATCAGGGATATGGATGCCAGTATCTTCAGAACAAGATTCAGATTGTTGGATATTGATGACTGATAGGCGTCAAGCGTACTGGAAAGGAGCTCTCGGTACATGGATACGGTCTCATGCTGCTGTCGGGTGTCGATCTCGATGTCCTCCAGCCTCTCCATTAGTTCCTCGGGGTACTCCTTCTTCCTGTGCCTGAGCATCTGCCCAAGAGCGTTCAGGTTCCCGAAAATGGATGCATCCAGGAAGATCAGGTCATTGCTGAGCTGGTAGGCCTCCTGCACGGCCTCCTCCTTCAAGGATCTCACGACGGTCGAACTGAACTCGGTGAGCTTCTGCTGGACGTACCTTGTGATAACGTTCACCCTTCTTATCTTGGTGCCGAGGATTGCGACGAGTATCTCCCTGGGCGTCTCAACGACCCTCTGCCGTTTCCTCTGCTGGAAATACGAGACCACATCGACGCTACTGGTATGAACGGTGACCAACTTGTCCTCTCTGATGAAGAAACCCACTGGTGCGGTAAGATACACGCCCATCCTCTGACCATGAGGAACCGGAACTCTGTACATCAAAAGGTAGTAATCCTCCTCGTCCTCGAACCTGGGCCTCTCATCCGGGTCCAGGGAATCGATGATGTCGTCGAGGGGTATGTTCAGCCCGTCTGCGACCTGGCGGATCTCATCACCGGAAGGATCGATGACATCGACCCACAGCGCCTTCTCTAGGTCCACGGGTGCGATGGGTTGGATGTCCCTCCCTGCCGAAACATAGGTCCTGATCATCTGGAACGCCAATGGTTTGGTGTTATTTATATGGTTCTCGGAGGGAATGGACACAGAAAAGATTTAACTGCGTACAACTTTCGAGAGCCGTTCATGAAGGTCATTTCGATAGTTGGCGCAAGACCCCAGTTCATCAAGGCGGCACAGGTCTCCAGAGAAATCAGGAAGAGTCACCAAGAGATTATAGTTCACACCGGACAGCATTACGATCCCCCAATGAGCGGCAACTTCTTTGACGAACTCAAGATACCTAAGCCGGATTTCAATCTTGGAGTGGGTTCAGGTACACACGCAGAGCAGACGGGGAAGATGGTTGTGGGCGTCGAGAAGATACTGATGGATGAGGAACCCGACCTGGTCCTGGTCTACGGAGATACGAACTCCACTCTTGCAGGCGGATTGGCCGCCGTGAAGGTCCATGTACCAGTAGCTCACGTGGAGGCTGGTCTTAGAAGTTTCAACAACAAGATGCCTGAGGAGATAAACCGGATCCTGGTCGACCGTATGTCGCAACTGTTATTCTGTCCAACGACGACCGCGGTGGAAAACCTGAAAAAGGAAGGGATCACCAAAGGAGTTCATCTGGTCGGGGACGTGATGTACGACGCCGTACTGCACAACAGAGAACTTGCCATGAAGAGCCAGATACTCGAGAAGCTGAAATTGAGGAAGAAGGAATACCTATTGGTCACGGTTCACAGGCCTTCGAACACTGATAAGAGAGAGAACCTGGAGGCAATTGTGGATGCTTTGATATCGTCCGGTGAGACCATCGTCCTTCCGGTCCATCCGAGGACCCTCAAATCCCTTAAGAAAGCCAAACTCCACGCCAAGCTGGACGAGGCGATCAAGCTCATCGAACCAGCTGGATATCTGGATTTCACCTGTCTGGCCATGAACGCCAAGAAGATCCTCACTGACAGCGGAGGGGTGCAGAAGGAGGCCTACTTCCACGGCGTGCCATGCATTACATTGAGGGAAGAGACCGAGTGGGTGGAGACCGTGAAGGACGGGTGGAACGTTCTGGTGGGAGCTGATAAGGATAGGATCCTGGATGCTGTAAGGACCTTCGAACCGGATGGGGAGAGGGGAGAGAGTTACGGGGATGGAAAAGCGGGTGAGAAGATCTCCAGAATAATCGGTGAAGAACTGACCTGATCTCCTAGGTGGGCGCGGACCTTCTCCGGTAACGCCAGGTTTTGAACGATTCCATGATTATGAGAACCGAAGAGGCTGTCAGTATCATCCAGAACCAGTCTATCAGCTCTAACGGGGATGTGGAGAAGGCCGTCTGGAGAGGTGGGACATAGATGATCATCAGCTGCAGGAGAATGGACACCGCGACCGCTAATATCAGCTTCTTGTTCCCCAGGAATCCGAGCTTATGCAGTGGGATGTAAGGCGACCTAGCAGAGAACACGAAGAACATCTGGAACAGCACCAAGGTAGAGAAGGCCATTGTCCTCGCCCTGTCAACACCGACTCCTGCACTGAACTCCAGGTGGAAGATCAGAAGCGTGCCGAAAGCCATGATGAGGCCGACTGCGATCATGATGGCGATCATGTCCCTTGTAATGGGCGGCTCGTTCGGGTCCCTGGGTTTCCTTTCCATTACATTCGGGTCTGCGGGGTCGACCCCCAACGCAAGGGCCGGGAGCCCGTCAGTGACGAGGTTCATCCACAATATCTGGACTGGCAGGAAGAACGGCAGTATCCTAGGATCGACGAAGATCAAGGTAGCGATGAACATGGTGGCAACTTCGCCAGTGTTGCAGGACAGAAGATAGAGAACGAACTTCCTGATGTTGTCGTAGATAGACCGACCCTCTTCCACCGCGTGAACGATGGAAGAGAAGTTGTCATCGGTCAGGATCATGTCTGCGGACTCCTTAGAAACGTCAGTGCCGGTGATTCCCATAGCGACCCCGATGTCCGCCTTCTTCAGTGCGGGTGCATCATTCACGCCATCGCCGGTCATGGCAACGATGTGACCCTTCTCCTTCCAGGCATCGATGATCCTCAACTTGTCGGCTGGGGAGACGCGCGCGTAGACGGGTGTGTGCTCAACACGATCGTCCAGCTCCTGATCGGACATCTTGGACAGCTCACTACCGGTGACGGCGTGGTCGATGTGTTCCTCGATGAGCCCCATTTCCTTGGCCACCGCCGTCGCCGTTAACTTGTGGTCCCCAGTGATCATCACTACGTGTATCCCAGCCTTCTTGCACTCCTCGATGGCTTTTATGGCATCGGACCTAGGTGAATCGATCATGCCGACGTGTCCAAGGAAAATGAGGTCCTTCTCCACGACCTCCTCGGAGAAATCAGTGAGATCGTCAGGAAGGGGCCGATAGGCAAGTGCCAAGGTCCTCAGACCCTTCATCGCCATGGCTTCTGTAGCGCGGTTGATGGAGTCCTTCTTCTCCTGATGCAGTGGGACAACTTGTCCGTCCTCCAGTATCCTGTCGCTGATCTCCAGAAGGCTCTCTGTGGCCCCTTTCGAGTAGGCGATCTTCGAAGGATTGGCCTGATGGATGGTGGTCATCCTCTTCCTGTCCGAGCTGAACCCGATCTCGCCTATCCGCTCCTCCTTGTAGCAGTCATCGAAGTCCATCTTGGCCCTCCTGGCCGCGACCAGAAGAGTGCCCTCGGTAGTGTCGCCGTCAATGCTCCACTGGTTATCCTTCTTCACGAGGTCGGAATCGTTGCAGAGTATGCCTGCCTTCAGAAGCAGCTTGAGTGTCTCGTTCTTCAACGGGTCTATCTCTTCCTCCCCGCGGTAGAACTTCCCCTCTGGTGTGAACCCGTCGCCGTCGACCTTGAAGATGGCGTCGTCCGTCTGAATCGTCCGAATGTTCATCTCGCCTTTGGTGAGGGTCCCTGTCTTGTCGGAGCAGATCACCGTGGCGCTCCCTAAGGTCTCAACGGCTGGAAGCCTGCGAATCAGCGCATGCCTCCGGACCATCCTCTGGACACCCAGTGCGAGACTGATCGTCACAACGGCAGGGAGACCTTCAGGTATTGCCGCTACCGCAAGGCTAACGGCGGTGAGGAACATCTTCACTGTGTCTATTCCTCGGAAGGCCCCAACCGCGAAAACGATCACGACCGCGACCACTACGATTATCCCGATCTGCTTTGCCATCCTGTTTATTCTTGCTTTCAGGGGAGGTTCTTCCTCCAGTTCCTGAACCATGCCAGCTATCTTGCCGAGCTCTGTGTTCATGCCCGTACAGGCGATGACAGCCTTACCTCTCCCCGATTCGATGGCGGTGCCCGAATACACCATGTTCCTTCTGTCGCCGAGGAAGATGTCCCCTTTCAGGCTGTGAGTGAGCTTGCCCACGGAAGCTGATTCGCCGGTAAGGGAGGCCTCATCTACGTTGAGATTCACCGCTTCGATGAGACGACCGTCTGCAGGTACGCGATCGCCAGTGGCCAGGGCAATGACATCACCGGGAACCAGTTCCCTGGCAGGAACCTGGATGGCCTCCCCGTCCCTGTAGGCCCTTGCCGTGGGTGCGGCCATCGCCTTAAGGGCCTGTATCGCCTGCTCCGCCTTGTACTCCTGAACGAAACCGAACACCGCGTTGAGTATGACGATGATCAAGATCACGATGGTATCGAATATCTCGTCCGTTATCCCCTTGCCTTCGTAGAACATGTGGTAGAAACCTATTGAGGCAGATATGATCGCGGCAATGATCAGAATGATGACCATGAGATCGGCGAACTGCCGGAGAAACATTTTGAGCGGAGAGATTCTCTGAGTTTCCACTAGTTCGTTCGGCCCGTAGGTCTCGAGCCTCCTTGCCGCATCCTTGTCATCAAGACCTATCGGGCTAGAGTCCAGCTTCTTCAAAACCTCATCGGATTCGAGATTGTGCCAACCCGAATTTCCCATCTACAACAGCTAATGTTCCGGGACTATTTAACTAAATGGTGAGCAATAGTTTTTAGTAGGGAGTTTGCTATTCAGATGACGGGATGGGAATGCACGGGATTACACTCTACAGACATTCTCAGAGAGCTTTGGTCATCTCAATTGAGATTTCACCAACGATAGACGCATTGCACTAGGCACTCCTCCGCAGACAACTCTAGTTCCCTTCCCCCTCAATCGAGCGGGAAGACATTTCCATGTTAGATACAGGGTACCTCATCTTCGAAATGGGCATCATAATGCTCGTCGCATTCATCGGCGCTGGACTCGCCGCCAGACTTGGTCAGAGCGTCATCATCGGGTACATACTTGCAGGCATCGTCATCGGGCCGTACATGATCGTGAACATATTTGGCCTGAGCTACAGCGGTATAATCAAGGACATCGAGTTCATAGAACAGTTGGCCCATATCGGACTTATCCTCCTCCTCTTTTTTGTGGGGTTGGAGTTCTCCGTTGAGAAGTTGAAGAAGACCAAAAAACCGGCCGTCATCCTTGCGGTGATGAACCTGTCGATAAACATGTTCGCGGGTTTCTGTCTCGGCATGTTCCTCGGATGGCCATTGCTTGACACATTCTTCCTTGCGGGTGTAGTTGCCTTAAGCAGCGCCGCTGTGACGGCGAAGGTGCTCATTGAATTGAAGAAACTGGGGAAGACCGAGACCGAGTATCTCATCG
Source organism: Methanomassiliicoccales archaeon (assembly GCA_030593885.1). Taxonomy (GTDB): domain Archaea; phylum Thermoplasmatota; class Thermoplasmata; order RBG-16-68-12; family SOIM01; genus JAGLME01. Next base: position 34,909 of record JAUVGH010000003.1, read on the forward strand.
GGATGATCATAATCGAGGATTTCCTGGCGATCCTCCTCCTCACCGTTGCCGGTGGAATGCTGGCTCAGAACAGGGCGAGCCCGATCAGCATCCTTTTCCTGTTAGGCGGGATTCTGGTGTTCATTCTCTTCTTTGCTTTTCTTGCATTGTTCGTCATACCCAGGGTCGCCAAGCACTTCGAAAAGATCGAGAACGAGGAGCTGTTCGTGCTGTTTGCGCTCGGCATGGTCTTCCTGGCATCCGCGATGGCAGAGGCATTTGCCATCCCTGCTATAATTGGGGCCTTCTTCATAGGGATGGTGTTCGCCGACACGAGCATATCAGAGAAATTAGAGAAGAAACTGCTCTCCATAAGGGATGCTTTCGTTGCAATCTTCTTCATCTCCTTCGGCATGATGATAAACCCGGCGATGTTCCCCTTCATAATCGACATCGTCATAATCGCTGTCCCGCTGATAATCCTGAACGACATCCTCATCACCGGGGCACTCGCCTACTTGATAGGGTTTTCCGCAAGGGCCTCCACGTCCATCGGGACCTCGCTCATAGGGAGAGGGGCGGAGTCCGTTCTCTACGCCAGCGTCGGGAGCAACGTTTCGGGTGCCACAAAAGGAGCGTATCTGTACCCGTTCGCTGGGGCGTTCTGTTTCATCATGAGTGCGTTAGCGCCCATATTCATGAAGAAATCCGATCAGGTATGCCAATGGTTGAAGAACAGGCTCTCGGAACCTCTGATGTACGGCGGAAAACTGGTTTCCAGCATAATCAAGTCCATGGTCATGCCGCACGAGTATCCGATCTACCGTCGTAACAGGAAGCTGGTTGTCGTTCTGTCCATCTTCACATTCGCAAGCATGATGATGATCGTGACCTCCGGCTCGCTTCACATTCTGGCTTTCGTCATCTCGGTCTGGACACTGTACTTCTTCTGGTTCACCATGTCTGAGCTCATGGGACATCCGACGAGAAAGGCGAACTTCCCTCACAAGGCTCTGAATTCATCGGAAAAGAGCAAGGGCGCTTCGTTCGTCACCAACATGATAACGGGTGCGCTGGTGAGCATTGCACTAGTGGCCTTCGTCTGGCCTTACTTATGGTGGATGAGCATCGTCGTTCTTCTCGGCTATTTGGTGTACACGATCCAAAGCATGAAGGCCATACATCGACATCTTGTTCTGAAGAAGGGCAAGAAGAGGCTGGCGCTCAAGATAGACGCACATCCAAAGGCGCTCAAGGACCCGTGGAAGCACAGGTCGAGGATGTACGACAGGAAGAATGGTGGGATGTAGCCATTCGGATGCGGCCGCCGGGATTTGAACCCGAGCAATGAGGTTGGGAACCTCAGATCCTAACCAGGCTAGATCACGACCGCATGCCTCAGGCTCTTGAAAACATCATTTTACAGTTTCGAGCTGGCTGATGATGTTCCATATCAACGTCCTGCCGTGGAGCGGGATATTGGGATCATTCGCCAACTCGTCCATCATAAATATCGCACTTGCGACCCTTACATCCAAAGCATCCTCCTTCTTGAGGAGAAGGTCCTTGGCCTCGCTCGCACCCCTCCTAATGTTCCTGGGTACAGAAGTGTCCTCGGCCAATTGGTCGAGGACGTCCATGACTTGTCTAAGCTTCTCATCTGATGCCATCTTTTCACCATCCTTTTAACCTCTCTCACCAGCAGGATATACCTACTCCAACACCCTGGTCACACCCCTCTCCTTGTAGGTCGTGACCACCATCAGCGTCTTTGTGTCCTTGATCCCCTTTATGGGCGCCAAGGACTTCAGCACGAACTCCTTGAGTCCTACATAGTTCTCGAACCTAGCCTTAACTATGATATCAGTGTCACCAGTAACAAGGAAGACGTCCTCGATCAAATCGAACTTGGCGATCTTAACAGCTATGTTCTCAGCCTCTTTGGTATCGGCCTTCACAGTGATGATGGCCGCAACCTGATCCTCCCCATAGTAGTTGGCCATGACCTTGTCCAAATCCGAGCCTTCGCCCACACAATCACCACGTCATAATAGCACGGACTTCTATTAAGATTTCCTTTTGACCCTAGTGTAATGTTTTTATATCCTCCAGACATTCAAAACAAGGGCTTGGAGTTGGTTCCTTGAACGAGAAAGAGGGCAAAAAGGTCATAATGGAGACGATCGCGGAGGGCAGGAAGATGGAGGCCTACGCCGAGCACCGCACAAAGGACATGCACGCCTGCTGGACGTGCGGGGTCATCTCCTACAAGAAGAAGCCCATGAAAGAGATCGGGAAGAAGTGGTTCTGCATAGATTGCTTGAGGCAGTTGAAAGAGGTAATGGACACGTTCGATCAGTGGGAAGAGGAACTGATCTTGGAAAGGGATGCAAGAAAGCAGTTGGACGATGGGATGAACCTCTAGCTGGGTAGCTCTGAGCCGCAGCCCCGACAGAACTTGTCTTCAATGTCGGCGACCTTCCCGCATTTCTCACATTCTGCCACTTTTGGTATCTTTGCCCCGCATTTCCTGCAGAAGCCGTCGCCCTCGACCAGGAACTCGCCGCACCCGGTGCATCTGAACTTCAGTTGTTCTTCGGTGATCTCGATCACTTCTTCATCATCAGGAGGTATGGTCTTGAGGCCTCCACCCTCGGTTGCAAGCAGGTTCTTGCACCTGACCGCGAGCTTGAGGGCGGTCGTGTAATCTTTCTCCTCAAAGGCCTTTTCGGCATCCTGCAGGACCAACGCCGCGGCCTCGGTGTCGATCGCTCCTTGCTTGCACTTCTCGATGTGGTCCTTGGCCAGATTAAGAGAGAACTTGGCCTGAATGAAGTTCTCCGGCATCTCTTTGGCTATGATCTCCTTGGTGAGCATCTCTTCGTCACCGGGCGGTGGGGGTGATGCTTCAAGCTTCTCGAGGTCCCCCCTCTTCTCAGCGGCCAGCTTGGCGGTCTTCATGGAATCCTTGGACCTGTCCACGATATCGATGCACGCCCTGAAATCACCCCTGTCGAAAGCCATCTTGGCCTCTTCCAGCTGGTTCATCGTCGCTTCCATGGGCGCCCCGCCCCTCTCGAGCGTCCTGACGATTGCCCTGCCGGTAATGAGCGCGTTATGAGCGTCGTCACGCAGGGATTTCTTCTTAACGCGTCCGCCGGAGCTCGTGCCCTTCTTCAGACGCCTGTTGCGAAGCCAGACAAGTTCTCCAATGACGATCACTATGAAGGTCAGCGCAATGACCACCACAAGAACCAGTGTTTGGTCTGCCACGAACTATTCAATGGAAAGCTCACTTATAAGTTTTCTGCGATTGGTTGTAGCTGACGAGAATGTTGCTGGCCACCGTCCAGACCTTGAGGGTATGCGGAGATATGGAAACGATCCGGTCGGAGAGTTCCTTGGCGGGGCTGGAATAATCGCCTTCCGGGAAACCGCCGATGATGCAGGCTATTGGCCCCTTGAGATCTTCAAAGAGAGAAACGGTCTCGACCAGCTCTCCATCCGGTGCGAAGCAGATCGTTGTTTCCGACTTCACCTTCTTGAGCACACCTTCCAGAGTTGTGTTCTTGGTGATCCTCATCAGCGGCTTCTTGTCCGGCACCTGGCCCTTGTCAAAGAGCTCTTCCATCAATCCCACAAATCGGTTGTGGCTTCTTGGCATCCTAAGGTCAGGGGAGACTTCGATGAGCTCGTTGTTCCGGGTATGGACCATGGTTGTTAGCTTCCCTTCGGCGTTGGGGATCGAGTCCAGGCACAGTGACAGAAAGAACTGGACGATGTCCGGTCGGCCGCGTCTCAGGGCTTCGGCCTTGTCCTTGAAAGCAGAACGATGAAGTGATGAATCCAACAGCAGCTTCGAGGGGGTCTTCCTCCTCCTCTTGGCATTCTTGATCACGGACGGATGGTCCTGGAGCTCCTTGGGGACAAGTTCAAGTTCGGCATCAGCGAGAATCATTTTGAGCAAAGCAACACCTAGCTGAGGACTTCCATCAGGAGGTTCTTCTCCTTGGCGATTCTCAGTTCCCTGGCAATTCTCCTTCCGGTGGACATGTTCTCGTCCATGAGGTCGGCGTACGGGGAGCCGGAAACGAAAAGATTGGTGCCAGCGACTATGCGGGCGGATATCTCGAACACCTTGAACTCCAGCTCATCCGTGACGATGGTCTCCAGACTGAACGGCCCGATCATCCCGCCGAAGAGCTCCAGTGAACGTTCCACGGTCTGCTCCCCCATGGCGAATGCCTTTGGAAGAAGCGATTCCCGAAGGACCATTGAAGAGTTGCCAGTGACCACGAACGTGGGGTCGAGACCCATCTTCCTGAGCTCGTCCTGGTTGCCCATTCTGTACAGACCGTCCACGTTGGACTCGTCCCTCCTGTCGATGCTGAGGAACTCCAGACTGCCCTTGCTGAGCCTGTAGCCTCCGTCTGAAATAGGTGAATAGAAGTAGTGCATGTAGTACCTGGTGCCCACGATGTATTCCTGAATTGAGACCTCCTCGTTGGGATCTCTCTTGGCTTTGAAATCCTCGTAATCCTTCGCTATGAAGAATCCTCTGCCGCCCTTTGCACCGTGGTATTTGACAAGGACTGGCACATTGATGTCCTGTGGGTTCGTTATCTCTCTGGGCATTGAAAGACCGGCCGATGTCAGCCATTCCCTCTCCTTGTTCCGGTCAGATTCCCATTCAAGGACCTTTCTGTTTCCGAATGTTGGGAGATCCAAATCCGTGAAACGCTGGGCACCAAGATATTCTACAAAGGACCCGTGAGGAATGACCACGGCATTCTTCTCGGCCAGTTCGCTCGATCTCTCCAGAATTTGGGAGTAGTTATCCACGATGAGGAATTCATCCGGTTTGCCTTTGGGGAAAGCATCGTAGTACTTGGGCGGCTTCTCAATAGCAATGCCGATGGTCTTGAAGCCTTCCTTCCTGGCGCCGTCAAAGATCTGCAGACTGGAATGTGAGCATACGGTGGCCACGGTGAGGTCTTCTCCGTAACCTCCGAGGATTTCTGCGATTCTCTCTTTGGATATCACGGGTGGCTCAATTCAACTAATGGGTTAAAATGTTTCTGTGATTCAGAGGCGAAAACGTCGCTATGGATGAATCTCAGAGGTCATATTGGAAATAAGTACTACACATACTTTGGTCTATCAAGCCATCAAGGTTGCAGTCTTCGTTAATGTCGAGTTCACGGATATTGATTGGAATTGTGACGTGGCCATTAATCTCGAAGCTACCGTGAATGCTGAAGTAGCTTTCCCAAATGAAAGGAATCGGATTCCAGTAATGGCCCATTGCGTACTTGGAGGTACTCTCGACAATGAAGTCACCCCCACTGCCAGACGTGTCAGGACAGAATATGTAATTCAATACATCAGACGTATCCCCATCTCCGTTGCCATCTGCCTTGCCACCGATGAGCTGGACTCCGGCGTATCCGAGGTAATGCTCTCTTGCTGATATCTGGATGCATTCTCCACCATGAATCGCCTGGGGCTGACCATATCCAATCTCGTACGCTGGAAGAGCTGTCCCGCGATCACCATCCTCGTCTCCGATATTGAAAAAGTCAGTCTTATAGGATCCTTGGGAGAAACCGACATATCGTTCCAAGGCTCCACCGGTCTTGAGCGGGAGCGTGTCGTACGAATTATCGTAAGTGAAGACCCCCCACCAGCCAAAACCGAATTTCTGATGAGCTATCAGCAATGAGTTGTAGGTATAAGACCGATAAATCTTGCCTTTCAGAGCCCAGGTGGTATTGATGTCGTGATAGAGATGTAAGGTGTTAGGAACTTCATTGCCGTTCCAGTCTCTGCCATCCTCCATCTCTGATGTATAACTAGGGATTAGGATGTATCCGGAGTTTCGTGGATGTTTTCCCTGAACGGCGCCATTCACACCTATTCGGCAATTCCCATTGTTAGGATTGATTGCGTAGTAGGCCGAGATGTAGTCCCTTGTGTCCCCATCACCGTTCCAATCGTGGCTGTCGTAAGATTCGATTAGATTGTAGCTAGTAACCACCCAGCCATCGTCACGGAGGAATGTGGAATCGAGAACCGACCGCTGACCGGCTGAGCATGCACTGTTTGAGGGGGGCTTGTCAGGAAATCTCCGTGCGTCTATGCTGCCGAGGTACAAATCGTTCTGGTCGTTATCCATTTCAGGATTCGCGTTGACTCCATTTAGAGCTTCACGAGCATAATATGAAATGAACTCCCCGGCAATGTCAGGGTACAGCATTACCCCCCTCACATTGTAAGCATGCCAAGGTGGTGACACGAACGTCCTGTAGATTTCGATCCCTCCTTCCTCACCAGAGAAGTAGTCAGTGTTTATCAGCAACGTGCCATCGGTTCCTCCAATTCTGGGCCAAATCCCGGTCTCGTAGATGACCATGGCATCAGGAATTGGGCCACATGCCCCTCCTCCGGGTTCATCAACGCATCCATCCCCATCATTGTCCAGGCCATCACTCATCCATGGAATGTAGAAGTAGAACACGACGGCCTCAAGTTTCCCATTCCCGTTTTGATCACCAAGACTTCCTTCGTGACCAGTACCCACCAAAAAGTCTCCACCACCATCACTCACCCAGAGGTTGGATCCTGAGAAGATATTGAGGCAGACTACCAGCGAAACGCAGTACTCATAAAGAAGAGGAGAATCACCTGGAGACCCCCCATTTGGAGAACCATCATCAAGAATCTTTGGATAGGGACCATGGAGAAGCGAGAGCTCCTCTGGATCGCCACCAGCAAAACCCGACGAGAGTGCCTTGGATGCATCCACATCATCTCTGAACTGTAGCCACTTCTCTAGGGCATTCAGTTCAGTCCCTTGATTAACTGAAAGTTCTGTTGATCCAACGCCAGCAAAAGCATATGCTACAAGTATCACCAGGATACAAACGATAACCCCCTTCGTCCTCGTCTCTTACCCTCCGATCGTTGCTCTGTGACATAATATCAGCGAGTCGGTGCTATATATTTGTTCTGACCTGCCCCGTTACTGAGTTATCCATCTCTTGAAGAAACTAGCCTAATCATCGTCCAGAAGCTTCCCTGAGATGATGGAATCCGCCATCTTCACCGCCCTGACGCTTTCTCCGACATCATGCACTCTTACGATGTTCGCGCCGTTTAACACACTGGAAACAAGAGCTGCCAAACTACCCTCCAACCTGTCAGCCATTTCCGAATCCAATATCTTCCCGATGAAGGACTTCCTTGATGCACCCACCAATATAGGAAGCCCCAGACTCCTCATCTCTCCCAGCCTTCGTATTATCTCCAGATTGTGTTCGACCGTCTTCCCGAATCCTATGCCGGGGTCAACGATAATGTTCTCCCTTTGAACGCCTCCCGCCACAGCGCTGTCGATCTGATTCCTGAGATAACGCATGATCTCCCCCATGACATCCTTGTACTCCGGTTTCTCCTGCATGGTCTTCGGTGTTCCCAGCATGTGCATGACGACAACTGGAACGTTCAAATCGGCAACCGTTGAGACCATCTCCGGGTCCCTTAGGCCGCTGACGTCGTTCACCATCTGGGCGCCCAACTCGATGATTTCCTTTGCGACGATCGGGCGTCTAGTGTCAATAGAAATCGGAATGTCAACCTTCTGCAACAGCCCCTCGACCACTGGCCTTACCCTCTTGAGCTCTTCCTCGGGTGAAACTGGTTCAGAGAAGGGCCTGGTGGATTCTCCACCGATGTCAATGATATCCGCACCCTGTCTGGCCATCTCCACTCCGTGGTTGATAGCTGTGTCAGCATCGAAGAACTTGCCACCATCTGAGAATGAGTCGGGTGTGACGTTCAGAATGCCAATAACCAAGGTCCGGTCCAATGCAATCTCCTTCTTGGGGAACTTCAGCACAAAGCCTCTCTTGTCAAAGTTCTCCAGAACCTCCTCGATCTCGGCAGCGATATCCTTGCACGTGAACGGCTGGATCTTCAGCTTATGAATCAGCTTCTCGTACTGGTGGATCGTCCCCAACAGGATCAGGTCGGATTCCTCCACGGAGTGGTCCAGAGTGCCTTTGTGGGTCACCGCATCCCCACCGGCCGACAGCATCTCCTGCTTGATGATGTTCGCTTCCTTGGTTCCGACATTCTCCAATCTAATTAGCCGTTGGTCCGCCTTCCTTGACATTATCTTGACGCCGGCAGAAGTGCTCCCGACCTTCCTCATCTCCCCCTTGATTTCGTCCCGGTTACGAAGGTCCAGGACCCTTGCGTTGAACATCATAAAGAGGATTGGGAATTCTTGACTTATAGTTTGGGGAAACATCCCCTCGGAGACCAGTATATCACTTTCGGACATCTCCCCTCAATACCCTTAATAAGAGCTTTGTAGATGGGGATTATGTCCAAAGGAAAGGTTGACATGGAGATCGATTTCAAAGATAAGACGATATCATTCACAAGGGAGCTGAGCAAACTGGATGAACTCGCCCTGCATTTTTCCGAGCGACTATCTTCTACGGGTATCAAGCACGTATTCCTCTCTGGGTACATAGCAATCCTCTTCGGCAGGAACAGGATGAGCGAGGACATCGATGTGGTTTGCGAGGTGGTTCCCTTTGAGACATTCGATGCATTCTGGAAGGACATTCACAAGACACTTGATTGCATCATCACCTCAGACGCAAGGAAGGCCTATGATGACTACCTGAACAAGGGATTGGCCGTTCGATTCGCCCACAAAGGTGAGTTCATACCGAATGTGGAGATGAAGTTCAAGTCTACACAGATGCATAATGAAGCTCTCTCCCTCGCGCTGGACGTTGTCGTGAACGAGCAGCACATACCAATATCCCCCCTGGAGCAGCAGATAGCGTACAAACTTTTCATGGCGTCGGAGAAGGACATTGAGGATGCCAGGTTCCTGTTCAAGTTGTTCCAGGAGAACTTGGAGATGGGCAAACTCAGTTCGTACCTGGACTCACTCGAAGTTCCATTAGAAGAGGCAAGGAAGCATTTGGGGTGGTCGGAGTGAAGCTTGATCTGAAAGACCTAAAGGCAGACAAGAAACGCAACTTCGAGGAGCGCTTGGCATTCATTGACCTCTACGTGGAATGGTTGAAGAAGACTCCCAACAAGGTTTGGAGCAGGCAACACAAGGATTTCATTGACACGATTGCTGTAAGCGGACAGAAAGAGTGAGCGTTGGGCATCTGAGCAGGCTCTTCAGGAAGGATTGTTTTTATATCATTATCGGGTTTTGCAGACGATATGAAGCTTCTCTTCATCCACGCAGACTACATGGAGTACGAGGCCAGGGAGCCGACCAAATTCGCAGAATCGATTCTCGACGAGGTCAAAAAGGGGAGGATGGAAGAGGTCCTCGTGGCGTTCACGGCGATCGAGAAACAGGATGAGAAGAATCCATTAGGTTCGGCTGAGGCCGCTGCTAAAGAGATCGCCGAAGTTGCCGGAAAAGTCCAGACCAAAAACATCATGCTCTACGCATATGCCCATTTGAGTTCGTCACTGGCCAACCCGGACAAGGCGCTGGAGATCTTCAGGGAGATCGAGATCAAGCTCAAGGAACACGAGTTAAACGTCCACAGATCACCGTTCGGATGGTACAAGTCGTTCAACATCGCCTGCAAGGGCCACCCTCTTTCCGAGCTGTCCAGAAGCATCGAAGTGGAAGAGAAAGCGGTCACGCGGGAAGAGGTCGTCGAGAAGATCGAGAGCGAGTATTACGTCCTGACGCCGGAAGGGGAAGAACACAAGTTCGAACCCGATGAAGTTGAGAAGCTGGATGTGCTGGACAAATATCCAACACTGCAGAAGTTCATTCTCGCAGAGGAAGTGAAAGGTCAACCGAAAGGGGAGCCGCCGAGCATCAAGGCGATGAGGAGGCTGGAGCTGGTCGATTATGAAGAAGCAACGGACTCAGGCCACTTCAAGTTCTTTCCCAAGGGTGCATTGATATTCAACCTGCTGCGGGAATGGGCCACATACGTCGCCACCGAGAAGATAGGCGCCATACAGATAGAGACCCCGATAATGTACGACTGGTCATTGCCGGACATCAGGGGACAGACGGCGTCGTTCCATGAGAGGCACTACACGATCGAAACAGACGACGGTAGAGAGTTCGTCCTGAGATTCGCCGGGGACTTCGGACTGTTCAGGATAATGAAGAACGCCACCATGAGCTACAAGCAGCTTCCGGTGAGGATCTACGAGTTCTCAAAGAGCTTCAGGTACGAGCAGAGAGGCGAGCTTTCGGGTCTGAAGAGGCTCAGAGGGTTCCACATGCCGGACATACACTGCTTCGCGAAGGACCTGGAGCAGGGATGGGACGAGTTCCAGTGGATACACAGGAATTACAGCGACCATGCCGACGGGACTGGGGTGGAGTGGGCTCTGGGATTCAGGATAGTCAAGGAGTTCTACGAGAAGAACAAGGATAAGATAATCGAGATGCTGAAGTACTCCAAGAGGCCGGCTTTGATCGAGACGCTCTCGGAAGCAAAGCACTACTGGGTTGTGAAGAACGAACTGCAGGCAATTGACTCGGTGGGTGGGAACTGCCAATTGGGAACAGTGCAACTGGACGTGGAGGACGCGGAGAGGTACGGCATCACATATTACGATGAGAAGGGAGAGGCGAAAGGGTGCATCATCAATCATTCTTCGATCGGTTCGATAGAGAGATGGATCTACGCGATACTGGAAGAGGCCTTGAAGAAGGAGAAACCAGAGCTTCCTCTTTGGCTGGCGCCCACTCAGATTAGGTTCGTACCAGTGAGTCAGGAGTTCGTCGAGGACTGCGCCGAGTTGGCCTCGTCTCTCAAAGCTAGGGTGGACGTGGACGACAGGAACGACAGCGTTGGCAGGAAGATCAGAGAGGCCGAGAGGGAATGGGTCAACATGATCATAGTGTACGGCCAGAAGGAGAAGGACGGGGATACTCTGCCTGTCAGGCTCAGGAGTGGAGAAGTGAAGGACCTACCCTTGAACGAGATCCAACTGATCGTGGAAAAAGAACTCAAGGATAGACCGTACGAAGGACTGCCTCTGCCCATGCTTCTCAGCAAGAGGATAGTTTTCAGAGGTTGAGCTCAACCTATTACGATAGTCTCGGATGCTGTCCCGACCCCGCCGTCATCGTCTGTGACAGTCACTGTGACAACGTATGTTCCACTGCCAGAGAATGCGTGGAATATCTCGTCCAATATGAGAACCGGGAACAAGCCGCCTGGATTTGGATAGTAAGCAGTGGCATTGGTACCATCGCCGAAGTCCCAGAAGACGGTGATGTCGTCAGAGCCTGGATCGGTAATGGTCGCCTCGAACTTGAGACCGTGTGAAAGAAGCGTTGCGGTAAGGTCCACATCCCAAACCCATCTGTCCGGATGGTTCACGTTGAAGTTGTGGTGAATTCTTACTTCTTCTCCGTCCTCGAACGTCAGTATTATCCAGACCGGGTTGGCGCCCAGCCACTGACCGTTGATCGGATCGTCGAATGGCGTGTATCTTACGATGGCCCCATATGTCTTGGCAATGTCGATCTGGAATGTACCAAGATGCAGCATCTGCTGGTTCGGGCTTCCGGGATACCTGATCACGTTGCCTTCTGCAACGAGAACCCCGTCCTCGTACAGTTCAACGACAACATCATGCCACTTCTCGCCGGCTACCCTCAGGGACACGTTCACGCTCGAGGGTATTATCTCGAGCTCCACGGTTGGCGGGACATTGGATATCACAAGCTGGTGGGCGGTCGTACCGACCCCTCCGTCATCGTCCGTAGCTCTAACTGCGACGTTCCCAGAGAAGTCATCTCCCCAAGTGTTCAGAACTGTCTGGCCGGTAGCATCCACGTCAAAGGTGGAACCATCGTAATCGAAGTCCCATTCCAAGGTGTGGGTGTCGTATATGCCAGGGTCCGTGACACTTGCCGTGAACTGTACCGTTGATCCTTCTGGGTAAGGTCCGCCGATTATCGACCCATCGCTGCTCTCGCTCGTCCAGTCAGGTGTGGGTGCGACGTTGTAGATCATGACTATGGACACATCGGTGTCGCTCAGCGGGGCCTCAGGAGGTTCTTCCAGCAACTGGTTTATCCTGAAAGCGAGGTCGAACCAGCCGCTGCTCTCGGTGGTGTCCCAGCCGACTCCCTGCCTCCACATCCAGTGCTTGCCTCCTGGGAAATCAGAACCGGTGCCGCAGATCTCGTATTCTCCTATCGGGCTTGCCAGGGGGGCATCCACCTGCAGGTAGTAGGTCTGACCGGGTGTGACCTGTATGTCTGGGAAGTCGAAATCCTCGTAAAGCGCAGGATTGTTGAAGCAGCTCTTTGGAAGCTCGTAGAATGCCTTGGTCGCTTCGGTGAGTACGGGGCCGTCCAGGGTCTCCCTTATGGTGACATGTATGTCGTCCTCGGAGCTCTTCCGGCCGTTGGCCACGACGAGTGACACAAAGGCAAGTCCAGATTCGGTCGGAACGAAGGACTGTGCATGGCTGATGTTCTGGTTGATGAAGGAAGAGAACTGTATCTCTTCATCGTGTTCTATGACCTGCCCCGTCTTGTACTCCCTGGCCTCCACCGCTACCTCGCCGATGAAATCGTCGAAATAGGTGTAGTTGACCATTGGATAGGTTGACCATGCAGTTTCCCAGGTTCCGTCATTGTTGAAATCCCATCTGTATTCCAGCTGATCCCCATCGGGGTCGAATGATGAACTGGCATCGAACAGGACCGGTGAGCCTTCGTAGCCGATGTAAGGACCATTTGCGTCCGCAACTGGCGGTTGATTGCTCTTGACCTCTATGCTTTCGGTGGCGGTGTCCTGTATCGCCCATTCTCCGGTAGATGATGCCGTAACGGTCACGATGTCGGTATCGCCCTTGGTTCCCGGTGGAATGACGACAGAGACTATGATCTCGTAACTGCTGTTCTGGGGCATTGAAGGTGAGCTCGAGACCTCTGGCTCTCCGCCATCCAAGATCCCGTCCCCGTCAGTGTCCTCGTAGACCTTGGTGGTCCAGCCCACGTTTGACCGTGCCCTCAAATCGAAGACGTCCGTCTGACCAATGTTGACCAGAGTATGAGCGAAGAACAGTGTAGTATCGGGATCGGTCACCAACGAATGATCGGGGAACAGTATGGGCGGCGGACTAACAGGCAGAGGCGGTTCAGGCCCGGAGAACATCTCATAGTCAGCAGCCAGGAAGTAGGTGTTGTGAGCGTCCAGACCTATGATCTCGTAGTTCCAAAGACCTGCTGAAAGCACATAACCCACTTGGACGTCCGCTGAGGCCAAATCTGAGACTATGAAGAGCTCCCACTCGAGGTTTGCGGAAGGGTCATAGTTGGCGTACACGTTGCTGTCCGGGTCCGTCAAGCGGAAGTAGACTGCAGGGGGCACATGGCAGCACTTGCCGTTCCCACCTGAGCCGTCAGGTGGTGAGCCGAGGCGGGCTCCTTCAGAAAGGGCGGGTCCTGGACCGTCGGGGTCTCCCACAGGAGTGTTCGGATCGTCCGTATCGGCATAATAGTCCACGTCACCATCCCTGAACGTGATGGAGCTCCTGTCCGTTGGGACGTAGAAGTACAGGTCCCAGAAGCCACCGTATGAATTGGCGCCGGGGTCGTTGGTCTCGCCCGGATTGGGGTCACCTGAACCGACCCAAGGATCGCCCGGGTTCTGCGGTCCACCTATGAATGTCACCGACTGGCCGTCCCTCACGCTGAGCTGTCCGTCCGTCCTGACCTTGAACTCGTCGAGCACGCCGGAAGGTATGCCGCTCTTCCATCCGACCTCCAGACGATAGAAGTAGTTCCCGCTTGGTGCCTGTGCGCCACTGTCGGTCGAGAAGAACTGTGTGGTCCAGTCATCGTTCGCCAGACCGGTGCTGGTCCAGCTTGAGAGTAATGTAGAACCTCCTGACTTGAGAGGGTCCTTGTACAGCCAGTAGCCCATCAGGGCACTGTTAAGGTCCCAATCACCTCCGACGTCTCCGTCAAAGATGCCCAGTTCGAAGCTGGTCCTGCCGGCAGGAACACCGATGAACAGCTCTATATCCTGTCCACCCAGCGTGTTCAGGCCTGACCCTGCCACCGCCAGGAACCTTCCGTCATCGGGATCGTTGCTTGGCATTGCCGAATAGACCTTCATCGGAACCCCTCCGTCCCCGAACGGATTCTGCAGGACAGAATACGGGACCGAGGTGACAACGAACATTAGAACAGTCATCACAGAAAGGCTCTGCTTAGTCAATAGAAATAGCTCCCCGCTCCTCATGTTTATACTCCCCGTTCATCAGGCGAGATGACTGAGCCCACGACAGCTCCCGCCCTCTATGTTATGGTAGATGAGTTTACTTAAGTATAATCTTTGTGCATATCCAGTATCGTTTTCAAAAAAAAAGAGGGGGGAGGAGGTAATCGTCACTTGCGATCTCCCGTTCCCAAAAAAAAAGGGGGGGAGGAGGTAATTGTGACCTGTGAGTTCCTCTTTCAAAAAAAAGAGGAGGGGTTAATCGTCATCTGACTATCGGTATTCCCATCATTTCCTCGTGTACCTCGTAGTCCACCAGCCCCACGGTCGGGCTGAGGAGGTTAGGCGACTTGACGCCGGTGATTATGGTCATCACCTTGATCACGCCCTCGTACTCCTTGTCCACCCTGGCGCCGAATATCACGTTGGCGTTCTCGCCCAGGCAGTCGGTTATCCCCCGGATCACCTCGTGCGCCGTTCTAAGGCTGAGGCCCGGTCCTGAAGTGAGATGTATCAGTGCTCCGTTGGCACCTGTAAAGTCAATGTCCAGCAGGGGGTTGTTCATGGCCTCCATCACCACCATGTCCGGATCGTCCGCCGCATTCTCTGCATACAGCATGGTCGATGTTCCGCCCGTGCACATTATCGCCCTCATGTCCGCGAAGTCCAGGTTTATCAGTGAGGGCATGGTAATCGTCTCCGTGAGGCCCTTGACGACCTCTGACACCAACTGGTCCATCACGCCGAAAGCCTGATTGACCGGAAGATTGGGTACGATCTCAAGGAGCTTGTTGTTGTCCAGCACGATAACGCTGTCCGCGCTGTGCCTGAGCTTCTCAAGTCCATGGTTAGCCCTTGCGATCCTTGATCGTTCCACTGTGAAGGGGGTGCTTGCGATAGCCACGACCACGGCTCTGGACCTCCTGGCCAGCTGGGCCACATAGGGCGCCAGACCGGTTCCGGTCCCACCGCCCATTCCGACGGTGATGAACACCAGGTCTGCGCCGGAGATCATCTTCTTCAACTCGTCCTCGGACTGTTCGGCGCATTTCAGTCCAACATCCGGCATCCCGCCGCATCCCAGACCTCTGGTGATCGATCCACCTATCAGCAACTTGTTGTCGACTCGGATCCTGTCCAGATGCGCCTTGTCAGTGTTGATGGCGTATGTCTCCGCTCCGTGAACTCCCATCTTGGAGAGACGGTTCACACTGTTGCTACCAGCTCCGCCGCATCCCACCACGATGATCCTGGGAGAGCGATAGCCGAACGACTCGTCATCGTTGAATTCCTTCGTTTCATGGAGCAAGTGTTCAAATCCCATATTCCATCCCTCGAAACGTGCCAGGTCGGTGCTCGGGCACCGCTCCATGCGTGCATCCCATAGGATTGATCTCTCAATCCCCCTTCGAGGCCAACTTCCCTTTTATTCGAGATTCTCCATCGCCTTTGAGAGCCGTCTCCGGACGTATTCTCGCACTGCGTTGCGTATGGCGTCTTCCACCGAGACCGAATCTCCCTTCTGAACCAGTTCCTGGAGATCCACCACGTTGCCCTTCGGAAGCTCGATCGTCATCTTCTTGATGTATTCGGGTGCGAACTGAGCATCGATGAAAGTATCAATCGCGGCTCGGACAGCATCGGATAGTGTAGAGTATTCACCGTTCTTGACTAGATGCTGGAGTGCGTCGACTGTTTCAATTGGTATTCTGACTGTAACACGCTCTGTGTCCGATGCCATCTCTTTCCCAGCATTGACTATGTCGGACAGTTCTTTTGGTTTTGTCCGACAAATGTCGGTATAGCGTCTGACATATTTAAAGGTTTTGGAATGCTAGTCAGAGGTTTGAATCGCTTAGATTGATACATTGAACCATGGCAAAACTTAACAGTATTGTCCCTGATACTGGTACCGTCATCCTTAAGTGTTTCTGACCAGGATGACGGGCAGTTCTGGCATCGGACTGACGAAGGAGAGAGCTGGAATGAGAAGGGCTAGCAGCAAAGCAATGAAGAGAATCGTTTCCTTGGGGGTGTCCTCCTGTCTTCTTTTCTCGACTCTTATGATCCTGGTCTCTTTTCATTCAGATCATGTCAAAGCATTGTCGCCCACTTGGGGAGATGCAATGGAAATGGGTCCTGGAGAGTGGAATAACTATTCCAACGGTGCGGGGACGGAGTGGCAGTTGGGAACGCCGGAGAACGTAGGGCCTAATTCAACCCATTCAGGAGTGAACGCATGGGGGACGAACATCGCCGAGAACTACTCGACGGAAGCTCTGGCATATTTGGAATCACCCACATTCGATCTGGTTTTATCGACGAACACAGAACTCGTCTTCTGGCATTATTTGGAAACAGAGGACAATGTCACTAACACTTGGGACGGAGGGATCCTAGAGGTCTCGACCGACACCGGCATCACCTGGATTCAAATCGATGATCCTGTTGCGCCGAACCCAAATCCCTACTATGACGCTAACCTGGACAACGTGAGGAACAACCCATTGGGAGGGAAGAAGGCGTACTGTTACGACCGCTCCGGATGGGAGGAGGTTTCTGTCAATCTATCGCAGTTTGACGGTTCTTCTAATTTCATATTCAGGTTCGCCTTCGGAAGCGACACGACCGGTGGTTCTCCGGGATGGTATATCGATGACGTGCTCATCTCAGCGGATGCGAAGGAAGGAGTGATTGTTGAGCCGGATTACTCAAGGATCGACCTGGCTGGAACGGCTCACAAATTCAACCTGACGGTCAGAAATCTGCAGAAGATATCTGACGTGATCGACATAGTCCTCGAAGACGCCTACGGATGGCCAATGGAGCTCTACATGTGGGACGGGGTCTCGCCCCTTGCGGATACGGGTGGTGCGCCTGGCATTCCGGACACTGGCTCCTTGTTCAAAGGGGCATCTAGAGATATAGTTCTTGAGGTCACGATACCTCCTGGGACTCCATACGGCGTGAACAACCTGATACAAGTGAAAGGGGTGCCGTACTCGGGTCCAGCGGTCATTGATGCAGCATATGTTCATCTGTCAACGCCAACGCCTGACGTTTCCATCGTTGAATTCTCGGTTCCTGGTGTTCAGGTCTCTGGTGAAGAGGCGAATGTCACGGCTTCGATCAGGAACAACGGACGCTACAATCGGTCGTTCGATGTAAGTCTGAAGATAAGCGGACCTGGGGAGTTGCAGTACGATCCCGTGAGAAGTATTGAGAACCTGAGTGCCGATGAGACGACAAGCGTTTACTGGACTTTCATTCCGACGATTACGGGAGATTACGCAATAGAGGCAATGACTCTGTTGGACATAGATGTGGTTCCCGGGAACAACGTATCCTCCAGGCAGATGACGGTGATGACAAAGCTCTTTGAGGATACGATGGAGAACGGAGGCCCGGCATCCCAGGGAAAGTGGACGGCAGGGAGCCAGCCCCAGACCGCTTGGGAATTGGGAGTTCCATCCAACGTCGGACCGAGTTCGTGTCATTCAACGACCAAATGCTGGGGGACGAACCTCGACTCGGCCTACAGGAAGGCTGCGGACATCAGGTTGGAAACACCGAACATAGACCTTTCGGGATCGGACAGGGCAATCCTGAGATTCTCACATTTCTACCAGATCATGGGACCATGGATGGATGACGGTGGATTCGTTGAGGTAAGTAGTGATGGGGGTTCATCCTGGAGTTACATAGAACCAACTGGCGGTTATTCTGGGGGTGTTGATCTGAGCGCCCCCACGCCTCCTGGGCCAGGTGCTGATGCATATGCGGGCTCAAGTTCCGACTGGATGGTAGCCGAATTCGACCTCAACCCGTATTCCGGCGAGCAGATAATCATCGGTTTCCACCTCTGGACGGATCCATCCAACTACCAATCTGGATGGGCTGGATGGTACATAGACGATGTTCAAGTACTGCACATTCCAAAGGGGCCTGTTCTGATATTCACCGAGATCCAGGACAGCGGTCAGGAACTGATTGAGGTCTACAACAGCGGAAAGGTCCCGGACCACCTGACACATTACTCTATATCAACTGACGGAGGCATCACGAACATAGGTGGTTCTTGGAGCACCGACCGGATAGACCCAGGCAAGTACGCTTTCTTCACTGCTTCGGGAGATGAGCTGAATGATGATGGCGAGATGCTCTACCTCCTGAACACTTCCTCCATCGAGATGAAGGATCAGATCGGCTATGGACAGAGAGGCCCGGTCCCCGACCCCATTTCAGAAGAGTCTTCCAGCAGATTCTGGAACGGTAACGAATACGAGGAATACTGGACCAGATCGGCGAACACATCGTTCGGAGCACGCAATGACGTTCGACCAAGGAACGCTCAAACAGAGGTCGTGCTCAACGAGGTCCTCTTCAACCCGTCAACGCCTGGCGATGAGTTCGTAGAGATATTCTATTCCGGAAGCGGTTCGGTGAACCTGAAGAACTACACTTTGGTCTGCGACAGCGCCCATACCATAGGTTCAGATGTCATCCTGGATGCCGCACACGATCATTACATAATGCTTCCCACGGACTACCCAGGCCTGTTCGCGGAAATGGATTCCGGGGGGGAGAATCTCTACTTGTACGATGCCACCGGTTCCTTCTTGGACATGGTGGGCTGGAGCTCCGGGAACGAAGTGGGCAAGTCGATGGCGCGAGTGCCTGAGGGTCTTGGATCCCGGGACGGGTATGATGACATCAGCTCCCAACAGGGAGGGTGGCGGTTCGGATCCGATCCCACAATGGCTCTCATCGGGCTAAGGCCAGACCAGTCGGGATACGGGGATCTGGGCGATGTCGTGAGCTATTCTCTTACGATTATGAACCAGCCAATAGATGACCTTATCACTCTTACATACGTGACCGGACGCCCGTGGCAGATAGGTCTGTACACCGAGAACTGGTCCCCCCTTCCGGATACGAACTCCGATGGTCTACCAGATACCGGTCAGCTCCCTGCGTCATCATCCTACAACTTCAACGTGAAAGTGACCATACCGGCACAACCTCCGATTGGGAACGAGATGATGGCGGAGATCTACGCAAGCTCCACGGTCAACAAGGCAAGGGATTTCGCGAGCATAGTGACAAAGACAAGACCTCATCTGGAACCCATGAAGACGGCCGATCCGGAAGAGATATACCTCGAAGGGGTGGGAACCAATGAGTTCACTGAGATCACCCTGGAAGTGTTCGGGGGAGGTTACATGCTCACCGAAAGGCAGCCCCAGGACACCATCTTCGTGATGGACAGTTCGGGAAGCATGCAAGACAGCGACCCCCTCAACCTGAGACTGGATGCATCCAAGATGTATGTTGACAACATGAGCATTCCTGACAGGGGAGCAGTGGTCGATTTCGATCATGTCGCCAATCTGGCTCCGATCGGCAATGGGGACCATCTGAGCAGTGATTATACCAGAATCAAACAGAACATAGACACAATCGATTCCAACGGGGCCACGGATGTTGGCCTTGGATTGAAGGTCGCCAATGAGGAACTCATCGCCAACGGGGATCCCACTCATCTTTGGATCGAGATCCTAATGTCTGACGCGAACCAGCCGGACACTTACTACCCTGAGACTGCATTACAGATACAGAACGCAACTGATGCTGGCATCATCATCTTTGCAGTAGGACTAGGGGAATGGGTGAACGAGCCTTTGCTCAGAGAGATCGCGGAGCGCACGGGGGGAGAGTACTATCACGCCGAGGACCCGACGGCCCTTCAAGTGATATTCAGCCAGATAGAGATGATCATATTCGACATAGCTGGACGAGATGGAGACCTGAGCGATTCTGACCGCATGATAAGGGACGTGATACCGCCGTACATCCATCTGGAGTGGGGTTCTTTCTCGATCTATCCCGATGTCATTTACAGTACAATGGAAGGGACCTGCCTTGAATGGGAGGTCGCCAGGATCAAGGTGGGTGAGAACTGGAAGGTCTCCTACAAGGTCAGCAGTTCCCAACTGGGTTGGGTGCCGGTTGGTGTCTATCCGGATGCGAGGGTCAGCTACATCAAGTGGAACAATCATTACGTGACCCACCCGTTCCCTGAGGTCTTGGTCCACGTCATCCTTCCGCCAACCGACCCGACTGTTATAGGGCCTCCAAAGGACCTTAGAACTTCGGTCACGGGAAACACGGACATTCGCCTGGACTGGACCCCTCCAGATGATCCTATGGTCAGCCACTACCTGATATATCGTTCGGAGGGGCAGAGGGGCTTCGATTTCACAAACCCGATTCATGATACTTCAAACGATGTTGATCCAAGACGAACCGATTGGCTGGACGCCGGAGCAGCAGACGTCGGAGCCAAGAGGGAGTACTACTACACTGTAAGGGCTGTGGATAATGGGGGTTCTGTGAGCAACACCAGCAACACGGCAGGCAAGTGGACGAAAACATTCGAAGAGGGTCTGAACACCTTCTCTCTTCCACTGGAACCGTACCGCCCCCTGAATGTGAGTGAACTGGGGAACCAGATACCCAACGCCGAGTTCATCAGGAGTGTCGGGAAGGACGGGGGCTGGAACACTCATATCGTGGGCACAAAGGGTGTGGTAACTGATGAGGAAGCACTTATCGGAAAGGGCTATGAGATATCGGTGTCCGCCCAGACCACGTACACGTTCGTGGGATTCCCGGGATCGATGATACGTTTCCATGAGGGGTTTGGGGATACCATAGCATTCAGAAGAAGCCTGGTGGCAAATGTGGAGAATTCGGACATAAGAGTCATCTGGCAGCCTCTCCCCAGTGTGTCTAAATATCATGTATACAGGTCCGCGAGCAGAGACGGCTTGTTTGAAGAGACGCTCCAACCCTTAGCCATAGTTTCAACTTCTCTCAGTTATTATGTAGATATTGGAGTTGTCTCATCCGGAACTGAGCATTATTACTGGGTCGTCCCGGTCGATTCGGCGGGAAATGAGGGGAGCAGTACTTACAGTATCGGAGTGTGGATCGGGATCTATCAGAAAGGCTCTGACACCATCTCATCTCCATTGAAGTTGAGGGTGCAGATTTGGATCGACGGTCTTTGCGAATTGAATGAGGATGTGGTCGGGATGGCTTACTTGATAAAGGGCGTTTGGAAGTTCCACTCAAGGGAGATGCCAGCTTCGGTCTACAACACAGCTTTCGAGCAAGCATTGGGGTACCAAATATCGAACGAGAATGCAGTGCAATTGATCTTCATAGGTTACTAGCTGGATGCCAGGCTCCTATCACAGTTCAAGACAATACGTTATCCCTTCCTGCTCCGTCTCAAAGCCGACCGACTTGTAGAGGTTCAACGCCTTGGGGTTCTTCACAGCAACGCACAGGTAGAGAGTGTCCATGCCTTGGGCCTGGAGCCACTTCATCCCGTTCACCAAGAGGGCCTTTCCGATACCTCTTCTCCTATACTCTTTCAGAACGCCAAAGGCCCCTATCCAACCGGTGTTGACATTATGTTCATTGTTATACTCCAGCTCTATCGTGGATAAGCACTCACCTGCAACCTCCCCGTCCAGTTTGGCCAAGGTTATCCTTTCCATGTCCATTGTAGAATCTTTCCACTTCTCGAGAGACTTCATCGTCCTGGGTGTGAACAACTCGTCCTCTGAGAAAGCGCTGTTGAGGGCGTACATGTATTCGGTCAACTGCTGATCGGTGGAATCCTCTAGCAGGAAGTGCTCGAATTCGAGATATTCAGAATGTTCCGGTGATTGGATGTCCGGGACCTTGTTGACCATGATGTATTCGTGCCAGATCTCTTTGAACCCTAATTCCTCTATTATGGAGATCCTCCACTCGGTCCCCCTAAGGTCCCATACCTTCGCCCTTTCAACTCCCCGCCCTCGGAGGTAGCCGACCGACCTTCTCAACAACTCTTGTTGGATCCCTTCCTCCCTGTAGTCCTGCAGGACCCAGAGTCCTATCCATCCCTCATTGCGACCGTGTGCGAGCTGCCTCTTGGAGATCCTTGCGCCTCCGTAACCGATCGAGTTTCCTTCGTGAAGCACGAGCCAATGACCTTCGGCCTTCCAGTCGTCATCCTCGAAGGTGCTCTTCCTGAACACTTCTGGGTTCTGGATGTCCCACATTGGGTCGTCCCTGTTGGATGTGTTGATGAGGTTGACTATATCCTCTATGTCTTCAGGGGTCGGATGGAGGTATTCGAGGTTCGCCATGCCAGTACAATCTAATTGCTTTAGATAAGTCTTTGGCAGAGCATCTTCTTAGATCGGCTTCCCTGATTGACCTGGCCCGGTTTCGGTCCCGAGGATCTCCTCATACATTAACCGAAAGACGTCCTCGTTCACAACGCTCAGGTCGTATCGCAGAAGCATATTGGAGGCCTCCCGCAGCAGGAGATTCAGATCATCGATCGCACCATTGGCCACCCAAGAGTAGTTCTCATCAATCTCAACGATTCTGACACCGGCTTCCACAAGAGGCTTGCCCACAGCGAAATCCTCTGGACGGTTCTTCATCTCCTCGACAAAACGGCTGTCGCCCAATACGAAGAACTGGGCAATCATCTTGGCTATGATAACATAGTAAGCATAACGGAAGTGCAGTTCCTTTGCCCCTACTTCAACGGACTCCATGCCCATTCCTCTGCAAAGTTCGTCAAAATTCGGATACACATTACGGTACTCTGTGGTCCACGCCTCAAACTGGGATTCGAAATCCTCTGAGGATTCAGCGATTGATCGAAGTAGCATATAGCATATGCGATAGATGGGTGATCCCTTCCTGAAAACCTCCACCAAGTCGGCCGGAATCACTGACTTCGGCTCTCCGGGACGCATAGGGGGGACGCTTTCGAGAATCCTCTCACTGAGCTCTTGATCTGTCCAATTCCTTCCTGTCTGAAAGTTGTGGTACTCTGTGACTCCATCACTGCTGGTTAGGAAGAACCTCCACAGAACGCCGTCGGTTGCCACACCGATATTGATGTTGTTCTTGCCTTTGGTGTGTGCTTCAATCTGGGTCCTGGCATCGTCCAATTCGCCCCTGAGTGAAATCCTGGACTCGATTACTAAGGGCTCTTCGAGCACAGTGCCAGCTCTCGCCCATCCCTCACGCAACTGGAGCTCCGTCGCCTTCCCGGGTTGAAGCTCAAGGCCGAACAAATCGTCAAAGAGGTCTATGAGCCATGCGTTTATGTCGACAAGCTGAGGGTCTTCTGAGCGGATATCGAAAATGCGCTTAACGAACTCGGCCACAGGCCAGCATTCGACCGCATGATAATAAGTTTTGCTTTGTGCTCAACCGGAACAGTCAGGAGTTCACAGAAATCATTAAAGTACTACATCGATATTGATGCACTGCTTGGAGGGGCATGGTGAACCAATGGCTGTGAAGAAGAAGATAGTTCTTCTCGGTGATAGTGCCGTCGGGAAGACCAGTTTGATGCGCCGCTATGTGTTCGACCAGTTTGAGGGATCCTACGTCACGACAATCGGGAGCAAAGTGACGAGAAAGGAGATGACGATTATGAAAGATGACAGGGAGGTTGAGCTCAATCTCATTATCCACGACATACTCGGAAGAGTGGGATACATGGCGCTACATGCGAGGACCTTTGCAGGTGCGCAGGGCGCCATTCTTGTCTCTGACCTGACTCGAAGGGAGACACTCAAAACACTGGAACTATATTGGATTCCATTGCTCTTCCAGGTGGTTGAGAATGTTCCGTTGGTTTTCACCTGTAATAAGTCAGACCTCACCGATGAGATATCGTTCAAACAAAAGGATATCAAGGACATAGCCTCAAGGTACAACGTTGGGATAGAGAATTCATTGAGCAATGGCCTCAAACCAAGTTACATGACAAGCGCCAAAACTGGCAAGAACGTGGAGAAAGCGTTTGAGAGTCTGGGCCATCTGATGATGTCGGAGAAAGCTCCAAGGGATCCCATAAAGGAACTGCACGAGAAGCTCATAGCTGAGGGCATTTACCGGCAATCCGATAGAAAGACTTTGATCGGTGCGGCGGATGCCTTGATCGTGGATTTCTGCGAGGGTCTGGATGATGATAGAGTGGCCCTCCTCTTACTCCGTCAGGAATTTACCAGGGCGGGCGTGGACGTGAGAAGCCCTTCGAAGGAAGGACTGTTGAAGGCTGTGGAGTATCTGGCAGAGGCTGAGTCCGAGTTCAAAGATGAGGGTCAGGTGCTGAAGGACAAAGAGAGAAGATTTCAGTTGGTAAAGAAAGCGAGAACGATCACTAGATGATGGGGGAGTGAGGGACAAATGGCAGAACTGGAATTCCAACCAGAGCTCATTGGACGAGAGAGCGAATTGGAGGTGCTGGAAGGACATCTGGTGAGAGCATCTGAAGGGAAGGGAGCAACTGTCTTCATTTCTGGAGAGGCTGGAATCGGCAAGACGCGATTGATGAATGAGCTGAAGCAAATCGCAGAGACCAAGGGTTTCCGTGTGCTGTCAGGTCACAGCTTGTATGAATCCATGACACCTTACATGCCATTCCGAGAGGCTTTGATGTCGGGGGGATTAGAATACCTTTTTGCAGATAAGTCCCCGAGGGTCGAGGCAGTCTATTTGGTGACTGATGTTGGATTGCTGGTAAAAGAGGTTGTAAGGAAAGGTACTCATTTGGACGCAGACATATTCTCGTCCACCTTGACCACTGTGGCCGACTTCGTCAAAGAATCTCTATCGGTTTTCAGGGGAGATGAGGCGCGCGATAGTCTGAACAGAATCGGGTACGGCGATTACGTCATTCTCATCGAAAGTGAAGGAGGCAAGAACCTGGTAGTTATTCTCACAGGCAGAGAGAACGAATTCCTGATAGATGATATGAGGGGAGTGCTCAAGGAAGTCGAGAGCAAGTACGGAGATGTGCTCAAAGATTGGGATGGTGATGAGGGGGGAGTGGAGAGCATAGACGATCTGCTGAAGACGCTCATGACCTCGGGGAAGTACGACGGAACATATTATGGAGAGGCGAATCCGGAGGCGAGAAGGAATCTGTTGATGGAAAACGTCACCCTGGGCCTGAGCAGACTATCCCATACGGTGCCGACGCTCTTGTGCATAGATGATCTTCAGTGGGCGGACCCCTCAACGCTTGCCTTGATGCATTATCTTGCAAGGAACACAGTGACATCTGGAGTATTCGTCCTGGGAGCATATCGACCTGAGGACCTGGTGACTAAAGGGGGGGAGGGACATCCTCTCAATGACAGGATTCGGTTGATGAGCCGAGAGGGACTGCATGAAGGAATGGAACTGGGAAGATTGCCTTGGGAAACCATCTCCTCCTTCCTTCCGTCTCTGCTGGGCGATGTCGATTTCGATGAGGAATTTGAGCGAAGAATTCACAAGGAAACAGAAGGAAACCCTTTGTTCATCATTGAACTGGCAAGACTGATGGTTGAAGAAGGGATCATAGCAAAGGACAACGGAACGTGGAAACTTGGGACGAGTATGGACGAGGTAAACGTGCCATCCAAGATACATGACGTAATCCTAAGGAAATTGGACAGATTGGGCACAGAGAAGAGAAGGATTCTGGACTACGCCTCGGTCATAGGAGAAGTATTCAGGTCCGAGATACTTGCAGCATCTCTGGAACTAGAGAGAATCAGATTGCTGGAGCTATTGCGCAATCTGGAACAGACTCACAAACTGGTTCATTCCCAGAATGAGGGATACAGATTCGACCACTCAAAGGTCAAAGAAGTGCTATATGGCAAGATTCCTGCAGAACTCAAAAGAGAATATCATTCCGTGATAGCTGACTCCATCAAATCGCTGAACAGAGATAGCCTGGATGAAGTTGTAGAGGACTTGGCATTCCATTACTACCGTGGTAGGAACAAGGAAGAGGCACTTCGTTATCTTATCAAAGCGGCAGACAAATGCAAGAAAGAGTACTCAAACGAAGAGGCGACACGATTCTACAATGAGGCTCTGGAACTGGAAGAGGATGCGCAGAAGAGATTGGAAGTATTCGAGGGTTTGGGAGACATTTACAGATTAATCGGAGACTATGAGAAGAGCGTAGAGTCCTACGAGAGCGCATTGGAATTGATCGAAGAGAAGAGAAAGAAGGCTGAGGTCAAGACCAGGATTGGGGCCGTCTACACGAGAAAGGGTGAGTATGGCAACGCAATAAAGGTCTGCACCGAGGCATGGAACTCAGTTGAAGGTGAGGATTGCGAGGAGGAGGCCTTTGCCCTCAACTACATCGGCGTCGTGCATTACGAAAGAGGAGAATACGACAGAGCCCTCAAGTCCTACGAGAAGAGCCTTGAGATAAGGGAGAAGAGGGGGGACCAGAAGGGCATTGCAGGATCCTTCAACAACATCGGCAATGTGCATTGGAGAATGGGAGAATACGACAGGGCCCTCAAGTCCTACGAGAGGAGCCTTGAGTTGAGTGAGAAGACCGGCGACCAGGAGTTTACCGCAATTCACCTCGGGAACATTGGCGTTGTGCATTTCGATAGAGGGGAATACGATAGGGCCCTCGAGTACTACGAGAGGAGCCTTGAGATAAGGGAGGAGATCGGCGACCAGGAGGGGATTGCACTCACCCTCAACAGCTTCGGCAATGTGCATACTGAGAGAGGAGAATACGATAGGGCCCTCGAGTACTACGAGAGGAGTCTGGGGATATCGGAGAAGATCGGCGACCAGCACAGGATTGCAAGACCCCTCAACAACGTCGGCAGTGTGCATTGGAGCATGGGAGAATACGACAGGGCCCTCGAGTACTACGAGAGGAGTCTGGAGATTAATGAGAAGATTGGCGACCAGGACGGGATTGCAACCAACCTCAACGGCATCGGCAATGTGCATTGGAGCATGGGAGAATACGACAGGGCCCTCGGGTACCACGAGAGGAGTCTGGGGATATCGGAGAAGATTGGCGACAGGGAAGGAGCCACTGAGTCATACTGTCGCATTGCAGAAGTCTATTTTGAAAAGAGAAATCTGAGAAGAGCACTGGATTTCTGCAATAGAGCATTTGACCTGTCCAGAGAGGTTGGTTTGAAGGAGAGCGAGGCAGCATCAAGGAGAATCTTCGGAAAGATCCATAGAGAGCGAGAAAAGTGGAAGGAATCGATTGAAGAATTCGAGGAGAGCATCAGGATATTCGAGGAGATTGGAATGAAGAAGGGGTTAGGAGACTCCCACTACGAGTTCGGTCTCATGTATAAGGACAAAGGTGATACGGGCAAAGCAAAGGAGTATCTGGACAAGGCAGCTGCGATATTCGAAGGGATGCACTTGGATCTGCAGTTGGATGAGGTGAGGAAAGCCCTAGATGGACTGACCTGAGTGACGAGGTCAAAACGATTCTAACATCCGGAAGCAGTGAGTAAGCACTGAAGTATACTCCCCAGAACATATCATGAGTTCTTCATTCGAAGCCAAGAAGACAAGCCATATCATAACCTGACTGCGTCAGGTTCACCTTCCTCCGCCTGCCCAACTTCTCAATCTCAACGTATCCCACATCCACCAGTGGTTTCAAAATGGTCTTGGTGAGTTTGACCGTCAACCTTGTCTTCTCCGCCCGAAGTGTCATCTTTGTCACTTTGGTGTCGAACCCTGGGACTCCATTCCTTCTCAGTACGTCGAAGAGCTCCTGATAGGATTGGGACTTCTGTGGTGATGATGCAAGACTCCCAAGAACGCTGGTTCCCGCCTCGGAAGGTAACGAGAGCCCGAAACTGGGAACCATGATCGGATTCCCGAGCATTCCCCTGCTCAGACCATGCTTCTTCAGACCTTTCTCGGTTCTCATGTGCTCCTCGGGTCTGACATAGTATGCGTATCCCCGATCTCTCAAGTGTGCCATGGACGCAAGCATCCCTGCAACCGCGGCCAATTTTCCAGCAGAGGAGATGTTAACGTAGACCCGGTTCCCCTTCTTGACTTCCTCTTCGACCAATCTGGTCGTTTCCCGCATGAGACCTTTGAGATCGCTCTCGGAGTCAACTTTGGTGTGGACGACTTCGACCCCTTCACCCTTCAGTTCTTCTGACACGCGATGGAAGAAATGTCGTTGCATATCATGAGCATCGGGATTGCAGAGGAGATGCGCCCTGTGGGCCTTCATAGCCCGCACTGGAAGGACAGCCCTGTCCAACTCCCAGCCGAGTGGAATGACGTGGACTAAGCGTTCCATGCAGGGTAGAATGACGCAGGATGATTAAGATGTTTTCTATGTTTACTATCATGTTTTAGCATTAGACCAGTTTCTGGTGAAGCTCCAAATAACCTCGGCTGGACTTCAATATCGGGTTGATACCATGAAATTGTGGAAAGTATTCCTCAGTTTGGTTACCGTGAGCCTGCTTTTGACTGTCTCCTTGAGCATTCCCATGAATGCCTTGGTAGTGGGTGCGGCGCCACCGGACAAGTGCGATCCCTGGCCCGAGTGCAAAGATGGCGGGGGTGGCGAGGAGCCTTCAGCAGACCCAGCTATTGCATTCACAAGGAAAAAAGGTCTCATTTCAATACTCACGGTGATGAACGCTGATGGCACAAATCGGGTCGATTTAGATTCCGAGCGTTATCTTCGAAACCCAACGTGGTCGCCAGATGGGTCTTCTATCGCCTATCTAAAAGGCGTGCCGCACAGTCTCTACCGTATCGATGTAGCGGTGGTCAATGGTACAGTGCAGGGAAGCGAGCCAACGCTTCTGTATGAAGACATCCAAATGGACCCCGCATGGTCACCTTTGGGCGATAAGATTGCATTCATACAGAAGACCTACGACCCCTCTTTGGGTTATGACCGTCCAAGACTAGTCCAGACGATTTCACTTGGCGACGGTTCTGTTGAAACCTTGTATACGGCAGATGAAGGACATTTTTTGCTGGACCCGACATGGAGCCCGGACGCCACTAGGATCGCGTTTGTAGGCTGGGCACGGATACTGGATGTCGGAAGATCGTATATCGATATCCTAACAATTGGATCGGGAGAGCCTCCTGAGAGAGTCTATGAGTATGGATCGGTTGGCATAAGGGATTTGGATTGGTCGCGTACGCCGGACAAGCTGGCGTTTCAGTTATGGCCTTCCCTCGATGGATCCGAAGACAGTGCGATCTATACTCTTGACATAACGCAGAGCGATCCGACACCGCAGTTCGTTTCCGGAGAGAATTGCCGTTATCCTTCTTGGTCGCCCGACGATACTCAGTTGGTGTTTGACCGACCCGTCAGTCAAGTAAAGATCTTTACATATGACTTTGCGACAGGGGAGACCACGGAGCTCGGGAAAGGTCGGGACCCAGACTGGAGCAGGCACGTAAGCAGTTAGACCCAATATGGCTCATGGCCTCCTAATGACAGCTGTGAGCCCTTTTGAACTTTCTTCTCATTCAGCCGAAGTTGAATCCCAACAAAATCTAAATATCCCCGCTCCCTTCTTACACAAGCTGAGAATTCCAGCACTATGACAAAAGAAGAGGGGTAACAATGGATTGGGGAATGCAGAACCGTTTGTCAAGGATAATCAAGCCGAGGACCGGCCACACGGTCATGCTTGCCGTGGACCATGGATATTTCTTGGGACCGACCAGGAAGCTGGAGAGCCCCAGGGAGACCATCAAGCCGTTGCTTCCGCACGCGGATGCGCTCATGCTCACAAGGGGAGTTCTAAGATCTTCAGTGGACCCGGGCGCGAACACACCGGTCGTCCTGAGGGTCTCGGGAGGAACGAGCATAATCGGGGAGAACCTCGCCAATGAAGGCATCACGACCTCGATGGAAGAGGCGTTGAGATTGAACGTCTCGGCAGTGGCTCTGTCCATCTTCGTTGGAACGCCTTACGAGAAGCAGACGTTGATGAACCTTTCAGAACTGGTCAACCAGGGGGAGGAGCACGGGATACCGGTGTTGGCGGTCACGGCCGTTGGCAAGGAGCTCGGGAAAAGGGACGCAAGGTATCTCGGTCTCTGCTGCAGGATCGCATCCGAGCTGGGAGCACATATCGTGAAGACCTACTACTGCGATGGTTTCGACAAGATCGTCGAGAGCACCCCGTCACCGATAGTCATCGCCGGCGGACCAAAACTGAAGACCGAACTGGACGCCTTCAAGATGACGTACGACGCCATCCAGGCGGGAGCCGTGGGCGTGGACATGGGCAGGAACATCTGGCAGCACGATTACCCGATAGCCATGATCAAGGGCGTCAGGTCCGTCGTTCACAAGAAGCACACTCCCAAGGAAGCTCACGATGTCTTCAAGAAGGAGAAGGCAAAGGTCGATAAGAGGAAACCCAAGAAGAAGAAATGAGCATCTCGATTCTAGCACGGATCTCTTCAACATCAGGAAGCCAAGGCTATGCGCGTGGCGATGTACTATGAGAACAGCGACATCAGGCTAGAGGAGATGCCGAAGCCGGAGATCGGACCTGGTGAACTACTGGTGAAGGTTGTTGCCAGCGGTATCTGCGGCAGCGACGTGATGGAGTGGTACAGGATCAAGAAGGCGCCACTTGTTCTGGGTCATGAGATCGCTGGGGATGTTGTTGAGGTTGGAGATGGGTTCGCTGATTACAAAGAAGGGGACAGGGTCTTCGTCTCGCATCATGTTCCCTGCGGGGAATGCAAGTACTGCCAGGATGACCACGAATCCTGTTGCGATACATTGCGTACGACGAACTTCGATCCGGGTGGCTTCTCTGAATACGTGAGGATACCGGAGATCAATGTGCATCACGGGACCTATCTTCTGCCGGAGGAAATCTCATACGAGGATGGCGTTTTCATAGAACCGCTGGCTTGTGTTGTCAGGGGGCAGAGATTCGCGGAGATGGAAGCGGGGAAATCGGTCTTGGTTCTTGGAAGCGGAATAGTTGGCCTTCTTCACATCAAACTGGCGAGGGCGAAAAGCGCGAGAAGAATCATCGCAACCGACGTGACGACCTTCCGTATGGAAGCTGCCAGGAAAGCGGGTGCTGACGAAGCCATAAGCGGAAAGGCGGACGTCCCTGCAAAGGTCAGGGAACTGAACGATGGAAGACTGGCCGACATCGTGATCGTTTGCACCGGATCCGTTCCAGCGATAAGACAGTCTATGCGTTCGGTCGATAGTGGTGGGACAATACTGTTCTTCGCCCCCACCGACCCGGGAGTGGAGATTCCGATACCCTTCAACGACCTGTGGAGGGAGGAGATAACGATGGTCTCATCCTACGCGGGCTGCCCCGAGGACATCCGGGAGGCCATAGAGCTTCTCAGATCTGGAAAGGTGAATGTGGACGATCAGATTACCCACAGATTGGGTCTGGCAGACACTCAGAGAGGTTTCCAACTGGTTGCAGAGGCCGTGGACTCGATCAAGGTGATCATTGAGCCAGGGAAATAGCCAGGTCTTTCGTACGATCGAGGCAAAAGACATCGGTTTTATATATTAAACCCTAGTTTTCTATAGGAAACGGTGGTTTAGCTGAGGAAACTATTCGAGAAATACGTCGACTGGAAGGTATTGGAACACTTCCTGAAGAACCCGACGACACCGTTCTACATCAAGGAGCTTTCAAGGATGCTTGAGATAAGCCCCAGGAGCGCCCTTGAGGCGATGAAGATGTTCGGTTCAGAGAACATACTGATCAAAGAAGAGATCGGTCTCGCCCACTTGTATAGACTGAACAACGAGCTCCCATTGGTCAAATCGTTGAAGAGAATGCATATCCTGTTCCTCCTGCATGAGAATGAGTTCGTTGAAAAGGCCACGACAGTAGATGAGAACATGATCTCTCTCGTCCTCTATGGGAGCTATTCATCCGGCGACCATGACGAAAGGAGTGACTTGGATCTCATCATAATCACGCAAACGGATAAAAGCGCATTCGACCATCTGGCAACGGACATGGAAGAATCTTTGAGCGTCCCTGTGAGCATCGAGGTTTTCACCCTGGCCAACTGGAAGAGGCTGGCCAAAAGGGGTGACGCGTTCCACTCCGACGTCGTCAGGGATCACGTCCTACTCTATGGAAGTGAAATAGACTGAATATCGATGATTGTTTCGCATAGGCCTGGGCGGATTTGAACCGATAACTTGGCCGTTCCGATCCCAATAGTTGGCATCGAGACAGAAAATAGGGTAGTCGCAGGAAAAAGATATTAAGGCTCTCGTCGATTTGCAGGAAGAGATGAACGAGGAAGCGGAGATTTGGTGGAAACAGGCCCTGAGAGATCTGGAAACGGCCGATTATCTTCTTGATGCGGAGAGATATGACGCTGTTGCATTCTTCGCTCAGCAATCTGTAGAAAAGGCTCTCAAGTCGATGCATATCGATAGATATGGGAAACTCAAGAAGACCCACGACCTCGTTCTTCTAGCCAAGGGTCTGGAGCTTTCTCAAGAGCTCATCGACTTCTGCAAGGAACTGAGCCCGGCATACGTCTACACGAGATACCCGGATGTGGTTCCCGTTCAAGATATCGAAGAAGTTTCAAAGGAGCTTCTTGGGTACGCAAAGGAGATCATGGAATGGATAGGAGAGAGAAGATAGTCAATGAATTGAAAACCTTCAGGGAAAGAATGAGCAAACATTATCCCATATCCGAGATGATATTCTTCGGGAGCATTGCGAGGGGGGAGTCGAAGGAGGACAGCGACATTGACCTAGTCATCGTCTCGGAGAAGTTCAAGGGAATGAACTTCATCAAGAGGGCCGCGAGAGCGTATGACCACTGGGTGCTGGATTATCCGGTTGATTTTCTGTGTTACACGCCAAAGGAGTTCGAAAAAAGGAGGAAGAGGATAGGACTGTTGGCGCAGGCGTTAGAAGAGGGGATTGCGATCTAGAAGTTCTTGTGAAGAGATGGGCCTGGGCGGATTTGAATGGGTTTGGGTTCGGAACCAAGAAAATTCGAAGACTTGTCCGTTCGCTAGACATAGACAGACATCCACCTGTCTTCACATACCCTTTACCCTTCTGACAGAACTCAAAGAGCCCAGTTCTGTCTATTCGCGCAGTGAGAAGGGACCTAGATGTAACTTCCCTAGGGCAATATCCTAACGTTCTTTTGAGACCTTCAGGAAGAGAACCTATATGCCTATGATTCTCTGTTTTCATGGCTGGAGTATAAGATCCGGTGAGTGCCTAGATGGTCATCACATTGAATTCAGACTCTCTTGTCCACCTATTCCGTATCTGAGGAAACTTGGAGCATACTCCACGCAAAAATCAAGCTGGATATCTCTTTAGATTCGTTCTGGAGGTTTTGTATTGATGAGAGGTAGGGTCTATGCAATCATAGGATTGCTTGAGGAGATCCGCTATCTCGGATTTCTTACTAGAATTCAATCGGATTGACACAGAAGACCATCCGCTTCAGGGGAATCATGACTGAAACCTTGAAATTACCGACCCATAGGTCGCAAATCCAACACCAAAAGGAGAAAGAACGGAGTGAATCCAGAGCTAGGCTATCCAGCCTACAATTATCTGCATACTACTTCGTTAGTATAAAAGAACGGAAGAACGGAGCGAAGTGTCCAAAGACAGCTTGATTGAGGATGTGCTGGCCTACTCAATGTTCGTAGTCCTCAAATGGTTCCTTCGGCACATATGGCCTGAGAAGGTGCTTCGCCTTGTGGAGCTAGACTCCCAGCACAAAACCCGCAATCCACTATTGAAACCCGCTTGGAGAGGGGGACACCGGCTAAATCGATCTAAACACGAGACCATGATTGGCAAGTACTCGTGAGGAGGCGACTTCTAGAGGGACAAATAGGAGCGCAACGGAAAAGAACTGGAAAGGCTCTTCTCAAAGCTCGTGGAGGAATTCGAGTAGAGATGTGACTACACCGAGAAAGAAGGAGGATGCACACAATCCCCAAGCAGCTACCAAGAGGAGCGTCGCTGGCGAGGGTTGAAGTGGAATTCGAACCCTTCTATGTCGGAGTCAGCGCTTCCCGTAGAAATACTCCTCCTCCTCGGCCCTCTCAACCAGCTTAGGAAGTTCAAATTCGCTGATGCCGATATTCTTGCAGCCGACGACAAAGAACTCGTCGAGATATCTTGAGAGGCGTGTAAGCAACCGACCGGCGTCCTTCACCATTTTCCCCGAACCCCACATCATTTCAAGGATGTCGTCATAGCCGAACCATTCATCCCTGCAGATATTGCGGAATGAATCTGGTGCCAGCCTCTCAAGCTCTCTCAGTACGTTTATGACAGTTGTGCGCGCTCGAGCATTGTCTTTGCTCGGTTCCAAGAACTTGTGCACCGAAGAAGGGCCCTCCTCATCCATCTCGTCTCCTGACAGTTCCAGCTTGCGAACTTCCATCTGAGATCGGTATTTGTGATAGGCTTCCCTCTTCTTCTTCATTCGCCTCAAACGCTCGGCTTCTGTCTTCAGTGCCTTGATGGTTGAATCTTCAAGGACTCCGCGCCGATCTAGAATCTTCCTCACGGTGTGTCTGTGCAGACCGACCTTTCTGCCGATCTCGGAGATGTTGTTCGTCGCCCGGTAAAGGGTGAGGACCATAGCATCAGTGTGAATATCCACCTTTTTCGGCATGAGAGCATACACCTTCCACGCTAATCCTGCATCGGATATGCGCAGGGATATGAAGGGAAAAGTGCACAAGGACTACGGAACTCATACAAACAGGGCCATCCTTTCGCCACAAATCAACTTCCTGTCGCCACTTCTGTGCATCCCATCGACGCCTTACTGCCGTCGTATTCACACTTCCTTTCCAACATTCCGACGGATGTCCCGAATTCGTTCTAGTGCCACCCGAATCAAGTAATACGATCCCGCCTACTTAACTGTCTGGCTTGTAAGCAGTGCTTATAAGCAAAAAACCTGAATCTGCTGAGATGAACGCGCCTTTGGTCCACTCGAAAGTGACTGTTAGGCATCATTTGATCAGGTGGACCTGTCAATGGTCACAGAGCGTGGGCCCTTGGGTCTATCTATGAGGATTATGGGGGGTTCAAGGCTCAAGAAATCGCGAATCCCGTTGGCCATATCATTGACTGCCGTCGCCACCCATCCTCTTTTGAGGAGTGGATTGCGAGGGTCTTGCAGACTCTCCTCGATCTGTGCGACCTCCATCATCATCTCATCATCACCAAACGTGATGTTCTCCACTGTCTCCATGGCTTCTTCCAGCATACTCGAGTCTTGTCCCGAGTCGGACAGAGTTGGCGCGAGCTCTGAAAGGACTGTCCGAACACGAGGACGTACAACCATTCTGATCCCGTACAACTTCACTGCCTTCTCCTCGATTGTGATCTTCCCGCCGCTCAACGCTTCTGCCAATGTTCTCTTGAGCGAATTCAGCTGGGTCTTCAACCATACGATGGCCACTTCCTCCAGAATCAACTTAAGGTCGTCATGAATCCCATCAAGTTCTCTCTCGTAAGACTCGACATCATCCCTTTCGAATCCGAAATAACCCACATTGTCGTACCAGCGCACCTTCTTGTCATCAACGTATGCGTGGATGTGTGGCAAGGGGTAGTCGAAACCGATGTCAACCGTGAACCCTCTGCCGATCTTCTTGAAATACCTCGAAGGGATGAGGTGCTGATGAACGTGTCGTTTGACTGTGCTCTCGCTCAGCCCCGAGTCCTCTGCCAAGGTTTTGATTGAGAATAAATCTGGCTTGAACAAACCTCCCGACTTGTCCATCTTCGTTGCAAGTCTCTCGATGTAGTTCTCGTAACCGTCTGGCTCAAGGACGGGGATACTGTAACTTCTCCTTGATAGATCAATCTCATCCTTCAGTTTCCTTGGTGATTTTTTCAGCTTGGCAAGCAACTTGTCGAGTCCAATTCCACATGCTTCAAGGATCATCCTGCACTTGGCACACCTGTAGGCATCTTCGGGAGGCGTCTGAAGAGCCCTTTCCCGTTTCTTGTGTTCCTGGCAATATTTCGAATGTTTGTAGCGGGATGAGAAAGGAGCGTTGCATACTTCACATTTCTTTCGATATTCGTTCATGATGGCAATCTCAATTCCTCCAAGAGGACTTTTGACTATTTAAATCAAATCGTGTTAAATGGATCGAGTAGAACATCAGGAGGCGATGATCATGGGAGGCCCTCTCAAGAAGGGATGTGTTCGAATCTCTGGAGTGATTCTGGAAAGTGTAAAAGAGGAAATCAAGTCGATAGTATCGACGGGTCAGTTCAAATCGGTGTCCCAGGCTGTGGGCCTACTACTTAGGGAAGCCATGGAGATGAGGAAGAATCTGGGCGACTTCAGGAATGAGGGAGGTGTGCGGTAGATGAGCAACGAGCATATACAGACAAATCAGCCATCAGAGAAAGCCAGAGCAACTGAAGATTCGAGAACCATCTCGATCGCGGGACTGAAGACTCTCGTTCGTGACCATTTTCCATCAGATAGCACTCTTAGGCACGCTATTCTTGAGGAGAGAAAGAAGCTGAGTCCGCAGGAGCTCGCTTGGAAGTTGGAAGTGTGGATGAACATCCTCAATCACGAAAAGTGAAATCTCGTCCAACGCAGGTGAGTGGTTGCACTCTTTTTCCCCGTAAAACCGGCAAAGCGATGTCCTATGTATGTCCACAATTGCTCTCACAAAGGACGTTTCGATTGAGCTACTGTCGTGCCAGCCTCCTGATCCATCTGGATAGGGGGAGAGAATCGTCGTATTTCTCATTGAACAAGCACATTGCACTCAACAGGATGTTTGAATCTCGGCCAACGTATCGGACACCAGAAGTACAACGATTCATTATTTCGGAACTCGTGACAAAATCCATTATATATTGGGAATGTCATTACGTCACTGTGACACAATGACCAAACTGTCAAGACCGGCTTCAGTGAGCAGGGAACTCTACAAGAAGTTTCAGCATTTCTGCATTGACAAGGAGGTATCAGCTCGCGAAGCCCTGGAGAATGCCATAGAACTCTATATGAACAATGAGGGAGGTAAGAAGAAGTGAACTTGTTTCTCCGGGAAAGAGAGCGAACGAGCGGATTCAAGTTCATGAAAACGAAAGAAGCGGACTTGCTCATCCCAAAGCTAGCCAAGGACCCGGCATCACTCAAGGCAATAGAAGAAGAAATCGTGAGAATTCCAACAACTCATAAACTGGTTTTGGGTGATGCCCGCAATATCGAGAAGATCCCAGATGAGTCTGTCCATCTCGTTGTCACTTCTCCGCCTTATTGGACACTTAAGAAGTATGAACCAGTTGAGGGACAACTTGGACGCATATCCGACTATGAGTCTTTTCTATCAGAGCTTGACAAAGTTTGGAATGAATGTCACCGCGTTCTTGTTGCTGGCGGTAGACTGATTATCATTGTGGGAGATGTCTGCCTGAGTAGAAGAAAACATGGGCGTCACAGTGTTGTCCCCCTTCATGCCGATCTGCAAGTTCGTTGTCGTCGTTTGGGGTTTGAAAATCTTGCCCCCATAGTCTGGTACAAGATAGCTAATGTGGCACACGAGGCAGTAGGGAATGGTGGCGGCTTTTTGGGCAAGCCATATGAACCAAATGCAGTCATCAAACATGACTTCGAGTACGTACTAATGGAAAGAAAGCCTGACGAATATAGAAAACCAGACATACCCACCCGACTCCTTAGTGTAATACCTGCAAGCAAACACAGAATCTGGTTTCAGCAAGTTTGGAGTGATATTCCTGGAGAATCTACAAAGAATCACCCAGCTCCCTTCCCAGAGGAACTGGCTGAAAGGCTAGTCCGGATGTTCAGCTTTGTTGGTGACACAATTCTCGACCCCTTTTGTGGGACAGGTACAACCATGATAGCAGCCGCGAAAAGTGGCAGAAACAGTATCGGTGTGGAAATCGACACGAAATATGTCTCAGCAGCAAAAGAGAGACTCCAGTCACGTCTGTCTTCTCTTGTGACGTGTCATCGACTTATCGTTGAGGACTAGACCCAAGGAGCCATTCTTCGAAGGGGAGAACCAACCGACTCCCGAGTGACAGAAATAAATATCTTTGCCGCATACACTTCTTCTAGGCAGTTGAACCGAATGTATGGAGATGAGGCTTTTGTCAGTCATCTGGAAGCACACGGATATCACCCGAGATCATCGCACCATGGGGATGAAATGTGCAAACTGCTTTTGGGAGATCTTATCCACCTATGCAAACCCTTCAGTAGAGATGCAAAGGCCGGCAAGCTGGTGTACAAGTTAAATCATACAGTCAATCCGGATTCCCATGAGCGTTGGAATATCGACCTCGTAGTTGGGCCGCCAAAGATCCCCAAACAAGAGATATTTGGGATTGGAGACAAGGTCCCCTTGGGGGAGCCGGGTGAGATATGGCTCGCGGTGGATGCTAAATCCATAATGACTGAGCATGGCAAGGCAAGAAGGAATCGCCAGAGAGATCTGAATTCTTTGCATGAAATCCTTCACAGAAACAACCCAAGAACAATTGTTGGTGGAATAGTGGCCATAAACATGGCAGGACGTTTTAGATCCCCACTTAGAAAGGAGATCACCGAACACAGGAACATTGAAAGGTTGGTTGAAGAGACTGTTGAAATAATGTCTAATATTCCGAGATCGAAGTCCTCCTCCAATGGACTTGGAATCAACGCAATTGGAGCCATAGTACTGAAACACACCAATATCAGGGGCGATAAGTCCGCGCTAGTCACCTCATCTCCTGCCCCAAAGACAGGATCAGCACTTCATTATCAGACCTTCCTTCAGGACATCTGCAATGCATATTCCATTCGTTTTGGCTCAGTATAACCCTGACTGTTTTCGAGCCAACCTAACGATGGTAACTTGCACAATAAAAGATGGGAGACGTGGGGCTTTGACTTAACCCTCATTTAACGAGAACAGTTACTGACTTCTACGCCACCTGGGACAGCGAGAATTGCCTTCAGCATAGGATTGAAACATCGCAGCGAAGCTACGCATCAGTAGGTTACCCACCAACGATCGACTCTATCAAGGTTATTGAAGCAGGACAACAGTATGACTCAGCACTCATATGCTGAGGTTGTGAGTAACGTGAAAATGCACTTTTGAAACCGACGCGGCTGATCACTTCGAGCTA
The DNA here is from genome assembly GCA_030593885.1 of Methanomassiliicoccales archaeon. GTDB lineage: Archaea > Thermoplasmatota > Thermoplasmata > RBG-16-68-12 > SOIM01 > JAGLME01. The sequence goes on from JAUVGH010000003.1 coordinate 74,210, forward strand.
ACTCTCTTGTACTGGTAGTAGACACCAGTTACGACAGAGCCCGCAATCACTGTCTCCATGATGATTATGGCCATATTCTGTTGTGACACAAAACCGAGGGGGACAAAGAGGATCGAGACTGCTCCCACTGCCAACAACAGGATTAAGAAGAATTCAAGGATTGGATGCCCGTCCAATGAGTGTCTCACACGCTCTGGATAACTCTCAAGAGCTTCGAGACCCAGACCGTCTAAGGACTCCTCCAATGCCCTCGCAATGAGGATTTCCTCCTCTGTAATTGTCGCAGTTGGATTCGCGAGAAGTGTGCCCACGTCCTCGATGGCTTCTATGATGTGAGTCTTTCGACGAATGAGGAAGGCAATATTCCTTTTCTTACTTCCCGAATTCAGTCTGATTCCAAACCTCCTGATGTGGTTGAAGAATTCAGCGTGGCGTGCCCCGAAATAGCCCTCCTCATAGCCTCTTCCAAGCCGGGAAGCATTGTCTCTCACCAACAATGCCAAGTTAGCCAACCTCCTCACTCCAAAGAAATGGAGAGTTCTTGTTGAACTTCTCTGGGGAACTAGAGTTTCAGAAAGAGTCTCCCTGAGCAACCTAAGCGTGCTGATGATTGACCATTGAGATCCTCCTTTGACAAATAGAAGCAGGATGAAGAACACCACTAAGAAGACCATCACTGAAGTGAATGTGGCAAACTCATGGCTCTCCATGGCTATGACCCACATATCACTGTAGGGTTCGGGAGAAGACGGAAAGAGCCCATCCCAGTTCTGGAGTATTGACGCAAACGCTATCAGTGCTGCAAGAGACGAGACAAGCAGGGCCAGCCCCATCCATGTGCGATTTGATCTTCTGACGGCATCTGCCCTTTGGCAAGCTTCTCCAAATCCCTCTCGTTGAGTTTCGTCACCTGATGCGGTCATTCCAGTTTGAGGATATCATTCCGAAAGTTAATATTGTTTTGCACTAGCTGATATAATATCAAGCGCTTCTCTAGCTAGTGAGTGGCTACATTTGGATTAGTCCAGTAAATACTGGCTACCGCCCGTTCACGTCAACGCCAATCTAACTGAAGCCCATATTTAACTTCTAGTTTGTCTGGAAACCAGACAGTCTTGATTCGAGACAAACGCATTGTGTAAACGGAGAACTTCCAATTCAAACAATTGGATCTGAGACGTCCGAGAAAGCTGGGGTCATTTTGCCGCCCCTTTGCACAATCCTTATTAGGTAAGAGGTAGCTGGATTCTCGACTGCCTGCCAACACTCTCGCTTTGCCATCAAACATAGCGAGGATGGTGGGCGGTCTTCTCAGCATCAAGCCTGCTGGTCTGACCGCTCGTTTGGCTTGGGACGGCGTAGGCTTCACCGTCTCGATAGAATGCACAATTAAGTTTGGAATGAGGGACATCTAGAATGGAACCTACGGTTGATAGGAGAATCAGAGTCATCGTGGATGCCGGTATCCCATATACGAAAAAAAAGGACCGTCGTGGGCGGACTGTCTATATCTTCGAGAATTCCATTGAGAGGGAAGAAGATAAGCAACTCTCACAGGCCCTTTGGTCAATACTTCCTCCTGAAAAATGTTTGATCTCCCGGCCTAAAGGCAGCGGATATCACACAAAAGAACTGGAAACTCGGGCACCTACAACATATCCTTATCGCTTGTTTAACGATGACGGGGATCGGAGGGACCTTCAAAATCTCTTCTTTCTCCTCATCCCCGTCATTTTGCTCGCCGTTATGTTTCTCTTTCTAATCTGGATAGAGATATCTATACCGGCTTTCCTTGGCGGTATTGTGTGGCTCTTTTGCATTTGGACATGGCAACACCTCTGGTTCAGAGGTCAAAGGACGTTTTCGGTCGTTGTGAATCCTCAAAGGGTCTTTTGGCGATTCGTCTTAGGCGTAGTTCTCGGTGTCGTTTGGCTTCTCCCAAGCGGTGTCCAGATCTCACTATCGTACATTCTGGGAGCTTTCTGGATCTTCACTGCTTCGAATATGATACTTATGCTGACGGTTGATTATGATAGATGGCTGCTAACTCAAAGAATTGACAGTGTGGGGGGTCGATTGCCTTATGAGGAAGCCGTGTCCCGCCTCCGTACGATCGCTGGTCAGAGGCAACTTCTATCAGAATCCGAATAAAGCCTGTGTGTTGACTTAAATACTTTCTCGAGCATGAAGAAATGACATGAGAAAGGTGAATTGTTGTTTCTGTGACTTTGTGGGTCTAAGCGAGAAAGGCATAAGGGTCCATATGGCTCACGCTCACAAAGTTGTATTGTCGTTGAAGAAGATTGTGATGCCTGGACGACCCCCTGCAAAAGCCTGCAAGCTGTGCGGAATGGTCCATTCGGAAGTTTCTCGTCCAGGTTGGGCTAACCGTCGAAGAAAGCTTGAACGACCGAGGGCTCGTATGTATTACGCCTCGATTCCTGGGGATTCAGGCGGAAAGGGTTTTCAAATCAGCCAAGCACGGGTCCCAGAAGGCATGACAATGCTCAAAGGAATTATGCTGTGGGCCGACAAACCGGGACGCTTTACTCTTAACATGACCGACCCGGAAACGGGACACGTCCGCAAATATACTTTCAAAGTCGGGCCCAGAACTCTAACAACATAATCCTCTAGTGCATCTCAGAGATCGATGCCGATAGTTTGTAGCTTCTGTAGAAGCTATGTAACCAGCAGCGTTTCCCTGAAGAAAAGGACAGGTGGCATCTACTCAGAGTTTGATGAATGCATATCCTCTGAGGTTGCCAAGCTGGGACTTCGAGTCGAAAATGTCTTCCTTCCCTATGATAGAGGACAGAACTCTCAGATCTCCACTAGCACTTTGAGATAGCCAAATCGGAGCTAAACTTAAGTATTCCAATATGATATTTGAGAGAGTATGGTTGGGTCATTGGACGATCTTCAGAAGCTGGTTCGAGAGAGCGAGAATGCCCACATCGAACTCAAGAGAGAGGTTTCAAAGGATGTTATCAAAGGGCTTTCCACAGACATTGCTGCGTTGGCGAATTTTGAAGGGGGACACATCGTTTTCGGCTTTTCGAATTCAAAGGAACCAGTCGGATGCGTTTATGAAGACAAGGATCTAGACCAAATCTCACAACAGGCAGGTAACTGCCGTCCATCCGTTACGATCAACTTCGAAAAGATCTCCTTTGGGACACAACAGTTTCTAATCATCACTGTGCCCAAGACTACAGTGTTGCACAGCGATACCAAGAATCGGTTTCCAATTCGGATTGGCAACACGACCGGATACCTTGACATCACCAGCATTCTTATGTTGGCTCAGGAAAGGGGGCTTTTGGGCGGAGGAACCTCAGAAATCACTAATACAACCCGCAATTCAGAGCGAAGGTCGCTTTCAGAGGATGAAGTCTTAATGATCGTCGAGGGGCTGGGTAGCAAAGACTCAACTCTTCGTTCTGAAGCTCTACTGGATTTGAACAGAATGTCACTGGGATACGCCCTTTTTGAACACCAGGAAGTCGTCGACCTTCTCCACAACATTCTGAATAAAGGCACAAACGAAGAGATTGACCAAACGCTCAACATAGTACGGACGACCATTCTTAGTGGGAGTTCCAGTGAGAAGAAGGTCGTCTCTCACTGGATGGATAAGATCAGGAAGATTGGTGAGTCATCGAGTTTGCGCACCGCCGCTCGTAGGGCCTTTGACGTTCTTCAATTGGCTGGACACCCCGGGGCCGTAGATCTCCTCGAGAAATGGATCACCAATGCAGATGACGAAAGATATTCTGAGCTTCATCCAGAGAATCAACTGTCCAACGTTAGGTTTTATGGTTTAGATAATAAGATTCGAAGCAGGATGTGCGCTCTTCTCAAGAAGAAGCCGGGGGAGATCGTTACAAATCGAGTGCAGGGAGTTCTGGAATCTGTGCGCAGAGCCTACTAGCGTTGATATTATGTAATCGGCTGCAGCGCTGGACATTGGTGCCTCAACCTTCGAGCGGAGTGACGTGTGAGGGAAGAACCTCTCAATTGGGATATGAATCGATTGTTCTCAGACTGAAACAGAAGCGAGGGCGGCTTCTCTTGATTGACCGTTTGGACCAGACCGTCTCTACCATCAAAGAGTGGATGTGCCCACTGGACGACTTTAGGGGAAGTGTCATACTCCTCATTGAAAGACGACACTTCCAATCTAGTTTCAGGCACCTATCAGTACCGCGAAATCGAGATTCGAAGTGGGCAGATCGTTAGAAGTCAGAAGTCACATCTTCTCCCACTAGTATCTAAACATCTCTGAAGACAATCTGGGCTTCGGCAGGAGGAGATATCTACCTGTACTAGGGCAGGCTTACACGACAACTAGATTGCACTCCCTTGCGGCAACAACAACTCTGCAGATTGTGAAAAAAGACATGCCAGCGGCACTCATCATCGTCTATCGATGCCGGCATTGCTCGGCATCAGAGGCCGCAAGAGTACTCAGTTCGTTCAGAATGGTCCTCACAAGTGTTCGTCGGAGACGATCCATCCGCGTCATCAGGAAGTCCGCGCCAGGTTGGGCCGCCAGTCCTCTAGACCATTGCCAAAGACCCCGCTCACTCATGCCAAAACCTTGCCAGAGGATATCGATACCGCAACATTTATGGAATCAATCCCGCATAGAGGTGCCGAGGGATCTGGAGTGAGGGCGTCTGTTATCATGTTCGCGACGGTTCTCCTGCTCGGGGCCGTGATGCTTCCCGTCACGTCCCCAGCTCCAGCGCCGGGACGCGGACCGATGGTTGGAGGTGCAAGTGGAGTCGCGAATCACGTAGGCATCGATCTACCTGATGGTCACTTCACCGAGAACCTCGGGCAGATACGGAACGAGGATGTCCGTTTCTATCTCTCGTCCGGGAACGTGAATGTCGGCTTCGCCGTTGGGGCGGTCCTCATGGCGGTCGTCGAGCATACAGATCAGAAGCCCGATGCCCTTTCCCCCTTCGGTCTCGACGAGTATGTTGCACCACAGGACCCGGTCGCGACCCGCGGCGTCCTGGTGCGAATCTCCTTCACCGATTCTCATGTCATGGAGCCCAAAGGGCGTGGTGAGCTGTCTTTTATGAACAACTACTTCCTCGGCAACGACCCCTCCAAATGGCTGACCGGTGTGCACAGCTACAGGGAGGTAGTGTACGAGAACCTGTACGACGGCATCGACCTTGTGTACGGGGTAAAGGACGGGCATCTCAAGTACGAGTTCCATGTTAGTCCGGGCGCGGACCCAAGACAGATCGAGATCGCATATGAGGGCATTAATGACCTTCTTCTTGATGTTGAAGGCGGCATTACCGCATCCACCTCACTAGGAAATCTGAGGGATCTCGCTCCCGTGTCCTATCAGGAATCGGAAGAGATCAAGTGCCCATTCTCTCTTCGTGGCCCCTTCTCCTTTGGATTCGCTTGTCAAGGGTGGGACATCTCCCGCACCCTCGTCATCGATCCACTCGTGTATTCCACGTTCCTCGGAGGAACCGATCGGGAGATGCTATGGGGTATCGCGACGGACGCCACCGGGAATGCATATGTAGTGGGCTTCACTTGGTCCTCTGACTTCCCCGTTACGCCCGGAGCTTTCGACGTCTCGTTCAACGCAACGGACGGCTACATCGCGAAACTGAATCCCAACGGAGACTCTCTGGCATGGGCGACGTTCCTGGGCGGCTCTGATAATGAATGGGCGGGTGGCGTCGCTATCGATTCCATCGGGGATGTCTACGTCGTCGGTTTCACTGCGTCAGCAGACTTCCCCGTCACGATGGGGGCTTTTGACACTTCCTTCAAAGGTGATTCGGACGCCTTCGTTGCGAGATTCACAGGAGACGGCGTACTGGTATGGGGTACTTATCTAGGCGGAACTTCCACCGACGGTGGCAACACGATTGTCCTGGACAGTTCGGGCAACGTGGTGGTCGCCGGCAGTACCAAATCTCCCGACTTCCCAGTGACGCCTGGCGCGTTCGACACTTCTTGCAATGGAGACTTAGACGCCTACATCGCCAAGCTGGACCCATCGGGTGCTACCCTCCTCTGGGCAACGTTTCTGGGCGGTAATGTGGGTGTCAATGCCGACGAGGGGAACGTTGCGGTCACATTGGGCGCTGACGACAGCGTCTATGCGACCGGTGTAACGAGCTCAACCGACTTTCCCGTCACTCCCGGCGCTTTCGATGTTATGCTCGACGGCGTGGGGGACACGTTCATCGCGAAGCTGACCTCCACTGGTAGCGACCTCGTCTGGGCAACGTACCTGGGCGGCAGCGACAGCGATGTGGTTATCGGCAACATCGCCGTTAATGTTGCCGGTGACATCTACGTGACCGGTCGCACAACCTCATCAGACTTCCCCGTCACTCCCGGCGCCTTCGACACCACCTTGAACGGAGTCAGCGACGCATTCATCGCCAAGATGAATCCTACGGGCAGCGCGCTCGTCTGGGCTACCTACCTCGGGGGTGTCGGCGACGATGACTGGGGCAGTACGATCGCCATGAACGTTGCTGGCGACGTCATAGTCGGAGGTTTAACCCGCTCTGCAGACTTCCCCGTCACGCCGGGCGCATTTGACACTACTCTAGACGGAATATTCGACTGCTTTCTCGCAAGACTGAATCCAAGCGGCACAGACATCTTGTACGCCACCTTCATAGGCGGGAGCGATGGTGATGACATGCGCGGCATCGTGCTTGACTCCTCTGGATATGCTTATTTGGCAGGTAACACCAAGTCATCGGACTTCCCCGTCACCCCCGGCGCCTTCGACATGACATACAACGGTGAAATCGACTCATTCGTCTTGAAGTTCGGTCCCGTCGGTCCCCCCAACACTCCTCCCGTCCTCGCGTGGACGGGCGACCCAAGCTACGTCTCGGACGGCCTCGACCCCGAGACCGGAACAACCTTCACGGATTTCACTTACCGCGTCGCCTACTACGACGCCGACAACAACCCTCCCGCCCAGATCAACGTGAAGATCGAGAAACCCCTGGGCACCCCTTACGGCACCTTCCCGATGTCCTTCGCATCCTGGAAAGGGATGCCGAACAACTACACCACGGGTGCGATATACACGTTCAGCACGAAGCTGCCTGCAGGCACCGACTTCTGGTACTACTTCCAGGCCTCGGACGGCTGGCAGTGGGCGACTGGACCGCCCACCGTCCCCATCGACGCTCCCGACGTCATCTCTGACAATCCACCGGTCGCCGTGGCTCAAGCCTCCCCGACGTCCGCGTTCATCGGCGACGATATCACCTTCGACGCCACCGGCTCGACAGATGACTTCGGCATCACCGCTTATCTGTGGAACTTCGGGGACATGACGACCGACACGAATCCTGTGACGACCCACGCATACACTTCCCACGGCACTTTCCTCGCGATTCTCACCGTGTGGGATACCGCCAACCAGAGCGACACGGATACGGTGTCCATCTCGATCGGGAACAGACCGCC
>JAUVGH010000029.1 GCA_030593885.1 Methanomassiliicoccales archaeon
GGGACTGCGTCCAATAGAAGCCCAATATGCCCTTGGAATCTTCCTCTTCATAGCGCTCATGTGGACCTTCGAGTCCCTTCCCCTGCCTGTGACATCCCTCCTTGTCCCGGTGCTTTTGGTGATTTATGGGATATTCGGTGATCTCAATGTATACCCGGATCCAGCACGGGCTGCCTTCGCGCCCTTCGCCACACCAGTCATTTACCTCGTGTTGGGCGGAATAATCATCTCTGTCGCTTTCAGAAAAACCCATCTGGATTCGAGGTTCGCGTACTACATTGTGGCCAAGTCCAAAGGGCACTTCCGAACACTGCTTCTTGGAATGATGCTGGCCTGTGGAATAATGTCGATGTGGATCTCGAACACCGCTACAGCGGCTCTACTAATCCCAGTCGCGATTGGAATAGCAGGTAAAGCAGGGACAAACAAAGATGAGAGCGATCAGTACGCACTTGCACTCCTGTTGGGCATCGGGGCAGCGGCTGCCATTGGTGGAATGGCCACTATCGTGGGAACCTCTGCTAATGCGGTGTCCGCACAGTTCATCACTGATGCAGTTGGAGGAGAGAATTTCAGTTTTGTCAGTTGGATGATAGCCGGATTGCCGTTGTCCATCCTGTTGCTCTTCCTCTCATGGTGGATCATCACAAAGATGTACCCGGTCTCACGGGAAGAGATTGACATAAGCTGGGTCCATGATGAATTGGAAGCCATGGGGAAGCTGACTGCTGCCGAGAAGAAGGTCTTGGCCATCCTTGGGGGCACAATAGTCTTCTGGATAGTGGGGGAGGATTTGGCAAGCCTTTTCCTCCCGCCTCAATTGTTCCCGGGCGCTTTCGCGAACGCGGCAATCGTATCGATGATAGCCGCCGTTCTGCTCTTCGTCACTGGAACCCTGGACTGGGAGGACGCAAAATTCATTCCCTGGGGGATTTTCCTCATCATTGGCGCGGGCCTTGCTCTAGGAAATGGACTCCAGGTGGCTGGATTCAACGGATGGATCGGCTGGAAAATCACAAATTTTGCTGGGCCTTGGACACAAACAGCCATCGGCTTATTCTTTTTCCTACTCTTTGTCGCGTTAGTGGTTGTTATCATGAGCAACTTCGTCAACAAAACAGCCACAGTAGCATTCTTCGTCCCCCTGATGATAACATTGACTACTACGATCAGCGGCTTGGGCGATTACACATTGCTTCTGGCATTACTGATCGCGTTGGTCGCTGGCGTCGCCTTCATGACTCCAGTTGCACACCCTCCTTCAACTCTGATATATGGTACCGGAATCGTATCGAAAAAGGATATGTTCAAGAGTGGGTTGGCTATTACAATACCATCGGTTCTCATAACGGTGATGTGGATCTATATCATCGGAAGCTTAGGATGGATCTGAGAGGTGGATGAATGAAAGCGTTGGTGATAGGTGCAGGGTCCCTGGGAATAAGGGTGATAAAGCAACTCAGGAAGAACAAGCGAATCGAAATGGTTGTCGCCGACTACCGGGAGGACTGTCAGGCGGTCAAGGAGGGGGTGATAAAGAAGGTGGACATCTTGGAGCACCTGACCCCTTTGAACGTCAGCGAATGCTGCGACGACATCGAACCTGACATCATATTCCTGTGCAGGGAGGCAAGGGACTGGGGGCACCACGATACCGTGATGGCCACACAGTTCATATCCGGGATGGAGAAACAGCTGTCGGGATACCACATTCCAGTGATTCCGGTCTCCTCACTCGTAAGGTTTTAGTCCAATGACAGACTTCATAAGTGTTGCCAAGAGGGACTGAAATGTACTCCAAGAAGGTGATTGAGCACTTCCAGAACCCCAAGAACATGGGAGAGATTGAGGATGCCGATGCTGTCGGGGAGGTCGGAAACCCCGTCTGTGGGGACGTCATGAAGATCTACATCAAGGTCAAAGATGACAAGATAACCCATATCGGTTGGAAGACCATGGGCTGCGCCGCGGCCATAGCGACGTCGTCCATGATAAGCGAACTCGCTGAGGGGATCACCCTTGACGAGGCCATGAAGATAACCAAGAAGGATGTCTCGGATGCCCTGGAGGGGCTTCCACCCATCAAACAGCACTGCAGCAACCTGGCAGCTGATGGCCTTCACAAGGCAGTTGAGAACTACCGGAAGAAGCAGGAAACGTAGGGTGGACATCACGCCCATCTCACAGGAATCGCAGATTGGCCCAATTTTCTTATGAGATCCGTTGAATGGAATTTGCCAGCATGCCCGAATCTCCAAGTGTCATTCCAGCTGATGACACAGAACCCTATATGACCATTGGAGCGATAGAATAAGCTGATGATGACTGATAGGAAAAGAGAAGTGGGCATCAATTCCAAGAAAGTGGAACTAGTGTCAGATGACTCGTGCCCCGAATGTGGCAGTGTACACTTGTTCAGGGACGACCACAGAGCGGAACTTGTATGCAACGACTGTGGTCTGGTTGTCAATGAATCTGAGATTGACACAGGTCCAGAGTGGAGGGCTTACACAGCGGAAGACAATAAGCGTATGGCGAGAACCGGTGCTCCGTTGAGCCAGAGGTCCCACGACCTTGGGCTTTCGACGGTGATATCCTATGCGAGCAGGGACTTCCATGGGAATCCGATCCCGGCGAAGCAGAGGGACAGGTACAACCGGATGAGGATGCTGCATCGGCAGTCCAACCTACTGCGTCCGGGCCAGAGGAGCCTTGTCCAGGCACTGACGGTGTTGGACAGGATGGCGTCCGTGCTGGGCATACCGCCAAGAATCAGGGACGAAGCCGCGCTCATCACCAGGAAGGCTCTGAAGAAGGGCATGGTGAGAGGCAGGAGCATAGAAGGAGTTGTGGCAGCTTCACTGTACGCAGCGTGCAGAATGAACAACGTTCCCAGAACGCTGGAAGAGATGTCGACCGTTTCGCAAGTGGACAGAAAGAAGCTCAGGAAAGCATACAGCGCAATATCACGGCAGATAAAGCTCAAGGTTCCGCTCGTGAAGCCTGAGGACTACGTCTCCAGGTTCTGCAGCAAGTTGGACCTGGGTCCGGATGTGGAGGCCGAGACACACAAGATCCTGAACGAATTGGATGACTCCATGGGGACTTCCTCATTTGCGCCTTCGGGAACAGTGGCGGCCGCAATCTATGTCGCATCCGTGAGGTGCGGGGAGAAGAAACCACAGAGGCTTATCGCAGAGGTAGCCGGAGTCTCGGAGGTTACGATACGTAACAGATTCCAGTTCCTGAACGAGAAGCTGAAACTGAAGTTCCCCAACAAGCGAAGAGCATCTGCTAGCTAGATTCTTCACGGTGACATTCTCTGTGCCAGGTCTGTAACTGAACCTGATGACAAGTTTTATTAGGACTGACACTCGTTCCAGTCCGAATCATGCCCATAAACGAAGAAAGACTCGGCAAGATGAAGGAATTGGGACTGACAGACTATCAGGCCAGGGTATACCTTACTCTTCTGGATCTGGGTGTCTCCAAGGCCAGTCAGATACCAACGCTTTCCAGAGTCCCACGGACCAGGATATACTCTACAATGAACCAGCTTCACGAGAAAGGGCTTGTTGAGATCATACCTGAAAGCCCGATCAAGTACAAGCCGGTCCACATTGAGGACTTTCTTGAGAGGGTAGCAGAATCTCACAGACAATCAGCTAGTGAGATCGTGGAGAAGAAAGACCTTCTGATGAACGAATTCGCGGTCAGAGCTATCGTAGAGGCTGAGGAGACAGGACGATTCGAAGCGATCTATGGCAGAAGGAACGTGAGGGACCGTTTGAACCGAATGTATGAGGAATCTGAGAAGGAAATCCTCTCGGTGGGGACCGTGCAGAGCCCGATAAGAATCGTCAGGTCAAGGCTTCCCACTATCGAAGAGAGGTTCAACGCTGGGGTGGACATCAAGTATGCGTTTCCCATTAACGGCTCGAACAGGGACAACGCTCAAATCCTGTCGCAATATGCGGACGTCAGGAACATAAATCTCTCGTTATCCATGTACTATCTGGTGATAGATTCAAAACAGGCCCTGCTGTGCCATCCGACGCCTTCTGACGAGAGCTTCCTCAAGGGGGACGACATTGCCATCTGGACGGACGACGAAGGAATCGCTGAGGCTTTGAGGAACATTGCTTTGAGCGTTATCGAGCAAGGTCAGGACATCAAAGTGGTCGACTACACGACTCCACTTCTGCAATCGGCAAAGGCATACATCGATCTGCTGGGACTCAAATCTAGTCCCATCTTCGATTCATTTGCTGGAGCAATCGCCGAAGAACTCTCATCCGAATTCAAGTCCACGACACTCATCGCTCTCATCAACGAACTATCGACATATTGGGAAGAGAACTCCATGGGTGAACTGAAGATAGTGAAGAAGAAGCCTCTGACGATTCAAGTGTCCCAATTCTTCAAATGCGGAGCAAAGGATCCCAAAGAACCGCACTTATTCTGCAAGTTCATCAGATCACTTCTCAATGGGGTCTTTGCGAAGAAACTCAAAGGGAAGACTGAGATCACAAAACACAACTGTCTGGGAGAATCCGGCGGTCTGTGCCACATGAGTTTTGTCGTGAAGTCGACTTGAAACGGATTACTGACGACACCTGGTCACGAAGCCTGACGACCTCAGTCTCTCCAGAGCCTTCTCATATCTCCCCCGGTCTCCAAGCAGGTCGTTGACAAGGCCCATCTGGAAATGACTTCCCCTCAGCATTCTGACCTCAACATCTATGTCGAGGCGCTCTTCAAGAACAGACTTGATGACGACGCCTAGAGCCATACCGACCGGGCAGAGATTGGATGTGGGACGGTACTTCACTTGGATGTCCGCGTCCTCAATGCTGATCCAATCCCTGCTGATGATGCCCATCTCTTCGAGTGTCATGGGAACCCCAGGATCATTGACCTCGTGAAGAATCTCAAGGATGACACTTTTGGAAATCCTCCTCTTGACGGAGAGCTGAGATACGGTCGTTGACGTCACCATTCTCTCAATTCACGCATTTATGACATAAACTATACGTTGTCATCTAGTGAGATTACACGTACTCCGACTTGGGAGAAGACTGAAGTGGAACGGGCCTGGAGTAAACTCTTTTTATATCTGAATGACAATTCAATAACAGGGTTTCAATCCTGGAGATGTTGATATGAAGTGGGCGAGAGTCGTTTCTCTTTTGGTAACGCTGGCATTGGTAGGAACATCATTGGGCATACTTCTCCATTCTAGTCCGGTCGCGATGTCCGGAGAGGATCCGCCTGAGGTTTCTGCCTACAACCCGGTCATCGATCAGATAGTGCAGAACGTTTCATTGCAGAGCCTGTACAGATATAACTATGACCTTCAGAACTTCAGCACGAGGTATCTTCTAGCACCTGAGCTGAACCTATCTGCCGATTACATCTACAACGAATACGCGAAGAATCCGGGAGTGATCGTGGAATCCCAGTATTTCTTGTACAATGGCAGGTGGGTTAGGAACATAATAGCGATCATCCCAGCCTTCAACAACGCCAATGCGACCACGTACATACTCGGAGGGCACTACGATTCCTACAGCAATAGCAACCCCATGGTCACCGCTCCGGGTGCGGATGATGATGGTAGCGGAACGGCCGCCGCCATGGAGGCCGCTCGGGTGTTGAGCGGGTACAAGCTCAATGCGACCGTTATCCTTGCGGCCTGGACGGCCGAAGAGTTCGGGCTCCACGGAGCCAGATACTACGCCAAGGAGGCCAAGAGAGCTGGCATGGATATAGGTGGAATGATACAGCTGGACATGATTGGTCACGATCCGAACAGCTTCATGGGTCTTCGGGCCGTCAGCAATGCGCAGTCGTCATGGCTGCTGAACGAGTTCTACGACGCAAACCAGGATTACTCGATTGGCTTGAACATTGCAACGGCCATCGATCCCACGGCGAGGTCAAGCGACCACGCTCCGTTCTGGGACGAGGGATATCCGGCAATCTTCGGGATTGAAACAGACTTCAGCGCCTACTATCACTCCCCACAGGACCTAGTAAGCAACATGAACTTCGAGCTTGTGACCAGGACCACCAAGACCGCAGTGGCGACAATAGCCAAGATCGCGGGCATCATAACCCCGGGGGACGGCGTCATTGTTCTGGACAAGACAAGTTACGATCCATCTGATCCTGTGGAGATCTCGCTCTACGATACAGACCTCAATACGAACCCGGGACTGGCGGAGACCGTTCAGGTCAACATAAGGAGCGTCGCTGAGCCTTCTGGTGAGCAGGTCACATTGACGGAGGTCGCACCTGACGAAGGTGTGTTCAAGGGAACCATTCCTCTGACAAGCGCTGTCTCCGTGCCTGGACAGTTGACGGTCTACAACACGGATGTCCTGAATGCGACGTACCAGGAAGCCAACCCCACAGGACTCAGATGGGTCAACGCGGAGGTAGATGGCGTACTTCCGTTGATCTCTAATGTGGCGGTCGTCCCTTCCGTGACCACAGCTACGATAACTTGGGACACAAATGAGGACACGGACAGCCTGGTGAACTACGGACTGACAACCGGTCTGGGCAGTTCTGAGTCGGATTGGCCGCTGATCACTTCACATTCCATGCTCCTGACAGGATTGAATCCTGGAACCCAATACTTCTTCGACATCACCTCGACCGATCTCGCGGGAAACACAGCATTTGACGACAACAGTGGTGCGAAGTACAGCTTCATGACCCTCACTGGATCATCCGACATACCTGCCTACGGATACGTGGGCTGGGTGAGGGAAGAGGAACCTACTGGCAATCACTTTACCGACCCGGAGATACTCGTTGGCTACAGCCACAACAGGCACACGACGTACCTTGGTGCGGCGCAGTTCCAGGTGAACCCGATCCCAGCAGGAGCAACCATCACCAATGCCACTCTACAGCTGTACGGTGGAAGATGGATATACAATATGGACAACTATCAATGGAACGTTACCCTTCTCAATTCCTCGATTGACACCAACTGGGTGAACCATGCCTATGGAGACATTGACGGGGCAGGAATCGACCTTGTTATGACACCTGTCCTGGATGATGTTGATCTGGTGCCGGGGGAGTGGGATAATTTCTACTTCCAGCCTTCTGAATATGCGCTACTGAGACAACACTTCAACAACTCTATGATCTCGTTCAAGGTCGGTGGACCGACCAGCGCTACGTTCTTCAACCTGGGCCTCATCTTCGCCTGGGTCTCCGGATACTCATCGGGTTCGAGCTTCGCATCTCCGTTCTCGCCCCGACTGACCGTAACATACTCCATGACCGGGGACATTTTGGGCCCGGACACCATCAATCCTCAGGCAACCAGGGAGAACGGAGCGGGAGATCCACTTCTGGTCATTTCCGCCACGACCACCGATGTGGGACTGGGAGACAGCAACATCACCAACGTTGAGTATTATGTCAACACCGACCCAGGGGTTGGGAATGGGATCGCGATGGTGTCGGTGGATGGTGCATTTGACTCTCCGGTCGAGGACTCGACCATATCTTTGGATGTCTCAAGTTGGACTCCCGGTGTGTACTCGTTCTACATGAGAGGCAGGGACGAGGCCGGGAACTGGGGATCGCCGACCCAGATGGAAGTGTACATCACACCGCCTCTGCCTCCATCGAACGTTGATGCGATACTGGAAGGGACATCCTTGGAGAACGTGAACGTCACATGGACACTATCATTGGACGACGGACAGGGAGATGACGACATCGCCCACTATGCAATCTATGTCGGTTCAACTTACGATAAGACCGCAAAATCGTATGCCTTCCTTGGAACGGTTCCATCCGGCACGGACTATTTCATCCACGCGCTGGCAGGAGACGGGAATCCAGACAGCTACTACTACGCTGTACTGGCTAACGAAACATTCGGCAATGCAAGGAGGGCGGACAACCAGGCAGGCAAGTTCGCTCGTTCTCTTTCAGTGGGGGTGAATCTGCTATCTAACCCGTTGTCAGTGGCTGACTACGCTGTAGAGTCCGTTCTTCAGACCGTTGTCTACGACCGGGTCTGGCAGTACGATCCAATAGCCATGGACCCGTGGACGAAGGTGGACACGACCAAGCCATATGGCGGGAGTTTCGATACCACTAACGAAAAGGCTTTCTGGGTCAGGGTCACATCAGCAAGCATCTATGCAGTGGCAGGGAAGGTTCCGGACATGGTCACGGTCAACCTCAAAGCCGGCTGGAACCTGGTCGCGTACTCATCGCTCATCCCGAGGGATGTGGCAGAGACCCTGATGGGGATAGGATTCTCGAGAATCGAAGGCTACGAAGGTGCGGCGCTTCCATACAACCTGAAACGGCTGTCCGATTGGGATTACCTGTATGCAGGACAAGGCTACTGGATATTCGCAAGTATGGATACTACCTGGGATCTTGCCAACTAGCCGGAAAACAGACGGTTCCTCAGGCTTGAGTCTTCGCCGGCGGCGGAGGAGCGTCCCTTGCTTTCTCAAGGCCCTCTGAGATCTTGAACATCAACAGTCCTCCTACAACGACCAGTATCAGGAATATCAGCCAGGTGTCCTGGGGGGAGGCCGCAAGAAGATATCCAAGAGTCATCAGAATGCCGATTATCATATGAACCTGTATGGTGGAAGCGTTCGCCGGAATGATCCTGAACGAGTCCGAGTAGAAGTCCCTTGAGTATCTTATGGAGGTTATCGCCAGCGGGAGGGTCAGGAACATCACGAGAGCGTAGGGAGATACCCATCCAAATACTACGAATAGCGCGATTGAAACGTAAGCGGAAGCCATGATGACCGCGTGACCTTTGGCAGCCTTGGCCTTTCCAAGTCGTACGACGAGATGCTTCTTCCCAGCTTCTTTGTCAGCATTATAGTCCGGAAACTCGTTGATATAAAGGACGTTAGCGATCATTAGCCCTAGCGGAACCGCAGCCAGAGCAGGTTCCCATGCCAAGTGTTGGACCTGGACATAATAGCCGCCGAGAGTCATCAGGATGCCGAAGTTGAGGCCGATGAACAGCTCACCGATCCCCCTGTTGACGAGGCTTACTGGTGGGGCCGAGTAGAAGAATCCAGAGAAGGCTCCGATGATTCCCAGGACAAGAATCATGTACCCTACCTCGAAGGCGAGATAGACCCCGATGAGCCCTCCGATGGCAAAGAAGACCATCGCTTCAGCGACCACTTCGCGAGGGGTCATCAATCCCTCCTGTATCATCCTGCTACCGCCGGTGAACGGTCTGGTGAACTCGACGTTGATGTTGTCCGATCCACCTTTGTAATCAAAGTAATCGTTGATGACGTTCGCCCCTATGTGCATGCATATGCCGCCGATGAAAGCGAGGATGAAGTACCATGCATTGAAGACGCCCTCATTAGAGAAGGCGATGGAAGTACCCAAAAGGACAGGTAGAATGCTTGCTGTCAAGAACGGCGCTCTGACTTCCTGCAGCCAAACCTTCAAACGGCCTGCCATAAACCGGTCAAGAACTGCCTGAGATATAAAAGATTCGCAATAGAAAAACACCCAGTTCCAGCCTCAAAGACCTTCGAAAATCATTATATAAGGAATTCGCCTATTGGCAAACGATGGCTCCAAACCTGTCCTTTGGCGTCGCCGAAGAATTGGACCTCGTAGAGAAGAGATTGAGAGATTGTTCGCTCACGGAAGTGGAGACGCTCTCCGAAATCGCATCCTATGTGGTGAACTCAGGGGGCAAGCGCATCAGGCCCATCGTCACCCTGCTTTCCTTCAGGGTTGTTGGCGGTGAGGATGCCGGCAAAGCGGTCGATATGGCCACAGCCATAGAACTCATTCATACCGGGAGCCTCATACATGACGACATCAACGATGGCGGGGAAGTCAGGAGGGGGCGCACCTCAGCCTTGATGAAGTTCGGTCTTGAAGATTCCCTGGTAACTGGCGACTTCTTGTTCGCAAAAGTGTTCGAACTGGGAGGACAGTTCGGCGAAGAAGTGATCCTGATCACCGCGGATGCTTGTTCCAGCCTTCCTTCGGGAGAGATCCTTCAGAGAAGATTCAGGTTTGACACCTCAATTACAGTGGACCAGTACGTCGGAATGACCGAGAGGAAGACGGCCAGACTAATCTCGGCAGGAGCTAGATCGGGCGCCTTGATCGGTAACGGCACACCTGACCAGGTGCAAAGGCTCGGAGAATACGGCAAGAACCTGGGCATCACATTCCAGATAGTCGACGACATTCTGGATGTCGTCGGTTCGGAAGAGAAAATGGGAAAGAGGATCGGTTCCGATATTCGCGAAGGCCACATCACACTCCTGTCCATATATGCCATGAGCAACGGCAGCGAGAATTCAAGGGAGGAACTTCTCGGCATTCTCAAGAACGATTCAAAGTCCGAGGACGACGTGGCGAGGACACTTGAGCTCATAAAAGAGATGGGGGGACCGGAAAGGGCATTCCAAGAGGCCAGCATGTACGCCAAACGTGCCAAGGAGCAGATTTCGGTTTTCGATAACGAATACAAGGATGGACTGGAAGAACTCGTCGATTACATATTGAACCGTGAGAGTTAGTGCGGTAGTTTCCCGGGTTCTTGGTTTGGATGGACACAATTGAATACAGTGATTGATATTCCCAGAATCATTGAAAACATTTGTAAGACGGAGTGAAGTGGATTGAGAGACCTCATAGTCGTCGGGGCTGGACCGGCGGGTAGTTCTGCAGCCAGATGCGCTGCTTCGCAGGGTCTGGACGTTCTTCTGCTGGACAAGAGGAAGGAGATCGGGAAGCCCGTCCAGTGCGGGGAGTTTGTGGCATCCAAGGAGGAGGTCGTTCGAATGTTCCCCCATGCCGATGGACTTGACGGCGTCGATCTCATACCTGGAAGCATCATCCAACGGAAGATCACGGGCATCAAGATATTCTCCCCGAAGGGGAAGGAGAACAAGATGTCATTTGACGGGTTCACAGTGAACAGAGATGGCCTGGACTCACATTTGGCATCGCTTGCCGAAAAGGAAGGTGCTGAGGTCTCAACCAACACTGTGGTGACAAGGGTCTCAGGGAACGAGGTATTCACCATGGGTGGACGGCACGAAGCGAAGGTGATCGTGGGCGCTGATGGTTCGAAATCCATAGTTGCCAGGTCGGTCGGGCTTGAGTCACCCATGCGACTCTATTCGGCGCTCACCTGCCAAGTTGATGGTGACTTCGGATCGGACCTGTTGATGTTCTTCGGTAGCGTGGCACCGTTCGGCTATGCCTGGATCATTCCAAAGAACAAGTGTGCCAATGTCGGCCTGGGCGCGACCGACAGGCTCGCGAGCAACAACGTGAGGAAGCTCTTCAACAGATTCATCGAGGAAAGGGGCTTCGAGCCCAGCCAGATAGCTGGAGGATTGGTGCCCATGGGAGGTCCAGTTGACAAGACCGTCTCTGGGAATGCACTGCTGGTCGGGGATGCGGCCGGACACGTTATGGCGACAAACGGTGGGGGCGTCAACATCGCAATGATATGCGGGAGGATTGCCGGAGAGTGTGCCGCAGACACTGTGTTGAAAGGAGTTCCGCTCCTGAACTATGAATTAAGGTGGAGGGAGATCGTCGAGGGTCCGCTTGAAACTGCAGCCAAGACGATGAAACTGGCGAACCTGTTCCACGGCTCGGACAGAAGGCTCGAGTTCGCCATGTGGCTCCTCGGTGAGAAAAGGATGGAAAGGGCCATCAGATGCCAGAGAGTCTTCCGTGGATGATGTCTGGTAACATGCCAAAAAGGATTAAGCAAAAGGTGGTTATCCGTTGGTAATGAGGATACAATTCCTAGGTGGGGCCAGCAAGGTCGGTTCTCTTGGAATGCTTCTGGATCACGGCCGAGATCTCCTCTTGTTCGACTACGGATTCCTACCCTCCAAACCTCCGGGGTTTCCCATGGATGCCCCTCCGGTAAAGACCTGTTACTTCACGCATTCACACATAGATCATTCCGGAATGGTCCCATGGTTATGCTCCAGACACAACACGACCGCCTATTCCACACCGGTCACTCTCGCGGCCTCCGAGCTTCTCTTTCGTGATTCGATAAAGGTGACCAATCTGGAGGGTTTCGCATTCCCGTATGATGAGGAAGACCTCATGGCGACCAGGGACAACCTGAGGGACATGCGCTTCGGGGAGACCAGAAGGGAAGGAGACCTGGAGATCACCAGCCACCCTGCTGGACACATACCCGGGGCGACCATGTACGAGGTGATGAACCGGGATGTCATCCTGTTCACTGGGGACATTAACACTGCCAATACCGAGCTGGTCTGGGGCGCCAAGCCCGTGAAGTGCGACACTCTGGTTCTGGAGTCGACGTACGCCGGCAGAAGGCATCCCGATAGGTTGCAGCTTGAGCACGATTTCCTGAAGAAGGTCAGGGCTACCATTGAAAGGGGAGGAATTGCGCTGATCCCAGCGTTCGCCGTTGGCAGGACCCAGGAAATGATGCTCCTGCTCAACAAGAAGAGGTTCGATCTCTGGGTGGACGGAATGGGCAAGGAGATCAGCCGAATCTATCGCGCATTCCCCGAATCGTTGAGGAATCCACGCAACCTGAGAAGGGTCATGAAGGACTCACGGCAGGTAAGGAGCGAGACCGGAAGGGAAAAGGCGCTCAGGGGAGAGGTCATCGTGACCACCAGCGGGATGATGGACGGAGGACCAGTGATTCGCTACATGGAAAGGATTGCCAGCGATCCTAGGAGCGGGGTATTCATCACGGGCTATCAGGTCGAGGGTACCAACGGACGCCTGCTGAGAGATACTGGAATGATAGACCTGCACGGGATCAAGGTGAAGGTCAAATGTGAGGTATCGTTCTTCGACTTCTCAGCCCACGCCGACCACGACGACCTCCTGGACTTCATCGACGGTTGTGACCCTGAGAAGGTGGTCCTCTGCCACGGGGAAAACAGAGAGGAACTGGCGAACGATATCGAAGGCAGGGAAGTCCTAATGCCAATGGAAGGCGAGTGGCTGGACATTTAGTGAAGTATTTATAGCACCAGGGAGATTATTCAACGTGGCTCTCAAAGACTTCCTCCGGGAGGATCTTGGCAAGGGCGACATTACGTCCAAGGCGTTGTTAGGGAAAGAGAAAGCTGAGGCAGTGATCATCGCCAAGGAGGATTGCGTTCTAGCGGGATTAGAAGAGGCTCAGGGGATATTCAGACTCCTGGGACTGAAGACATCAACGGTTTTTGTGGACGGACAGCGGGTGAGGGTAGGCGACAGGGTCCTCAGGATCGAGGGTCTCGCCAAGTCGATACTGGCGGGGGAGAGGGTGGCGCTGAACTTCATCATGAGGATGAGCGGAATCGCCACCAAGACGATGGACCTGGTTCAGAGATGCAAGGTAATCAACCCGAACGTTGTCGTTGCCGCGACGAGGAAGACCACACCGGGCTTCCGTTACTACGAGAAGAAGGCGGTGACGCTGGGGGGCGGTTACCCGCACAGATACGGATTGGACAGCGAGTTCCTGATCAAGGACAATCATCTCGAGATTGTAGGTTCGATCAGCGAGGCCATCAAAAGGGCGAAGGCCAAAGGAAAGGGTAAGAAGATCGAGGTCGAGGTCACCAACGAACCGGAGGCCTTGGAAGCGGCCAGGTCGGGTGCGGACATAATCATGCTGGACAACATGACGCCCGAGGCCGGAGCGGATATCGCGGCCAAAATCAGAGCGCTCAGCGACGCCAGCATAGAAGCATCCGGAGGCATCACACCAGACAACATAGAAGGTTATGCCAGGTATGCCGATACGATTTCACTGGGCTGGTTGACCCACTCATACAAATCAATGGATTTCTCGCTGGAGATCATTTGAAAAGCGCTTTCAGAGACGGAGTAAGGAACTTCATGAACTTGGGTTCTTTTCTGAGCAGATGCCACCCGATGCTGGACGGGAACGTTATGTCACCCGTCTCCGAGACCATCTCAAGTATCTCATCATTGTCCAGAAGTTTGAATACCTCTTCCATCTGCTTGTCGGTCAGGTCCCTGCACAATCTGTGAAGGTGAAGGCCTCTCTTCAATTCCCTTCCAATCGCCTTCTTCCAGTTCCGGTGGTACCTGCTCAGGAACTTCTTGGAGAAATCATCGGCTTCCAGTGCAAGGATGGCGGTGTCCGCGCATATCTTCGACGCAACGAGACCGGTGTAGATACCTCCTCCTGTGCTGGCCTTGGCCTGGCAGGCGGCATCGCCCACGATCATAACGTGGTCTTCCACGGTCCTGCTAAGCAGACCGAAAGGAATGGCCCCAGCAACGAACGATACAGTCCTCGACTTCTTCAGGAACCTGGCAGACTCTCCTTTTTCGAATAGGGCGTTGAAGTACTGGTAAGCACTCCCCCTGGCTACGCATAAGCCCACCCTGGCACCCCCCTCGCCGGTGGGGATTATCCAGGCAAAGAAACCTGGGGCAACCTCATTGCCAGTGAATATCTTGGCGAAGCGGCGGTCGCAGTCCACCTCCACAAGTTCGGCCTCGAACCCCTTGACGATGCTCTCCGCCTTAGGGAGGTTGAAGCGTCTGGAGACATTGGACCTTATTCCGTCCGCCCCTATCAATATCCTGCAGTTGACCTTCACCATTCTATCGGGTGTCTGGACATCGACCTCCAAGCCCCTGTTCGTCTTCTCGGCGTTGACGAATGTCGACCCGAGGAAGGAGGTGGCACCGTGCAGCAAGGCGTCCCTTGCAATCTCACTGTCAAAGGCAGCCCGATCGAGAACAACGGCCTTCGTCTCTCGGCCATCAACTATCAGCTCCCTTCCGTTGGGTGAGTATATCTCTGCACCACGGAGTGAATTGACAACGGTCAATCTCTTGTCAACGATCTCGAAGACCCTGGGCGTGACCAGACCCGCGCATTGAACTGGAACACCGATATTCCTGTGTTCCTCGATGAGGGCGACCCTCCATCCCGCGTTGGAGATGACATCTGCAGCGTATCCTCCCATGGGTCCTGCGCCCACAACCACGACGTCGAAATCCACGAACCGAGTAAAGGGACAGCGATATTTAGAGTTGATGTGAGTGCTACAGAAAAACAGTGAGCTCTACTATGTTGCCGTCCTCCACATCGAGGGTGGAACGCAAATGATGCTTTGATATGACCTCGAGGACGTCGCTGTGGTGCGACCTCACTGGCATTATGACGGCGCATTCCACGTTCCTCATCTTCGCCGGGAAACACTTCACATCCCCGAAGGTCCGGCCCTTGTTCTCGAACCCTTTGATGAGTATCCCGTCCGAGTCCTCCAAGATGTTCAGTTTGAAGGCCTCGCTGGTGCCCACCTTGATATTGAGCGTTCCCTCGTACGGTTCGAACCACAGCTTCTCCTCGAACTGGACCTTGTATTCATTCTGCTGGACGTAGTATTGACCCTCTCCCAATCCCGTTGTCACTGTGCCGCTGATAGTGAGCCTGTCCTTGAGCTCGAATATCTTCTTATAGTCCGCGTACTCGCGAGTCAGCGCATCAATGCCCTCTTTTGTGAGCTTGAGCCTCTGCCCCCTGGTCCCAAGATCCCGAGACACAAAACCCATATCGAGCAGGTCGAGAATCCTCTTGGAGGCCGACTGCTGACTGATCGACATTGTCCTGCCGAGACCGGCGGATGACAAAGCGACGAAATCGTGAATACCTCCCATCAGGGCAATCTGTTTGAGGGTCTGAAGATGTTGGGGTTTCACAGCAACGCATAAGTGAAGATGAAGAAAAACTTTCCTAAACCATGCCTTCCAGTTCCAGATGGGTTCTGGACCTAAGAGAGATGACCGGTATCCTGGACCGCTTCAGATCCTCGATCAGCTCCTTATCATTGGTCACAACGATGCCTTTCCTCCGACGAGCCAGCACCAACAGAGAGACATCACCGCTATCCTCGACCTCCACGATGTTGTACTTCTGGGCAAGCGTCAAGGCGGCCTTTGCATCCCTAGTGGTCCCCTCCTGCTTTCTCAGTTCACCCATAACGGAGGAAGGGACAAGGATCTCACATTCACCCACCAGCCTCTGAAGCTCTGCGTCAAGGTTTATCCTGAACTGAAAGGGCATAAGGAGCGCATTGGCGTCCAAGATCACTACGGGCCTTCCGGTCACGGGCCGATGAAAGCGATGGGGATAATTATCCTTTTGGGACGGTGCAGTCGTGAAAGCGAACACCGCAATGTAAGAAGATGGCCACTAACACAAACATACTAATAAGTAAGCAATCTTTACAAAATCGTGAATGGCTTCTCCATTCAGAGGGGAATTCGATGACCAGATTATCCAGTAGACCGGTGGCCTTTGTTTTGGTATCTCTCATGGTTCTTTCCTTTGTCTGGTCGAGCCCAGGCAGTCCTGATGTGATCAAAGCCGATATGAGTGCACGTACCATTCAGGGAGGGGTCGCACCAGATGGAGCAACGGTGATCACTGAATGGGAAATCGACGACACTGCGAATATTGATCCAGCGTTCATGTCCAAGATCCAAACAGATCTTAGGGGGAGGATTGCGGGTATGGGTTCTGAACCGGTGAAAGTAGTTGTTTTCGCAGATTCCATCTCGATAGTCCACGAGGCGCTTAGAGCGGATAAGATGTTCGTAAATGGTGACTTCGTCTCAAATGACGAAGGTATGGGGACAACAATCCTCGAACTTCCGGCAAACGTCATTCCCAAGGTGGCGTCACTATCGAACGTTCGGGCAATACTCGACTACGAACTCCCGCAACCACCCGATCCAAGAGAATTCTGGCAGGGACCATACTCAGGAGGCTCGCCTTCTCCGCAGATGTGGCAGGTGACACTTACCCAGGGGGCGGTTGAGGCATGGAGCCTTGGGTTCGAGGGCGAGGGTGTCAAGGTCGCCGTCCTAGACACGGGAGTGGATTTCGGGAACCCGGACCTGAACGGAACCCAGGCGAGGGTGGAGGACCCAGGTTCGCCATACTTCGGCTGGCCGATAACTTTCGACTCCAGATCCATGAGGTCGTTCCTCTCTACCGGCAATGGATTCCCCGGTGCCAACAACTGGTTCTCTGACACTTCAATCACTGACACGGACTCCGACATGGATGGTTTCCTGGACAGTTCCGGATACGACATTGGTGCAATCCCGAGCCAGAGCGGAGCGTATCACTTGGGCGTGCATCCAGATGATTACCTGCGCATCAGGTACGGGGCCTATGTGGGCGTATTGGTGACGGACACGACCACCTCTGGAGTGTACGATGCCGTATATGTGGACCTCGACAACGACAACAGCTTCGCGGATGAGAAGGCTGCCATGAAGGGGGACGAGGTATCATCCCACGACCTTGATTCTGACGGCCTTGCAGATCGGTCAGGTGGACTGGTGTACTTCATCGCCGACGGGGTCAAATTCGTACCGTATTCAGATTCAATCTCACAAGATATGGGAGTTCCCAATATCATACCCAACAACGGAGATCTGGTCGCTTTCGCTCTGAACGATGCGACCGAGTCCGGCGGCTCGCACGGAACTTTGTGCGCATCCGCGATCGCAGCTCAAGGAAAGATCGCAGGAGGAGCAGTCGTAGGAATGGCACCCAAGGCGAAGATCATCGCTGTGGGCAACATCTATCAGGGAGGCAACTGGTGGGACAATTACATATTCGCTGTGGAAGGATATGACGGCATTCCGGGGACTGGTGACGAGGCGAACATTCTGAGCTTGAGCTTCGGTGGGTCGTATTCCATTAACAAGGGCTTCGGGTTCGGTGAGAGGTTCGTGGACGAGATCACGACCTATTACGCTCCAAAGGCGACGTTCATGGCCGCGGCCGGGAACGGTGGTTACGGCTATGGAACCATCATCACTCCAGGTTCCAGTCCAGGGGTCGTGACAGTGGGCGCATCAACAAGCATGCGGACGTATGAACCTGCGAACTACACAACATGGGGTGACGTGATCCCATGGTCCGATCGAGGACCGACTGCTTTGGGCCAAGTGGACCCGGACATCCTGTCGGTCGGTGCGTACGGTTCAGGCGATGTCACGTTGAACCAGGTCAACAACGCCAATTCGGCTTGGGGGATGTGGGGCGGAACTAGCATGGCTACGCCGGTGGCCGCTGGGGTAATGTCCCTGCTCTACGAGTCGTACACCGAGGCTCACGGACAATATCCAGATTCTGCAGTTGCCAGAGAGATAATCATGTCCTCAGCTGACAACATCCACTACGACGCGATGCTTCAGGGCGCTGGAATAGCGAATGCATCCAGGGCGGTCCAACTTGCTAACGAGAGATACGGCGTGGAGGCATCCCCATCGTTCTGGACGGCTGGCGACTACAGGGGGACCCACTACGATGCCTTTGCGAACATCCTGTTCCCCGGGGACAATGACAGCAAGACCTTCCAAGTGTACAATGCAGATCAACTGAACTCCACTCAAGTGACGGTCTCGGATGAGGCACACGTGAGAACCAAATCCATCTTCTACAACATTCGGTCCGAGACAGCACTGGAGGACGGCTACCAGGGGGTAAGACCCGACTACCTGATACCGCTGATCGACAACAAATCAGGCCTGTTCGAGATACCTCAGGGTACCGATCTGGTCAAGGTCTCGGCCTATCTCGACTACTTCGAGTTCGATCCTGATTGGGACTACGGTATCGAGAACAGATTCACACTGGCTCTCTATGACTGGTGGGACGAGGATGGCGACGGCGAGTACTGGGTCGATGCGAATGTCGATGGAGTGGTCCAACAAACGGAGATCGAGGGCTACCCGAACTACTCGGAGATAATGAGGTTCTCACTTGCTTCGCAGGCCGCCAATAGATACGAGAGTAGGGTGCGTGACCCGTATGAGAGGATTCACGACGGACTTCTGGTGGGGATATTCCACACGAGGACTACCGGGCTGGTGCCGATAACCAGCGTGAACGTGAGGGTGGACACCTACGAGCTCATGGACTGCAGCTGGCTTTCGGTCTCACCTACTACTTTGAACATCGCTCCAGGAGGGACCTCAACATTCCAAGCGGACGTGGATTTCCCCTCGGATGCCAAGCTCGGCATGTATCAGGCCTTCGTTACATTGAACTATGATTCTAACGAGACTGCGATACCGATCACGGCGAACATCGCTTCAACCACGACGGACTTCCTGATCAACGAATCGAGCGGCGAACTGTACGACAACGGGGCAGTCTTCGGCGGATTCAACTGGGGGTGGAGGTACGAATCAGGTGACTGGAGGTATTACTTCGTTGAGGTTCCAGACGGTTCATTCAAACCAGGTCAGCAGATGGTCGCTAACGTTTCTTGGGACTATGTACCCACTGACATAGACGTCTTCCTGATGGGGCCAACATCGGATGCCTTCTCGGCTTCCTACCCGAACAGATACGGGCCTTACACACTCGAGACCAAGGGCAGGAGCACGGACACCTGGATTGGAGGAGGTCGTTTCATGTTCGAGACGGCCACCGGAGGCGCCCAGGAGATAGTTGCCACCGACATCATTCCAGGGCTTTGGAGCATAGGGCTCCACAACGTTCTCAATGCGGGATTGGACTCAATGAGCAACATCTCGGTGGACATCGGAACGATAGAGCTGAGCCCTAATCCATGGGACGTGGGGACCGTCACAGATTTCTCCAAGCTCTCCGGACTGCAGACCTTCCTCACCAACTCCACGATCAACCTGCCGGACCTTGACGTAACCGCGTTCGGCGTCTCCCAACCCATCCAACTGACCAACGAGACCATCATGCAGGATAATCCGGGCGACGCTTCCACGTCGAGCTGGTCGATGGAGATCGACATTGTGGACGGAGGACTGCTGGAAGTCACCACCGACAGCTTCAATTCCATCGACATTGACCTTTACGTATTGAGGGACCTCAACACCAACGGGATTCCCAACTGGGGATCGGAGATAGTCGCCTCGTCGGCATCTCCAGACCAGACCGAGTTCGTCTCCATCAAGAAGCCGGGTAATGGGAAGTACTGGGTGTTCGTCCACGGTTGGTCTGTGGGGGGTCCTTCTTCGACCTTCGATATCGATATTGATGCGATCCAGGGACTTGACCTGCAATTGAGCGACCTGCCCACTGGGCCTTTGGCAGCATACCAGCCCGAGAACTTCAATTCCTCCTACACCCTGCCAGCTGCCGACGGGATATACCACGGGATAATCTTCGCCGGACCCTCTTACGCGTCCGAGGTCCTATCGGTGCGGTTCAACGGAGAGGTCCTGGACACACCGCCAGAGTTCTACGCATTCACTCCCACGCCGGGATCGATAATCAACGACAACCAGCCTCTGATGGGGGCGAGCTTCGTTGACAACGGCACGGGAATGAACCTGTCCACCGTTCAGATGCTCGTGGACGGGTTCGACATCACCAATCTTGCCACGATCACATCCTCATCCATCATATGGACCACGCCCTTCCTGCTCACCGAGGGACTGCACTGGGTCAATGTTTCTGCAAGGGACAACTTCGGCAACTACAACAGCACGGAATGGAGCTTCACGGTTGACACGATTCCACCATATCTTGCGGTACTGGGTCCACCGGACGGTTTACTTACGAATTCTTTCAACGTCCGGGTAGAGGGTCTGACGGAGCCCGGGGTCGATTTAAGGGTCAACGGGATATCAACTCTGGTTCTTGGCAACGGATCGTTCTCCAGGTTCGTGGGCCTGGTCGAGGGGGCTAACCCCATTTCTGTCGTCGCAACGGATCTGGCCGGGAACTTCGCAAGGGTCGATCTCACCGTGTACAGGGACACGATTCCTCCGACTTTGATGGTGACAGAACCTCTGAGCGGTTCATGGGTGAACTACCCGACAGTGATTGTGAAGGGTACCAGTGAGCAGGGAGCGACTGTGTCGGTGGGCGGTCAACTGGCAATTGTCCAATCGGACGGTTCGTTCGAGGTTCCAATCGCCCTGGCGGAAGGCTCCAATCTGATCAATCTGACAGCGACGGATATGGCCGGGAACAGTGCAAGCACCCAGGTGATCGTGAACGTGGACACGATCCCACCTTATCTGCTCGTGTCAGATCCGGATGACGGACTCCTTACGAACACCAACAGCGTGCAAGCGACAGGAATGACAGAGCCCACAGCCAGTCTTACGATCAACGGACTTCCGGTAACGGTGCAGCCGGACGGGAGCTTCGCTGCGACCATCTCTTTGCAGAGCGGGGCGAATGATATCTTCTTCAACGTCACCGATTTGGCCGGCAATACCAACAGCGTGATGCGGTCCGTTACTCTGGACCAGAGTCCTCCATCGCTGACGATACAGACCCCTGCGGACGGGGTAATCACCAACAAGCCGTTTGTACAGGTCCAAGGTTCAACTGAGCCAATGGCCAATCTGGTGGTGAACGGTCAGTTCTTCCAGGTAGATGCGAACGGCGACTTCGATGGGATGATCCCGCTGGGAGATGGGGACAACCTGGTGGTGGTGACGGCATGCGATCTTGCAGGCAACTGCGTCGCGGACAGCAGGAACGTCTTCGTGGACACCGAATCTCCGGACGCGGACGGAGGCAAGGATGTGGAGATACTGGATGGAGTGGAGTTCACGTTCGACGGATCGGATTCTTCCGACAACGACCAGATAGAGACCTACTCCTGGACGTTCAGAGAGGACGGCAACGAGATCGAGATGGAGGGACCCGAGCCGAGCCACGTCTTCTCCTCGGTGGGCGTGTACGAGGTCACCTTGAAGGTTACGGACAGAGCCGGCAATTCGGACGAGGACGTCCTTTGGGTCAAGGTCATTCCGCCGGACGATGTTGATGAGGACGGCATCCCTGATGTCTGGGAGAATGAGAACTTCGGAAGCACGGCATTCAATCCGGCGGACGATCCAGACCGGGACTATCTGAACAACTACGAGGAGTACCTCATGGGAACAGATCCGAACGATTCTGACACCGATGGAGACGGGTTGAAGGACGGTTTGGATGACGATCCCCTTGTGATGGAAGGACTTGGGATAGAAGATCTCTGGTGGATCTTTGTGGTTGTCATAGTTGTGCTACTTGTGCTGATTCTGTTCATGATAATGCGGTCCCGAGAGACCTTGCCGCCTCCTCCGGAGGACGAGGTTCTAGAGGAACCGGAACCACCCACGGATGAGAGCCCGATTGAATCTGAGCCTGCAATCCTTGAAGAATAGTATACGGACGGCCTTCCTAGCCCTCTTCTCTGTACTTCAAGAAGTCCTCGATTATCTCATTGTGGTCGAAGGCTAGGTCTGGAATGTCACTGATATCGACAAGTTCTATCGCCTTCGCATCATCGCCGGATCTCAGTTCTCCACCCACCCTCTTGAGGACAAAGGCCGTTGAAACCACATGCCCCCTTGGATCACGCCCAGGTTCTGAGTAAACTCCCAGCAACTTGACTATCTCAACGTCAAGCCCTGTCTCTTCCTTCATCTCCCTGCGAACAGCGTCCTCCACCTTCTCGTCGTACTCCACCATGCCCCCAGGGAGCGCCAGCTTTCCCTCGAAAGGGTAGAACTTCCTCCTGATCAGAACCAGTTTATCGTCAATCACTATGAGCCCATCGGCCGCGACCAAGGGTGTTCTCATTCCAAGTGAAGAGAGGGTCTGGACGGTCCCATTCATCTTGTCAAAATCCTCCAGAAGTCTCTTTCCCTCATCGGTAAGTTGGGTCTTTCCTCCATCGACGCCCCCTCTCTCCGAGTGTATGATCTCCTTACCCAGCACCTCATTGATATCCTGAACGATCCCCCAGGCGTGGCGATACGACATCCCCATCTCCTCAGCCGCCTTGGTAAGTGATTCGAACTCGAGTATGTGCTTCAACAAGGTTGCTCTGCCTTCGCCGATGATGACCTTGCCGTCCTTCTCCAGCCAGTTCTTGGACTTGAACTCGTACATTCAACGCCTCATCATGGGTATCTTGACGCCGTGTTCCGAAGCGAAGCGTATCGCCGCCTCGTACCCCGCGTCAGCATGCCTGACCACACCCATTCCCGGATCGACCGTCAGGACGCGCTCTATCTTCTTCTCAGCCTCTTTGGAGCCATCAGCCACAACTATCATCCCAGCGTGAGTGGAGAATCCTATCCCGACACCGCCCCCGTTATGGATGGCGACAAGATCGGCGCCTGCGGATGCGTTGAGCAGAGCGTTGAGAAGCGGCCAGTCAGCGACGGCGTCACTTCCGTCCTTCATCTTCTCAGTTTCCCTATTCGGGGATGCGACCGAGCCTGTGTCAAGGTGATCACGTGTGATCGCTATGGGACCACTCAGCGCACCTTCTCCCACCATCTTGTTGATTATCTTGCCGAACTTCGCCCTCTCACCATAGCCAAGCCAGCACACCCTTGCGGGAAGTCCTTCCCATGGAAGATTCTCCTCGGCCAGCTGTATCCACCTGACCAACTGCCCATTGTCCGAGAACTCCCTCACGACCACCTTGTCGGTTTCCAGTATGTCGTTCTCATCACCGGAAAGCGCTATCCACCTGAACGGACCCCTGCCCTCACAGAACATGGGCCTGATGTATAGCGGCACAAAACCATCGAAGTCGAACGCATTCTCCACGCCCGCTTGGTACGCCTGACCTCTGATGTTATTACCATAATCAAACACTACACTGCCAGCCTTCTGAAAGCCCAGCATCGCTTTGACGTGAATCGCCATGGAATCGTAGGATTCTTTGAGATAGGCCTGCGGGTTGCTCTCCCTGAGCTCCTCGGCCTCCTTCAAGGTCATCCCAGCCGGGATGTAGCCCTTGAGGGCGTCGTGAGCGGATGTCTGGTCCGTGACCGCGTCCGGAGAGAAGGACCCTTCCAGGAGCTCTGGATGTGTCTCGGCGCAATTGGCGATGAGCCCGACCGACCTGGGACCGTCCTCCTTTGAGTTGTTAGCTATCTCCACAGCCTCATCGATGTCGGTCACGATCTCGTCGCAGAAACCGGCCTCCTGCCTCCGTCTTGCCCTGCGTTCGTCCACCTCCACAGTCACCGAAACGCCTTGGTTCATCTTGATGGCCAGGGGTTGCGCTCCGCCCATTCCTCCCAGACCGCCGGTGAGGACCGTCCTGCCCTTCAGCGACCCGCCGAAGTTCTGTCGGGAGCACTCGGCGAAGGTCTCGTAGGTCCCCTGGATTATCCCCTGAGTTCCAATGTAACACCAACTTCCAGCGGTCATCTGACCGTACATCATCAAACCCAGGTCCTCCAGCTCGTAGAACTTCTCCCAGGTTGACCATCTCGGTACCAGGTTGGCATTGGCTATGAGCACCCGTGGTGACCCTTCACTGGTCTTGAACACGCCCACAGGTTTCCCGGACTGCACCAAAAGTGTCTCATCATCTTCCAATTCCTTGAGCGATTCAACGATAGCATCAAATGCATCCCAGTTCCTGGCAGCCTTCCCGGTCCCCCCATAGATTATCAGCTCCTCGGGGATCTCAGCGTTCTCCAGATTGTTCTGGAGCATTCTCAAAAGGGCTTCCTGTCTCCACCCCTTGCACTCTATCTTGGACCCCCTGTTTGCCGTTATCTTCCTCATACAATACCATAATCAGAATAAGGCCGACAGAATTAATCCTTTTGGAATCACATCTTCAAGTTCACTTCGGTCAGCACTTCGGAGCGAAGGAGCTCGGCCTCCTCTTCCATCTCGCCCAGCTTCTCGGCGACCTCGTTCTTGAACTCCTGGTCCTGTATCTCCTTGAGATTGATCTTGACGTTCATGGATGCCGCGTGAAGAGCGGCGAATGCCAGCATGGCCCCGGACCCTGAATCGGACAAGGCTCCCTCGTTCCCCTTTCGGACGACTAGATAGGCGAGTCTGATGGCCTCAAGAGAGAGCTCCATTACCTCCACCGGAACGGCTATCGCCCTTCTCAGTCCGTTCTGCATAGCCTCCAACCTCTTCCCTTTCTCTTCATCTGTCCCTTTGGGGAGACGTAATGCGGCCACGACGCTGGCATATGCCTGCGCATCCTCGTCCACGAGTTGGGTGAGCCTTTCCACCAGCTTAGATGAGTCTTCCAGGGTCCTCTCCATCTCCGGCCTGACATCATCGTACTTGTCCCTGCCGATGGTGAGATTGCAGACCATGGCTGTCAACGAACCGCTCAATGCACCGCAAAGAGCAGCGACACTGCCGCCACCGGGTGTTGGCGAGCTCGAAGCGACCGACCTGATGAAATCCCTGATATTCTCATCAACCAGCATATCATTCCCTCAGTTTGTATTCCAGTATCTGACTTCTCGAGAAATCCTCGATCTTGAGATAATGCTCGGC
>JAUVGH010000061.1 GCA_030593885.1 Methanomassiliicoccales archaeon
CTTGCCATCTTGCCCATCAGGTCCGGATGCGCGAAATCTATCCCGTCGTCTATGACCGCGATCTCGACCTCGCTGCCCGTGTACCCCTTAGACCAGGCCAGGTCTGCCTTGTGATTCATGGTCGAGTTCAGGTTGTTGGCAATGATGCCCCTGGACTGCAGTGGCTCGAAGGAAGGCGCGGAGTCCCTGATGGGGCTCTCGAACTCCTCGATGAAGATGGTGGACGGAAGGGAACCTAGTTTCTCTATCATGTAGCCAGGAACGTTCAGTAGTGGGAGGGATATCCCGTCCAGGCTGCTCTTCTCGGTACCGATGATGCCGTCGTAGTCCACACCCTCCAATGCGGAAGAGAGCTCGGAGATGTCCAGGGTCGCGATGATTATCGGAATCTTGAACTTGGTGTTCAACTTGCCCAGAAGGGACTGGGACACCTTCGGCAGGTCGGTGAACCCGTCGCTGTCATACGCCTCATCGTTCTCAAAAAGCTGCAATGGCGGATCGTTACCAAGAGGCTTCTCAACAGGGATCCCGGCCCCATCATCTGCTACCGCTATCGGCACGATCGAAGAAAAAACCATTACGAATATCAACAAGCCCACACTGACCTTTCTAGGCCTCTCCATCATGATACCTCCTCCGTTTCCACTGGTTAGAAATAGAGTATGGTGTGAATTGTTAACCGATATTTATAAGGTTTGCCCCCAGTCTGGTCATGACGTCCCGCTCTTTCATCAAACTTGTTGATTCTCCTGTGTCCTATTGGGCGGTCCTTGGGTAAAGTTTAACTACCCCCAGGGATTATTTTGCGGACAAGGGTTTCCACGCAAAGGGCTAACGATGGCATTCAGATTGTACTCAACCGAATCCGGTAAGGCGGAGGATTTTGAACCGAACTGTCCTGATGAAGTGAGAATGTATATCTGCGGACCGACAGTCTACAATGTCATCCACATCGGTCACGCCCGTTCTTACATCACCTTCGACATCTTGCGGAGATGGCTGGAATTCTCCGGGTATGAGGTCAACCACGTCCAGAATTTCTCTGACGTCGAGGAGAGCATTACTAGGAGGGCCAGGAAACTGGAAATATCACCCGAGGCGACCGCAGAGAGGTTCATCGAGGAGTTCTTCTTGGACGCCGATGAACTGAATCTGAAACGAGCCCATGCGTATCCTACGTACAGCGGAAGCGTTCCCAAGATGATAGACATCATCAAGGACCTCATCGACTCGGGAGTGGCCTACGAGAGCGGCGGAGATGTCTATTTCAGGTCCGACGGCGGTAAGAAGTTCGGGAGATTAAGTCACACGAACCTGCAGGAGTCGGTGGCGGCTGGGTTCGAACTTCCCGAAGGCAGGGAGGACCCGTTCGACTTCGTACTGTGGAGAAAGCACAGGAAAGGTGAGCGCTTCTGGGACAGTCCCTGGGGGAAGGGAAGGCCGGGATGGCACGTCGGCTGCTATGCCATGTCATCTTCATCTCTGGGCGAGTGTTTCGATGTTCACGGCGGCGGTCTGGATCTGATATTCCCTCATCACGAGAGCATTCTGCTGGTGTCGGAAGCTCATACCCGGATGCCCGTCTGCAATCATTTCATCCATAACAGCTTCGTCACGTTGGGCAGAAAGAAGATGTCCAAGTCCTCTGGTAATTTCGTCACTGTTCGGGAACTGACAGACAAGTACGGGGGAGGGGCGGTCCGGTTCTATGTACTGAAGCATCACTATCGAGCCATATTGGACTTTGACGAGTCTGGTGTGGAGAAGTCCTCTGAGGAATACAAGGACCTGAAGAGGAAGGTCGAGGGTTTGAGGTCCATCAGCAGTGGGAACGGGTCACGTTCGGAAGAGATATCAATGAGGATCGAGCAAGCTGAGTCGAGGTTGGAGGAGGCAATGAACGACGACCTGCACACGGATAGAGCGCTCGTGGCCCTGTTGGAGTTCGTCAATTGGGCCCATGATGAGGCGGACGGGTTCTCGAAGGAAGATGCTGAGCGTACACTTCAAGTGGTCGACCAATTCGACGATATTTTGGGTCTTTTCTAGATGCTCCAGTTGCCCATTCAGCACGCACGTTCTGGAAGCCAAACTTTTTAACCGCTCATGGTATTAACAGCGCCCACAAGGTGCTGAAGTGGTAGATTTCAAGGCAGTCATAGCAGATCCCAAGTCCGGGAAATCGCACCCAAAGGATGTCTCGGGCCATCACGCTAACTCTCTGATCGGCAAGAAGATCGGGGAGGAGGTGGATGGGATATTCGTGGACCTTCCCGGTTACAAGCTGATCATTACTGGCGGGAGCGACAGAGATGGGGTTCCCATGAGAAAGGATGTTCCAGGCGCCCGGAGAAGGCCCATGCTGGTGACGGCAGGCGTGGGTTTCCACCCCCCGGACAAGGGGGTCAGGAGGAGGCGCAACATGAGGGGGAACACGATATCACCGGACATCATTCAGATCAACATGAGGATTGTACAACACGGGCCGAAAGCTATCGAGGACAGCTTGAAAGCCACAGAGGGTGAGAAATGAAGGTACCCGAACAACCTGCAGTGAATATCGGGATGATTGGGCACGTTGATCATGGTAAGACAACGCTCACCAAAGCCTTCACCGGAGAATGGACGGACCGCCACTCGGAAGAGCTCAGACGCGGGATCAGCATCAGGCTCGGGTACGCCGACGCCGCTTTCTACAAATGCCCCAACTGCGAAGAGCCCAAGTGCTACACGGTGAAGAAGGAGTGTGCCGTCTGCGGGGAGGATGTCGAGTTCCTCAGGGCGGTCAGTTTCGTGGACGCCCCAGGGCACGAGACCCTGATGGCCACCATGCTCTCCGGCGCATCACTGATGGACGGGGCCCTGCTCCTGATCGCTGCCAACGAGAAGTGTCCCCAGCCGCAGACCAAGGAACACTTGATGGGATTGGAGATCTCCGGTGTCGAGAACGTCATCATAGTTCAGAACAAGATAGACATTGTCGGTGAAGAGGCCGTGATGGAGAACTACGAGCAGATAAAGGCGTTCGTCAAGGGAACGGTCGCCGAGAAATCCCCCATAATCCCAATTTCCGCACATCATGAAGCGAATCTGGATGTGCTCATAGCCGAGATCGAGAGGCTGATAAAGCCCGCAGATCTTGATGATTCCAAGCCACTCAGAGGATTCGTCGCCCGTTCTTTTGATATTAATTCACCCGGAGTCCGCCTGGAAAAGATGGTCGGAGGTGTCGTCGGAGGTTCACTTCTGCGGGGCAAGCTGAAGGTGGGTGACGAAATCGAGATATCTCCCGGCAGGGAGGTCGAGTCTGGAAAGGAGAGGGAATGGGTGAATCTAGGCACCAAGGTCACATCACTGTTCTCAGGTGGCCGCAACAGAACAGATGCCAGACCTGGAGGTCTGATTGCCATCGGCACCAAGCTGGACCCCTCATTGGCCAAGTCCGATTCGTTGACTGGTCGTGTGATAGGCGCTCCAGGAACGCTGCCGTCGATCAAGACCCAACTGGTCGCCGAAGTACATCTGCTCGAAAGGGTCGTTGGAGCCGCCGAGGACCTTCAGGTCGACGAGATTAGGACCAACGAGCCTCTGATGTTGAGCGTTGGGACCGCGACGACCGTCGGTGTGGTGAGCAGTGCGAGATCTGACAGCGCCGAGATGATGCTCAAGATACCCGTGAGCGCAGAAAAGGGTCAGAGGATTGCCATCAGCAGAAGGATAGGCGGCAAGTGGAGATTGATTGGGTACGGGGTTATCCAATAAGATGCGTTTTCAGTGAGCAATAGGCTTCTCTAGTGGGATCGTTTTCGGAAAAAGGATCATTAGAAAAAAGAAAAAAAAAGGGCATATAGGCCCTAACGGGCCTAATAGCTGGTCCACGCCTTGTACTCGCCCTCGTCCCCTACTCTGTAGGTTCTGAGGTAGTAGTGCAGGTTGTGTCCCTTCAGGGCACTGGTAAGGGTGCTCTCGATGGCCGAGAAATACTCGTCCCAGTTGTTACCCTTTGTTCCCCAGTTATCGCCCCAATAGTACGCGTAGTCGTATCCCCCATAAACGGGCTTCCAGCCAAGCGGCGCGAGAAGCTTCGTAACCTCATGAGGTGAGGGTCCGTCCGGATACAGGTTGACGCCTAGGTACGTCACAAACTCTTGTGTCATTTTTTGTTCCTCCGTTCTTTGGCAAGTCCCGTCGGACTTACTGATTGGAACGAGAGACCGCTCGCATCTGTTTAAAAGCGCCACGATACGATTATCCACCCTGATTCTCACTTATGATACTGATAATGAGCTGGACGGGGGATTTATCACGATGTAATATCGATTGACGATAACGTACGACAATATGAAATATGCACCAGAACATCAGGGAGATTTGGCATGAAGATACTGAAACAAGACAGGAAGACAGGGGAGATCAAGCTCCTGATGCAGACGCCGGACGACCTCTGGCATCTGCACAACCTAGTGGAAGCTGGCGATCTGGTCTTCGGAACTTCCTTCCGGAGGGAAGAGCGGATAAGGGACAAGCTGAGGCCCGAGAGGATGGGGAAGAAGAGGATGAGGATCGGCCTCCGGGTCGAAAAGACCGAGTTCCACGAATTCACTGATAGGCTGCGCATCCACGGGCTCATCGAACAGGCACCGCAGGACCTCGGAGAGCATCACACCTTCAATCTCAAGATCAGGGACACTCTGAGCATCGTCAAGGAATGGAAGGACCACCACATGACCCGTCTGAACGACGCTGTCAAGGCGACCCACGAACCGGTGATAACCTTTGTTGCCATTGATGACGAGTCGGCGCTTCTTGCACAGCTTCACCATTACGGCATAGAGGAGATCGCCGAGATACGGTCATCTGGTATGGGGAAGATGTACCCCACAAAGGGAGGACGGGACGCCTACTTCGACGAGGTTCTGGCGAAGTTGAAGTCCATGGAACTGGGGGATGCCTTGATAGTCTTGGGACCTGGCTTTGAAAAGGAAACGATGACGGATAGGATCAGGGACAAACTTCCGGACCTCGCTCCCAAGCTGAACATGTTCCCCACCAGCCATTCGGGCATGCTCGGGATACAAGAGGGACTCAAAGGCGGCATGGCTTCGGAGATACTGGAGAAATCGCGTGTGGGAATTGAGACAAAGCTCGTGGAACAGCTTCTTTCGGAGATATCGAAAGAGGGGAAGTACGCTTACGGCCAGGAAGAGGTCAAGAACGCAACTGGCAGGGGTGCGGTGGAGACCCTACTGGTGACCAATGAGATGATTAGGAACAGGGAGATCGAGGCCGTCTTGAAGGACGTTGAGAACGCTCAGGGCAAGGTGGTCATCGTCAGTTCAGAACATGAGGCAGGGCGGAAATTGACTTCTCTCGGGGGACTTGGCGCGCTGCTCAGGTACAAGATCCAGTGACCTAGGCCCTTCCGTGCGATTCCCCGGTCTTTATTGCTGTTGCGATGAGGTGCGCCATTCTGATGGGCTCCGGCAGTGCTCCGAGGACGGTTGATTTGGCGATTATACTCTTGATGATATCGAGGTCTTCCCCGACGACCTGAACATACAATGGCTTGTGCTCGGTCTCCACTTGGTGGAGTTCGGTCTTGGAGATCAACTCGAATCTTCTCTCCCAGTCCTCAAACTTCGCTTTCAAAGCTGTCTTCATCGACTCCAGGTCGGGTTCGTCCCTTGTCACCGTGACCACAGGGGTGCCCAGATTCGAATGCAGGGTTTCGATGTCGATGACGTTGAATCCCCCCAAAGCTATCCCATCGATGAATATCGCTGCCAGATTCTCACCGTATCGGGATCCTCCGATCATCTCCACAAGGCGTTCGGTCGCATCTGTGCCATCGACCTCGACCATCGTCTTGAGGACCCCTTCTAGATAGTTGGGGAGCCTGATGACCGCACCCACGACAACCACCTCTTTCTCGTCAAAACTGAACGCAGAATCGTCTAAGCCCAATACCCTCAGATGAGGTTTCATCCTACCACAGTTTAAGGTTCCCGGTCACCTGATCGATGACCGAGTTGGGAGCCGGACCCATGCCCAGACAGGTGGTCGTTCCCGGAGAAAGTTCGGTCAGTCCAGCATCGTTTATCATGGCGGTGGAGATGTTCAGCTTCTCGGCCTTATCTTGCAGTTCTTCCAGCATTTCAACGTCGTCCGCCTTGACCACTATCTTCTTCTGCCCCTCGTTGTACCACAACCTGAACCACTTCGCGTTGGACGCCTTGCAGCTCAGGGAAGATATGACGGACGCATGGGCCACTTGGACGGCCATCTTCCCCTTGGACATTTCAAGGTCCCGTCTTACTGCAACGACCAGTTTGTATTCCATACGATAACCTCAGTACAGCTCCGATGCCCTCTTCTCCTCCATTATGCCGAGCTCCTCGTCCACCTTCTCCAGCTTCTTCTGGAGCTTCACCGCCACCTTCTCCGACCTCTTTCTCATGTCCCCGGTCTGGCTCCTGGACCTGCGCTCGTAGTCCTTTATCTGCCTTCTGAGATTCTCCCTTTCCTCGGAAAGCTCCCTGAATGCCATTACCGTTCCTTTCTCCTCCTTCAGGTCCACTATGACGGACTGGGGATCTCTCCTGGGCAACCGCATCAAAGACTTGTGCACCTTACCCAGCACGGGATATGCGCCCCGGTACCATCCAGCGATGAAGAAGAATGAGGTCAAGAAGATCATGATCGGCCAGATGAGCTCAGCCCTGAAGTACCCCTTTCCGGTGTCAGGATCTGTGCCGAAGGCGTTGAGGATGAAGCCCACGAGAATGACGATGACGACGCTCATGACAATTCCCATGATCAGCCTGTAGAGCATGTCGTAGTCCTTGTCCAACTCGCCCTTTCTCGGATAGAGGGCGTTCACAAGGAAGAACCCTGGCAAGAAGAACACCGCTACCATTACCATGAGGATGTCAATCATCGGACGAAAGATTGCTCTTGGATATTTAACTCTTAGGTTACGGGTCCTTGTCCCCATACAGCGTTCTCATCCAATCCGGGATCCTCAGATCCGTTATTCCAAGGTACTTCGGAGTCAAGGGTTTGATGTCCAGGACGGGCGTGCCGTTGTAGAAGTCTAGACCCGATACCTTGAGCGTCGAACCATCTCTCGATAGGAGCTTGACGACGGTGACGCCGATGGGGTTGGGCCTGTGCGGCGTCCTC
The DNA here is from genome assembly GCA_030593885.1 of Methanomassiliicoccales archaeon. Taxonomy (GTDB): domain Archaea; phylum Thermoplasmatota; class Thermoplasmata; order RBG-16-68-12; family SOIM01; genus JAGLME01. The sequence continues at coordinate 7,183 of JAUVGH010000061.1, forward strand.
GTGGCGAACACCCCAACTTCCGGCAGGTCCTCCTTTCCCCTGGGGTGCACCCTTGGCGCGTAGCCCTCGACCTCATGCAGCCATCCGATGACAACTACGTGCGAGAAGTCCTCTATGCCGTCCAGGAGAGGCTCGAACTCCTCCTTCAGGACGACCTCTGACTCGATTCCCTTCCATGAATCCACCTTTCCATCCCCCACATCATTCCGAACATGACCTACTGGCTCGATGACAATGGCACCGTTGGACGTCGTCTCAACCTCCTTACCAGCAGATTCCCTTCATCCTCCTAAAGGTTTGGTAGAAGCAAGTGTAAAATACAAATCAGGCTATCACGGCTTCGAGAGAAATGTACGGACATTGGGGCAGACTTCTGAGGATTGACCTGACCGATTCTGAGGTCCATACCGAAGGGATTGACGAGAACATCATTGCATCCTACACTGGCGCGAAAGGGATCGGTGCCTATTACTTCTGCAAGGAATCCAAGCAGGGTGTGGACCCGCTATCTCCCGAGAACATCCTGATCCTCTCCACTGGCCCTTTCCAGGGGACCGACATTCCCAGCACGGGCAGGTTCGCGGCCATGACGAAGTCGCCTCTGTCGGGCATATTCCTGGATACTTACTGCGGGGGACAGTTCGCCCACGCCTTCAAGCGCTGCGGGTACGACCTCGTCATAATCGAAGGGAAGGCGGAGAGGCCATCCTACATCTCCATCAAGGACGATGACGTCCAGATAACGGACGGCTCCGATCTATGGGGGAAGACCACCAACGAGACCGAGGACATGCTCAGGGAACGTGAAGGCCCCAAGGTGAGGGTCGTGTCTGCTGGTCCGGCCGGTGAGAATCTGGTCAAGATTGCATGCCTCATCAGTGATTACCGGAGAAGCGCCGGACGCGGCGGCGCCGGTGCGGTCTTCGGCTCAAAGAACCTGAAAGCGGTCTGTGTCGAGGGCTCCAAGAAGGTCCCTATTGCAGATGAGGCCTCTCTCAAGGATGTTATCACCAAGTTCGCCGAGAACGTCAGAAAGGACCGGGATGGTTGGGATTTCTACGACTACGGTACGGCTGGAATACTAGAGACCGCCAGCGAGAAGGACAGGTTACCCACCAGGAACTATCAGCAGGCTGAGTTCGAAGGTGCCAAGGACATTGGCGCTGAGGCTCTCCACGATAAGTACGACGTGAACATGGTTCCTTGCTGCGTATGTATGATCAAATGCCAAGGGAATCTTGCCGATGGAAGGGAGAAGCCGGAATACGAGACGCTGGCAATGCTCGGCTCCAACTGCGGCATACGGGACCTGGACCACATCATTGAAGGCAACATTCTCTGCAATCAGCTGGGCCTGGACACCATCTCAACCGGAGGGGTGATAGGATTTGCCACCGAATGCTCCCAGAAATGTCTCATAGACGAGAAGCTGGAGTTCGGGAATGGGGAGCAGTTGCTGGAGCTCATCCGGAAGATCGCTGAAAGGGAGGGTATTGGGGATGTTCTCGCCGAGGGAACGCGAGGTGCTGCTGAGAGGATATGCAAAGGTTCCGAGAAACTCGCTGTACACGTCAAGGGTCTGGAAATACCTGCGTGGGATCCGCGCGGTAAGTTGGGTCACGGTCTGGCCTACATGACGGCGGATATCGGTGGTTCGCATCTCAGGGAGATGTACGGTTCCAAGAAGATACCAAACACATCTGCACTGGAAATCGTGGACGACCTGGCGGCCAGCCAGGACATGAATGTCATGCGGGATAACCTGATAGTCTGCACCTTCGCACTTGGGACGTTTGATGAAGACCTTAGAAGACAGGCATACAAAGCGGTCACCGGAAGGCAGTTCACTGCATTGATGGAGACCGAGATCGGAAACCGGGTATGGACCTTGACAAGGCTGTACAACTTGCGTGAGGGCATTGGCAGAGAGGACGATCATCCATCCTACCGACACAGGTTCGATTCTTTGCCCTCGGGCGTCGCGGAAGGCTGCACCTCCTTCGAATCCGAAGAGGACATGGAAGCATCCCTGGACGCGTACTACAGGTTCAGGGGCTGGGATCTGGATGGTGTCCCTACGAGCGAGACGATTGCCAGTCTGGGGCTCGATTGGTTCTAGGATGCGATGGCAGAATTGTCCGCCACGTTCATTGACGTTGTTCTCAACCTTGGAAAATTGCATATCCTCGATAGCACATTCTCGTTCGTGGCGGATGAAGACACCTTGATAGTGGATTTGAAGAAATCCGTTTCGGAGTTCGTGAACGAGAGGGACTGGGAGAAGTTCCACAACCCGAAGGACCTTGCCATATCGCTCTCCATTGAGAGCGGGGAGCTTCTGGAACTGTTCCAATGGAAGAACCAGGACGACATTGACATCCGGAAAGATGGAGTTGCGGAGAAGGTCAAGGAAGAGCTGGCCGACGTTGTCATCTACGCCTTGAGCCTCGCCAATGCAACGAACATTGACATATCTGAAGCCGTCCTGGGGAAGCTCAAGAAGAACGAAGACAAGTACCCGGTCAACGAATGGAAAGGAAAGGCCTGGCTGTAGTCAGCACTCATCAGAAGGAAAACGGGTCCCTCTCACTCATTAGGAAAGCATTCTCTCTTCAGTTCTTCATATGCAAGGTCAGACAGCGTCTTGAGGTTCTCGATATCTTCTATATTGTATCTCTCTAAGATGTCAAGGGCGTTCTTATCGCCTCTAAGATGCCTCTTCCATAGAATGACGGCATCGTATCCGCTCAGACCGTCGGTCTCTTCGCTCCTTGCGATGCCCACCTGCTTCTCGATGCCCTTCAGGCCCCCGCGGTATCCAAGCCTCCTCAGGGGGTACATGATGTCGATGTGTATCTGGTGCAGTCTCAGATCGGGAAAGGCGGACTTGATGAACGGAATGTCGAACCTTGCCCCGTTGTACGTAACGATGCTCTTGAACTTCCTGATCTC
>JAUVGH010000011.1 GCA_030593885.1 Methanomassiliicoccales archaeon
ATTCTCCCACATTTCTGGAATCGTCATTCTGTGTTTCGGTTCCGGCTGGTCTGAACACACCTCTCAATAACCTTTTTATCGCTCCCAAATATTGGGGTTCGGGGGAAGGGTAGTATTGTGAATCACCCTCAGAAGTGGTCAAATGAAGAAGAATGTGGCTGTTGTTGGCATAGGTAACACTGCCTTTAGGCCGAAGACCGATGAGTATTCCTGGAAGGAGCTGATGTACGAGGCCGCGTCGCGTGCTTATGATGATGCTGGTCTCAACGTCCGAAGGGACATTGACAGTTTCATCACCTGCGCCGAGGATTACTGGGAAGGCTTCAGCATATACGACGAGTTCGTGCCCGATCAAATCGGTGCCGCCATGAGGTCCTGCTGCACTGTGACTGGCGATGGGATTCAAGGACTCGCTCTGGCTTACATGCAGATAATGTCCGGGGCGGCTGAGACCGTCGCGGTCGAATCACACTCCAAGATCTCAGACCTGTTGACCTATGATGATGTTCTTGCCTTCGCACTTGACCCGATATACAACCGACCACTGGGTGGACATCCTCACTACATCGCCGGCATGGAGATGAGACGCTTCCTGAAGGACTCCAAATGCACCGAGAAGGACTGTGCCAGGGTGGTGGTGAAGAACAGGACGAACGCATTGAAGAACGCTTCTTCCGCATACGGGACCAAGCTCACTGAGGACGATGTGAAGAAGTCCGCTCAGGTCTTCTCGCCTTTGAGGCAGTTGGACGTCAGCAACCTGGTGGACGGGGGAATCATGATGGTACTGGCATCGGCCGAGAGGGCGAAACAGATCACGGACAACCCAGTATGGATCACCGGTGTCGGTTGGTCATCTGATACCCCATGGTTGGAGAACCGGGACTGGGGCAGGGCGGAATATGCGCAGCTCGCAACAAAGATGGCATACAAGATGGCCGGGATCAAGAATCCCTCAAGTGACATTGACTTCGCGGAAGTCGATGACAAGTTCTCGTACAAGGAGTTGCAGCATATCGAAGCAGCCAGACTGGCACGGAAAGGAGAGGCTGGAAGGCAGCTGAGGAAAGGCAGATTCGATGCCCAGGGCAGGCTTCCGGTGAACGTATCCGGCGGATCTCTCGGTTGCGGTAACCTGATTGAAGCAGCAGGATCGCATAGGGCGATGGAGGTCGCTCTGCAGTTGCGAGGGCACGCTGGCAGACATCAGATCAAGAAGGTGGTCAAGAGAGGACTGGCCCTGTCCTGGAGGAGTGTTCCGACCGCTTCTGGTGCCGCCGTGGTAATGGAGGTGTGAAGATGAACAAAGTTGCTTGCATTGGCGCTGGTATGACGCTCTTCAGGAGGAGATTGCAGGAAACCGGCAAGGAGATGTGCTGGGAAGCCGCAAGTATGGCTCTGGATCAGGCCGGACTTACCCTCAAGGACATAGATATGGTCGTTCTGGGCAGCGCTCCTGACGCATTCGACGGCATACACATGAAGGGAGAGAACCTGCTGGACGGTGCCGGCGGTGCTAAGAAGCCATACATGAGGGTCTTCACTGGCGGAGGAACGGCAGTGTTCACTCCTATCGCTGCCTGGTGGCATATCGCTTCAGGGCTTGCGGAAAAGGTGTTGGTCCTTTGTGAGGAAAAGATGTCAAGTGTCTTTCCACATCCACAATCTGCTTTCGGGCACATCTGGGATCCGATACTGGACCGGCCATTGAAGCCCAACCTGGTCTGGATATTCGCCATGGAAATGAACCGGTACATGACAGTCCACGGCATCAAGAAGGAGGACATCGCGAGGATAGCTGTCAAGAACAAGAGGAACGCAGCGGACCATCCGTGTGCCCAGTTGCCTGATGCGAACATTACTATCGATGATGTACTGAACTCCGAGGTCATGGCATGGCCCGTTCAGAGGCTGGACATAAGTCCTCCCAGTGATGGTGCCTCCGCTTTGGTGATGACCTCGGAGAAAGTGGCCAAGAAGCAATCAGATGACATAGCATGGGTGGAAGGGACCGGCTGGTGCATCGACAAGACAATGTGGACTTGCAGGGACCTGGTCTTCCCGGAGTATGTGGCGAAGGCAGCAAAGCAGGCATACAAGATGGCGAAGATAGACAACCCGAGGAAGCAGATCCACGTTGCAGAACCATACGATCCGTTCGATTACAAGGAGGCCCATCATACCGAGGGACTGTTGCTTTGCGACAAGGGAAAGGCTCCAAGTATGACCAAGGAAGGCATCACCTACAGAGATGGGGACCTGCCGATATGTCCGTCAGGCGGTCTGCTGGGCGTGGGAAATCCCATAGCTGCAACGATGGGGATAAAGGTGGGTGAACTCTACTGGCAACTCACGCAACAGGCTGGCAAGAGACAGGTGAAGAACGATCCGGATGTTGGAGTTTGCCAGGCATGGGGCGACCTGATGCAGTATGGCAGCGTTCTTGTCATGAGGAGGGGGTGAAATGAGCGAGAGGATCAAACACTGGCCGGGCAAGAGGCTTTCATCGAAGGAGCTGACTGGCGGGAAGGTTACGACGACGAAGACAGATCCAAAAGTGAAATACGCGTGGGCTTGTGGAGAGGCCATGAGCAGGTTCCTTGTGGAGTTGAAGAAAGGGAAGCTTATAGCAAGGAAGTGCAACTCGTGCGAGCAGATTCTGTTCCCACCGAGGATGTTCTGTGAGGACTGTTTCACACCCACGAACGAATGGGTTTACGTCAAGGACACTGGGACGATAGAGACCTATTCGATATCCTATCTGGACACGGACGCGAGGAGGATCAAGGACCCGATATACGTCGGTGTGCTTTCGGTCGACGGTGCATCGGAGCTGCAGGGCATAATGCACTATTTCGGCGAGGTCAACGAGAAGACGATCAAGATCGGGATGAAGGTGAAGGCGGTCTGGAAGCCCGAGAAGGAAAGGGAGGGGGCGATCACCGACATAAAATACTGGAGGCCCTTGAGGAGGGGAGAGAAGTGACGTTCTTGGAAAGGAGCAGGGAGCCTGGGGCTCACAAGCACTGGTATGGTGACATGGAGGCCAGTTATCTCTATTCGACAGGTATTGCAGGTGAGAGGTTCTTCACGACATTGAGGGACAAAGGCAAGATCATGGGCGCCACATGTCCCAAGTGCAAGAAGACCATCCTACCTCCCAGAATGTACTGCGAGATATGCTTCTCAGAGATGGGGGACTGGGTGGACGTTGGAAAGGTAGGGAAAGTTGACACATTCTCGATTGCTCAAGTGGGCATCGGCGGTGAACCTCTGGAAGAACCTGTGGTCTACGGCCTGATAAGATTCCCGAAGGTGGATGGAGGGCTGGTGCACGTCATAGATGCAAAGCCGGAGAAGGTCAAGATCGGGATGAGGGTCAAGGCGAAGTTGAGGCCGAAGAAGGAGAGAAGTGGGTCGATTTTGGACATAGAAAATTTCAGACCAGTCTAAGGGCCAGTTGACCATTCTCCATTTCACCATCGTTCCCTTCAATCATCAGGTTTTCCTCTCGCGAGAATCGAAATGTCTTATCTTATATATGGTCAAGTTTTTCTCTCGGTGTGCACCCGCGACTCAAACTTACAGAGAAGAAGGGACTCATCCTACTTCTCGTCCTGTTCATCTTCTGCTCCGCGTTTGTACTCTCCTTCCACCATTCGTTCAAGACCCCCACCGTGCCAGACGAGAAGGCCTATTATATGTGGGCGAAACTCTACAACCAGGGCTATCTAGCCGTGCCTTTGGAGGACTGGTTTGGGATGGATCCTCAGCCACCTTCTTCCAGGGTGACGGTGAACGCCAACTCCACGGGCATCCATTTCATACTGATGGTGACCGAGGTTCTCGACATCGATTCGTTCAGAGGGGAGAACGACCTGAGGGTCTCTGTTACATGGGAGGACGGGTCACCTATCTCTGGAGCCCAAGTGACCGTCCGTCTGGGCCTCAATTCTCAACCTCTGACCGACACCACAGATTCCTCGGGCCATGCCGAAATCCTCAACATCCAGCCTGGCATCAGGTCAGTTGACGCCTCCGTATTCGTCCCCCAACCCATCGGCCCGCCCGTCAGCCTCCGCACCAGCGATCTGATTTCCATTGGCTGGCAGGGTGTACCCTACCGCACATACCTGACAGTGGACTCTTACTCATCCGTCTCGGGAGAAATAACGATCAGGGCGCGTGATTCCTTCAACACGTCCATGAAGGACGTGGAGGTGGCTCTTGGGTTCCTGACACCGACGGGACAGGTCGCAATTGAAAGCAAGCCGACCGATGATAGCGGCAAGGCGATCTTCACATTGAACCAGGATGGCAACTTCGTGTTCGTTGGGAGCAAGGACGCGCTGGGTGAGGGCAACTTCCTTCCATCCGTGGTGCGATTGGACGGTCGGTACTATTCGGTGAACAGGTGGCCGCCGGGATATCAGATATTCCTGGCCCCATTTGTTGAAGTGGGGATGGAGGAGCTCGCAACACTGTTTCAGATGGCGATTGCCGCATTGTCCTGCTATGTTCTTGCCCGAAGGCTCTTCGGCTGGCGTGCGGCGTTCTTGGGAACCACTCTTCTCATGACCTGCGCCCTCTGTCTGATAATGATTTTTGAGGTGGGAATGGCCGATTATGCATCCATGACCTTCGCCCTGTTGGGGATCGCGCTGTTCTTCGAGGCGCTTGGCCGGGAGTCAAAGAGAACACACCAGTTCTTGTTCTTCTTGGCGTCGGGTCTGGCATTTGCCTGGGCTGTGTGGTTGAGGCATTCCACCGGGACCGTGATTCTCGTCCCGTTGATCTACTTGGTGATACTCGCGGTGAAAGAGGGAAAGGAGGAGAAGGACAGATATCTGCCGACGAAGGCGTCCATCAAGAGAGGGCTGATCAGGCTCGCCCCATTCATCATCGGTCTTGTGATCCTCGGCATCCCATTGGCGATCTACAACTCAACATACTTCGGTTCCCCTTTTGCGACAGGATACAATTTCGGCAGCCTCTCCATCGAGGGGGAGGGCGAGAATGTCACCGGCGAGATAACCGAAGGTGCGTTCTTCGAGAACTTCAATCCCGGTGCATCAATCTCGACCGCCCACTTGCGCCTCTACTATCTCCTGATACTCGTTCCGTTTGCATACATCATGCCTTTCGTTCTGTGGTGGAGACGTAGGGAACTCGCCGTCTGGTTCTTGGTCTGGGCCTTCCTTGCCACCTTCCTTCTTTACATATTCGTTCCTTGGGTCTCGAGCTGGACGGACAATCTGACCCGGTCTCTGGAGGACATGAGGTACTTCATGCCTTGCATACCGCCGGCGGCCATGTTGGCAGGCGTTTTCCTCAAGGATCTCTGGGAGAAATGGGGATGGAAGCGAATAGTGGCCATAGTGGTCATGCTGGTTATGGTAGTGGCGGGGTTTGCGGTGGCATCTGTAGGCATCGGGCTGCAGTTGGACAGAATAGACGGACCGCCACAGGGACAGCCTCCGCCTTCTTCGCACGATCTTGTGTCAGTCCAGCAGTTGTATGATGATCCCCTGGTGTACAACAGCACCTTGGTAGAGGTTCGTGACTGCGCCTTCGATTCTTGGATTGACCAGACGGAGTTCACTGTGAGAGAGGTGAGTTCTCAGTTAGTGGTCCGCGTAACGCTGGAGGGTTATCAGGCTCCCTCTTTAGGCTCTGGCGATGAGTTGACCGTGAAAGGAATGTTCCGGTGGTTTGACGCCAACAAAGATGGTGTACCCCAGCCCCATGAGATGACCATAACGGTAAAAGGCGGAACGAATGACGAAGTGATCAAGCATTGATTGCTGGGCATTTCCACCTCCTTGGGTCCATTCAACTCGAGTTCAGAAAACAATCCTTATAGGTGTCTCGCCCCTTTCCCATTTGATCGAGATGACCGAGTACTACTTCGATATCGAGACCCTTGGAACCGACCCGCAACAGGATAAGATTATCACCATTCAATATCAGAAGCTCGAGGACGGACAACCCGTCGAAGACCTGGTGATCCTCAAGGAATGGGAGTCCGGCGAAGGCGACATCGTCAAAGAGATCCTCGACAAGCAACTTCTCGAGCCCGGCTGGGACTTCGTCCCCTTCGGCAACAGATTGAGATTCGATCTCATCTTCATAATTGAAAAAGCAACTCAATACGGCCTACTTGACTGGAAACCGGGCGATATGAAGTACTATTTCTTCAACAAGCCAACAATGGACCTCGCCCCGATCCTGGTCATGATGAACGACCTCAAGTTCCTCGGTTCCGGCGTAGACAACTTCACAAGGAAACAGAAAGGGAGCATCGTACCGGTGCACTACAACAAGGGAGAATACGAAGAGATAATCAAGTACATCGAAGTCGAGCGGGATGCTGTTTTGGGTCTCCTGGCGGAAGTAAGAGCCGTTCTGTCCACTTTCGGGAACAGAAAGAAAGCAACACTGGCGGAAGACGAAACCATTACCCAAACGGAAGAGCTACAACAACAGTAATAAGTCAGTTCTGGATTCCAGATGCGAAGGGGTAGAGGAGATGGACTTCAAGCTCACGCAAGAGCAGGAAATGCTCAGGAAGATGCTCAGGGATTTTGGGGAGAAAGAGGTCCGACCCATCGCGGCGGAGATCGACAAGACATCCGAGTTCCCGTGGGACGTCATCAAGAAGATGGGCGAGCTGGGCCTCATGGGCATGACCGTCGAAGAGAAATACGGAGGTCCTGGACTGGATACCGTCAGCTACGCGATAGGTGTCGAAGAGATGTCCCGCGCATGCGGTACGGTTGGCTTCACCATGGCAGCTCACAACTCACTCTGCACAGGGCACATCGCCCTCGCCGGGAACGAAGAACAGAAGGCGAAGTACCTGCCGGACCTTGCTGCAGGAAGGAAGATGGGCGCCTGGGGGCTCACCGAACCCGGTGCCGGATCAGATGCCAGCGGACTTGCTACCACAGCGGTACAGGACGGCGACGAATGGGTCCTCAACGGCAACAAGATATTCATCACCAATGGACACATCGCAGGGACGTTCGTGCTCTTGGCGTCAACGGACAGGGAAAAGAAGACTAAGGGGATCACGGCTTTCATAGCCGAGAAGGACACCCCTGGCCTTTCACTCGGAAAGAAAGAGGACAAGATGGGGCTCAGGGCGTCACCCACTTCGGAGATAATAATGGAAGACTGCAGGATACCCAACGAGAACATGCTGGGGGAGATGAACAGGGGTTTCTACGACACGATGAAGGTGCTGGATGGAGGTAGGATAAGCATCGCATCCATGGCCGTGGGCATCGCACAAAGCGCTCTGGACGAGTCCATCAGCTACTCCAAGGAAAGGGTCCAGTTCGGTCAACCCATCTCCAACTTCCAAGCCATCCAGTGGATGCTGGCGGACATGGCGACCGAGATAGAAGCTGCAAGGCTCCTGACCTACAGGGCCGCGAACCTCAAGGACAGGAAGATCAAGTGCATCAAGGAATCGGCAATGGCTAAGCTGTACGCGTCAGAGGCTGGGATGAGGGCGACCACGAAAGCGATCCAGATCTTCGGCGGTTACGGATACACTATGGACTATCCCGTGGAGAGGATGTTCCGTGACGTAAAGCTCTGCGAGATCGGAGAAGGAACAAGCGAGATACAGAGACTGGTCATCGCAAGGCAACTGCTGAGAGAATCATAATCGGGAGAAGTCCCTGGTCGAATCCTCATCTCTCTCTTCATGCATGGGCATTGCAGGTCTGGAAGGTCTTTCACCGTCCAAAGGCAATCCGCATATCGGACAGTTCACCTCTCCCTTGATGCATGCATTGCACAGGAACTGGCCGCATCTGTGCTGGGTCACCGCCTGGGCGTTGTGGTTCCTGCACAGCTTCCCGTCGAACTCGCCCTTGACCTTGCTGGGCGCTTCCTTTTTCGGCCTTGGTTCCCTGACCTTTGGCTCTACTGGTGGCGCTTTCATCTGGGCGTGGTAGTCCTGACCCATTATGGGCTCCATCTTGATCGCCTGGGGTTCATACCCCTCACCTTTGAACATTGACAGATTTACCTGGACCTTCCTGGCCTGATACACGCCGATGTTCAGGTTCCTCACCAGGCCAAGGGTGGTCCTCTGCTCCTGTGGCAGGTCCATCGCCCTTCTGACCAGGCTGTCCAGCTCAGGTGTGGTCTCTGGCTTGAGAGCCAGTGTGTTCACCTTCTCCACGTAGCTGAGAATCCTCTTGGAATCTTCCACCGAGTATTCGGGGAAGTTGTGGGTGATGTCGCAAAGCCGCAATCCGTAATCCCCTCCAGTGCCGACGCATCTTCGCAGAACAGCGTTCGACTTCCTTTCGAGGTCCTCTATCTGGGCCGGGGTCAGCTGGGTAATGTCGATCGGGTCCCTGCCCCTCAGGACGTTGAACACATCATCCAGGTTCTGGGAGGACACCTTCATGTTCTTGAACGCCTCCTCTCGCGTCATGGCCTTGTTCTGCTCGTACTCGAACTCGAGTATCTTCCTGGCCACCAGCTCGATCTGGGACGCTCTCATGCTGGCCTCGGCCATCTTCTTGCCTTCCAGTGCCGTCGAGAAGTTGGAATCGAGTTCCAGCGCCCGGTCGAAACACCTCAATGCGCTCTCGTATTTGTTGAGGTTCATCAGGAGCACTCCCTTGCTGTTCCAGGGTATCTTGTCCTTGCCGTCGATACCGATCGCCTTGTCGTAGCATGCGATGGCCTCATTGTGGTTCCCCACCTGCTCCAGCACGAAGGCCTTCATCATCCATACCGCCTTGTTCTCCGGTTCGATGTCCAGCGACCTGGCGTAGCAGGCCTCCGCCTGGTTGTGATTGTTCATCTTGGAGAAGAGCAATCCGGTCTCACGCCAAAGAGATGCATCGTTCTGGTTGTAGTCCAGCGCACGTTGATAACATTCCATCGCGTCCTGGAACTTGTTCTGCTTCTCGTATATCTCGGCCTTGACCTTCCACAATTGAGGGTTCATGTAATCGGATGTCAGGGCGGTGTCCAGGTTGGTCAGCGCCTCATCGTGGTTCCCCGTCTCGAAAAGAATGAGGGCCTTGGTCTCTATCGTCCTGACCTCGTTAGGATGCGTCTTCAGTACTGAATCGAGCACGGTCAAGGCATCCTCGTTCTTGCCCAGTGCGGAGAGTGCCTTTGCCTTGTTGTTGAGCACTTGTATGTTCTGCGCGGACATCTGAAGAGCGTCATCGAAGTAGCTCAGTGCTCTGTCGAATTTCTCAAGCGAGAAGTAGATCTCACCCTTCATGTTGAGCGCGAATACGTTCCCCGGGTCCAGGTTGAGAACCTGGTCGAAGGACTCCAGAGCCTTCTGAAACTCCTCCTTTTCCCTGAGAACAACACCCTTGCTGTTCCAGGTCTTCTTGCTGTTGGGGTCGATCTCCAGGGCGGCGTCGAAGCTCTTGATGGACTCAGGATAGTTGTTCATGTGCTGATATGCGGTCCCCTTGTCCCTGAGGGCGTCCACGTTCCTCGGGTTTATCTTCAAGGCGATGTCGCTGTTGTTGACCACTTCTTGGTAATCTCCCTTGGCTATCAGCGTCTTGCCCCTTTCCGAGAGCAGGGACTGTTCGTTGGGCTTCATCTCCAAAGCCCTTTCCAGTGCGCTCAGGGAATCGTCATACCTGCGAAGCACCCTCGCGGCGATGGCCTTGTCCTTCCAGGCCTCCATGTTCTCGTAATCGTAATTGGTGATCGCATCTGCGACGTAGTAGACATCCTCTATCCGGCCCAGGGTCTTCAGTACGTTCTTCTTCGATGTTAGCAGTGGCACGTCCGAATGGAATGTGTCCAGTGCCTGATCGTAGACTGCGAGGGCCTGTTCGTTCTTTCCGGTCTTGGAGAGTATCGCCCCTTTCTTCAGGTATCCAAGCCTGTAGTTGGGATCTATCTTGAGGACCTTGTCAAAGCTCTGAACAGCATCATCGTGCCTCTCCAGGTGTTCGAGCGACAGACCCCGGCTGTACCAGGACATCCTATCTTTGGGGTCTATCTTCAATGCCCTATCGTAACTGCCGATCGCTTCTTCATACCTCTTCAGACCCTCCAATGCCAGTCCCCGGTTGTACCACGCATCCGGCAGGTTCTCGTTCAAGCTCAGCGCCCTGTCGAAGTTGATGATGGCGTCGTCGTACCTGCCCAGCCTTCCCATGCAGTCCCCTTTTGCAAGGAAGACATTGGGTGTCGATTTGTCAATACCAAGAGCCTCGTCGAATGACTTGATGGCCTCATCGTATCTCCTCAGGGTCCTGAGTATCTCTCCCTTCTCGTAGTGGACGGAGAAGTTCTCCGGGTTCAACCTTATGGCCTCTTCGAAGGACTTCATTGCCTCCTTGAACTGGCCCAGCTTCCCCTGGGCGAATCCCCGGTCCGCCCATGCGTCCGCGTTCTCCTTGTCCACGGCTATGATGGCGTTGCATGCATCGAAAGTCCTTTGAGCGTCCCCGATCGTCTTGTGAACGTTCTTCTTCTCCACCAGCACGGTCAGGTCCTTGGGCTTGAGCATCACCGCGACCTGGTACGCCTCGAGAGCCTCATTGTAGCTCTCCATCCGGACCAGTGCCCTTGCCTTGGAGTGGATCGCCATGAAGTTCTCGGGCTCGAGCCTAATGATTGAATCGCATGTAGCAACAACTTCCGGCCAATGTCCCAGATGTTCCAGCGCCTTCCTTTTCTCATCCAGGGCAAGGATGCTCTTCTCATCGTACGCCAGCGCATTGTTGAGCGACTCCAGAGCCTCCTCGAAGTGCTCCATCCTTGCATATGCAACTCCACTGTCGATCATCGCCCCCACGTTCTCGGGGTGCGAAGCCAGGACATCCTCGCAGGACTTGACCACATCATCCCATCTTTCCAGGGTCATGAACGAGTTCTTCTTGGACACCAAAGCTTCCAGGTCGCTAGGTATCATCTTCAGGATCTCGTTGAACGATCCGATCGCGTCCGTGTGCTGGCCGGTCTCCTGCAAGATGGACCCGCGGTAGAACCAGGCGTCCCTGCTTGTCCTGTCGATGTCGGTCGCTTCCGTGTAAGCCTTGATGGCGTCCTCTTTCTTGTCCAGCCTTCTGAGTATGTTGCCGGTGTCCATCCAGACCTGGAAGTCGTGAGGGGCGATGTCCACGGCGTTCTGCAGCGCCTCCAGTGCTTCCTCATCCTCTCCTAACTCGGACAGGGCCAGTGCCCTCATATGCCAGCCGTCCTTGCTCCTTGAATCGTGTTTTAGGACCTCGTCGAATACCGTGATCGCCTCTTTGGGTTTCTTCATACCGAGGAACGCTCCCCCCTTGCCCAACAACAGGGGCACGTCACCGGGTGCGATCCCCAGCAGCTTGTCATAGTGCTTGATGTCATGCGGATCCAGCTCGATGACCTTCCGATAGCATGTGCTGGCACCTTCCAGGTTCCCCAGGCTGACGTACACATCTCCCTTGTTGCCCCAGACGTCCTTCCTCTCTGGAGAGATGCCCAATGCCATGTCAAAGATATTCAGAGCCTCGCTGTTCCTCCCCCACTCATGGAAGAAGTACCCTTTGTGGTTGAGCGCGTCCACATTACCGGCGTCTAGTTCCAGCGCTGTGTCGACGCAATTGCTGGCATTGTCCGGTTTTCCGAGTGAGAAATATGAATATGCTAGATCGTCGTAGATGGTAGAGAAGTCCGTCCTGTGTTTCGATATGATCGACCTGTTATCCTCAAGCGTGGTGGAGGCCTTGTCGAACTGGCCTATGGCGTAATCGTGCATCCCCTTGTCGAGATACCCCCTTCCCTTTCTGACCGCCTTTGAGGCCTTGTTGAGGGTTCTCTTCTCCTTATCCAGAATGGAATCCAAAAAGCCCGTATGCTCACCCAGACCCCTAATGGCTCTCAAAAACTTATATCCTTCGGTGGCTTGGGCCTGTGTCCGAAACCCTTGTCGGACAAAGATGTCTCGTCATTATTCGGAATATGATATCATCGTTCGATACTGGACGTATGGCTCATTCTCTCCCTGATCAGCGATGCCATGCATGACAGCCTCTCTCGCTGACCTCGGTTTATGGGAAATCCTTATATATTGGTAAGACATTTAGGGGATATTAGCAGACGTTTGTCTGACAATGATACTTTAGAACGAGGTGATGCACTATGGGAAAAAGGAAGAAGGGCA
Source organism: Methanomassiliicoccales archaeon (assembly GCA_030593885.1). Classification (GTDB taxonomy): domain Archaea; phylum Thermoplasmatota; class Thermoplasmata; order RBG-16-68-12; family SOIM01; genus JAGLME01. The sequence goes on from JAUVGH010000011.1 coordinate 12,161, forward strand.
TGAAGAAGCCCCACGTTAGCAGTGATACGATGGACTGGCTGGAACACCATACCATGGAAGACATGAAGGAACTCACCTGCGAGATGTACTCCGATGGAGAGGACGTCTCGGAGATGGTCGAGGTGGTCAACAAGTTGGAAGAGATCGCCGAGAAGGAGTTGGGCATTCACAAAGAACTCATGATGCCGATGCCCGATGGCACTAAGAAGCGGATCGAAGCTTGATCCAGCTCAAGATAATTGTTCTTCAACAACGTTCATAATCAGTCGGAGTGAGTGCAGGCGCCGGGATTCGAACCCGGGCAGTTGGCTCTCTCCATTCCCGCGATAGACGAAGGAATGTGGAAGGCCAAAATCCTAACCAGGCTGGATCACGCCTGCATCTCGGAACATAAACTATACATCATTCTTTAAAGGTTTTGAAAAAATATTGGGATAGGCAGGTCAGCACTGCCTATCTGGGATGGAATGGAGCTCAGTCATCGTCATAGCTTGGAGAGCATCCCAGGGAGTCGTAAACGTCCTCCCAACTGTAATGATCCACTTCCACATTTGTCATCAAGTTCCAGAAAGCACTTCTTGGTTATAAAGCGAGAATCGAGGGGGCTGTGTGAAACTAATGTCCGCGGATTCATTGGCCAGAGCTTAGGAACAGAACTGAAACTACGCCTTCTTCCTATGTCTTATCCGAACCGCTTCCCCTCGGTGGCTCTCGGTCATTTCCTTCCAGTTCATCACTGCGGAACCGACGGCCCTCACATCCTTCTCATATCGGATGACTGCGTCGTCCCCTATCCTCAACTCCTCGTCGGCCCCCTCCACTCCAACGGCGAACAGGTTGCCTTCTGGTCGAAAGTCATCTATCTGGACACAATACAGATCCTTCTGCGAGATCCTCTCAGCCCCTTCAAGTGTAAGCGAAATCAGTCCTCGCTCTTGCACCAGCATTCCCAATTGGACCCCATCTGAGAATATCTTCAGATTTGGATACCTTCCCTTGATCTCTGCCGATTCCATCAGGACTTCACCTCCATTTCCGAACTGGTGGACGCATCTTGATCTCATATCTTCTGCCAGTCTTTGGCCTCTCGAAACCATGTCGCGCTTGTCCTGCAAGCCAGAGAGCTCCTTCGTCAATCCGGACAGGTCCTTTTCAGATGTCGGGGCACCTTCCGACGTGGACACGTGATCATCCAGAACCTCGCAGACGAAATCCTTCTCAGAACCTAGATGAGCCACGATATGGTCGTACTTGTTCTTCTCCAGGAAATCCTGCAGGTCCTCTTGCACGATCGATATCTCGTCCTTGGACCAGTGTCCTGTGACAGGGATGTCGTAGTTCTGTGCGGGAAAGAAGAGCTCCAGCTCTCGGGGGACGACCCCCAGGGGCGATGTGATCATGACCTCGTGGACAAGATGTTGGACACCGCTGTCCTTGACGGCCTTTCTGAAGAGGGAATGAGACCTTGACATGGAGTAAGGTTTCTTGGCGGAGCACGGCAGCAGCAGGAGTATCTTTGCACTCGGAGGTTTCCCGTATCTTTCCCTGATCCTTTTCCTGTATCTGACCACATCAGGCCTGTGGAGCGATTCCTTCGTATTGGCGTGGAAGTTGGGTCCGGTGACAGAGAAATGCAGCTCTTGGTGGTCATAGTGCACCAGGTCAAAATGCCTCAAAGCGGCTATCATCCAGGGATCATGGACAGCTCTCTTCTCGACGAACTCTCTCAGGCTGCCGTTCCGTATGTGATGTACGGTCTTGTCCAGCTCGTCCTGCAGGGCAACATAGTTCTTGTTCAGTATCCCTTTGAATGAACCCGCCTCGGAATCGGATGGCGGCCACCGACCTTCGGGCGAGAGCACATGACCCGAGCGGGATTCCCAGATGATCCTTGTCGAATCGAAGATGTCACCTCCGCAGTGGCATAGGATGGCCAGGTTGGAAGGGTCGGCAATGCCTGGAAGGTAGATCATGGAGCCGTAGCCGATGGCCTGCCTTAGTCTCACAACCTCGTCCACGAACTCCTTGGGATGTCTGATGAACTCTATCGCGTTTCCCATGACGTAGATTTGAATCTCTTTTCTGGAACTTCCTTGGAGAATGCTGGCATCACCTTTTTGAACGACCACAGCGCCCGTCTTCTCTTCTCCTTCAGGGTATTCCATTTCCCTGAGGCTCAACGGGTATGGAAGATCTGGCGAGATCGTGATGTCTCCGCTCTCGTCTGAGGGCAAGAAGACACTGCCACGGTCGATCAGCGTGAGCTTGGAAGAATCGATCTTGTTCTTTGAAAGAAGGAGCTCTGCCGTATCAGGCGCCGATATCCGGTCATTATTGATGAACGCTATGGCTGGGAGTCTGATTTGATGATCGTCAGAGGACCAGATTCCAGACCTCGCCAGTGCACATCGTTTGCCGATATCGAGCATAACATGCACGTCAAGGTTGACAGGCTTAATAAGATTCTCCGTTGGGTTTTAGAGCTCCAGTTTGACTGAATATTGAAAAATCTCTAAGAGCATTTTTATATTATTAACGACAAATATGCACAGAGAGTCCACAGCGACTATGATGCTGGGGGTTGAGGTAAATGATAGGAGGAACAACTAGGAGGACGGTCTTAGCGTTGGCCGTTATGCTCGCAGTGCTTTCGACTGGGAGCTGTGCGTTCGCAACAGGCGATAGTGATGGAGACGGACTATTGGATTCCTGGGAGCTCCAATTTTTTGGGGACCTAGGTCAAGAAACAGATGGTGACTTCGACGGTGATGGCTTCACCAATCTTGAGGAGTTCGAAGCTGGAACAGATCCGACGGATTCAATGAGCAAGCCCATTCCGCCACTGAATGGAAACCTTCACTGAGCAAGAGCCATTATCTTGGGCCCTACTCGCCTTTGGGAGTATCTGCTAGAGCAGCTTGAATCTGGGATTCAAGTCTCTCTCTTAGCTTGGGGTCTTCGATTTTCGCAACAAGGTCTTCGGCTTTCTCAATGTAGGTCTGTCCTTCTTCTTCACCTCTCCACCTGTAGAGCCAGCCGACATTGATGTAATACTCGCAGATGTGGGCGAGATTGCCAAATTCATTAATCAGGTCCAAACCCTTTTTCAGATACTTCTTGGCTTTGTCCCAGTTTCTATCCTCGTATACATAGCCGTATTGAATGTAAATCTGGGCAAGAAGTCGGTGTTCCTGAAGTCGTTGATATATCTCAACTGCCTCGTCAATACATCCCGTGGCGGTATCGTACTCTTCTTTGGAAATGTAGATCGAAGCCAAATCTGACAAGCTCCAAGCAATTGCACCAGCGTCTCCTGAGTTTCTGGCCGAATCTAGGGCCTTGAGATTGAGGTTCAGAGCCTCATCAAACTGTTTATCACTGTAATACTCCGAGGCTAGACTACCGTAGCAATAGCTCAGAAGCGCCAGGTCATCAGACTCTTCTGCGAAGTCAACCGCCATTTGCTTTGCCTTGATTGATTCATCCCTCGATCCTATGAAGCCCTTGATGGACCCCTTGGCTCTGTATGCCTTGGCAATCTCGGTCTTGCTTCCACTCTTTCTCGCTGCTTTCAGGCATTTGTCGACGTACTTCTCGGATGCCTTGAAATCGCTCTCTATGCGCAAGAGCGCCGAAATATCATAGTATGAGCTCGCGAGCCCTTTCAGGTCTTTGAGACTCTCAGCAATACTTGCACTGCGTTCCAGAGATTCTTTCACATTCTCAAGGCTCCCCCTCCACATCTGAATCTCCGAGATCTTGCGCAAAGAGATGGAGATGATCGAGAGATCTTCTTCCTCCTCACCGAACAGAAGTGAGTTGTTGTATTCATCAATGGCATTGTCCCTAGCGCCTTGTATGTTCAGGCATTCGGCCTTCAGGAACGCGAGTTCCGGTACGCGGGAGAATCTCTTGACCCTGTCAAGTCTCTGCAGGAGCCGGTATACATCCCTGTGGTGGCCTTTGGCGATCATGCTCCGGCCGCTCTCGATCATATGCTTTGCAGCCTCATCCAGTTGCCCTGCCTCTATCAGGTGTGAAGAACCTCGGAGGATGTCCTCAATGTCCCTAATCTCAAGGTAATGGGCAGCCGCCTTCTTGTGATAGTCCTTCTTGGTCTTGGGGCTCAATCTGTCCTTCAGGAGCTCCCTCACAATGTCGTGTGTAGTGTAGACCATCGGGGAGACCTCCGTCAGAAGGGACTTCTCGACCAATGATCTGATCGCTCCGAATTTCATCCTCTTCCACTGAAAGAAAGCATCTGAATGAACTGGCGTATCGAAGACAGAGATGATCTTGAGGACCCTTTCCTCGTTCGGGTCAAGCTGTCCAAGAACCTCTTCCTCCAAGTAGGTCTTGATATTGGTTGCCTGTGATTCGGATTCCGGGCCCATTAGGTCCAGGAAGGCTGGAAGACCGCCGGTCTGTTCGATGGCCTCCTCCAATCTCCACGTCTCCACACCTTTCAGCTGCAGTATCTTCCGAGAACTCTCGGGGTCTAGGACATCCAGGCTCACGGCTGATGCGACCCCGCGCTTCTTGAGGTCCGCCAATTCAGGGAACTTGGTCATCTCTCTTCCGGCAAGAATCAGCTTTGCACCACCAGGACTCTGGAAGCCTCTCAGCAGTTTGTCGATGAACCCTGCCAGATCATCATCTATTCTCTCGCATCCATCCATAACAACAACAGCATCGAGCTCGTCCAGACCTTTGTCCAGAATATAGAGAACCTCTCCCCTTTGCTTCTCTTCCTCTGACTTCATCTCACCCTTTCTTCTATCGTCCACCACTGCGTCCAGTGTACCTTCTGCCCTTGTCCCTTCCTGGGATTTGAGATACCTGTGCAGTTCCTCCTTCCCCAATAGCCTGAAGAAGGCCGCGAACTCATCGAGCAAGGTCTCTATCGTCGTGTGCTCGTCCAGGTCCAGCCAGATTGTGTTGGTTTTCTCCTTGAACTGCTCGAAAGCCGTCGCGAGAAGAGCCGTCTTTCCTATTCCAGCGACTCCCTTGACCTCGAGGATCCGGGCCTTCTTGGACCCAAGCCATCTCTCGGCCGTCTTGAGCTCCTTCGCCCTCCCGAAGAAATAGAAGATCCTCGGACGTTGGCTCTCGATGCTGACAAAAGGCGCCTTCTCTCTCTGACCATCAATGTATGACAGCTTGTCGAACAAGCCTCTGTGAACGTTCAATGCGACATCTAAAAGCGAGGACCCATCTCTGATGTCCTTGGGGATGTCACTCAGCTTGACTTTTACTATCTCTCCTTTTTCGTTCTTGTAGCGTATTTCCCTCTCTCCTGTCAAACCTCTCAGGTACCTGGCTTCCCTCATCCCCACCTCTGTGAGAACATACGTCTTCCTTCGCAGCTTCCCGATCGGGACATGAGCCCTGGTCTCCTCGAGATATCCTTCGTCCTTCAGTTCGTTCATGACCCTGGACAGGTTCCCCCTACTCGCGGAGAGGCGCTCGGACATAGCCTCCTGACAAGTGGAATCAGGCATTATGTATGGGTTCGCTCTGGATGATAGCGGTTCAAGGTGCAGAACGATCGCGTCTCTAAGCGGTAGCAATCTCTTCCTTTCGTACATTTCTAACCCTCTGGTTCGTATCCGTATGGTCATCTGAGAGTATAACTCTTTCGAAAAGACAAATTTCTAAGAAAAGACTATATAAACTCATGCGATACGCTTATTTCGGAGATGCATTTGTCCGATGAGGGCGGGAGATTCACCACCGGAATGGTCTTTGTAGACGAGAGGAAGCCAAGACTCAGTCTTTCAGTGTTCTTGGATAGGACGAAGGCCGGTGACAAGGGACTTCTGATCGCAAGGAACCAACCCGACCATATGTGCCCGAATGAAGAACTGGAGGGCGTCGAATGTCACAGGCTTCTCTTGCGGGAGACCGAAAACAGCGTTCGTCCTTCGGACCTGGCGGAGATCGAGACCATAATCACCTCGTTCTTCAACAGAAACAAGGGCGGAGTGGCTCTTCTTGACGGATTCGAGATGCTGACCTTGTTCAATGACTTCAGCAAGGTTGCGGAGATGCTCAACAAGGCCCAGTCGGCTGCGGACTCTTGTGGCGGGTCGATTGTTATTCCAATAGACAACCGGGCGATATATCCCGAGGACTACAGGATGATCTCGGAGAACTACAGGCTCCTCAGTGCAGAGGAGGCGAAGAACCTCTAGATCAAAACTCACGATGCCACTATCTCAAGGTTCCTTTCCAATATCGCCAGCTCTCTCTCATCGAAAACCCTCTCATCGATTGCCAGGAAGAGGACCGCCTTGTTCTGCATCACGGTCTCGTTCACATATTCTATGAACTTGATTATTCGCGAGAAGTCGTTATTGATCATCAGGAACTCAAGCCCGTCAACGAAGATGACCGTCTTCTCGTTGCTCTCCACGAACTCGTGTATCATCGTCGTGAGGCTCCCCAGGTTGTGAGGATCGATATAGTCCTTCCCCAGCGTGGTGCTCAGCCAGATGATCTTGGGGCTCTTTTCGAACTTGGCCTTCTCCACGTGGTCAGGGTGCTGTCTGGTTATGTGCAGTCCTTCAAATCCTCGGTTGACCAGGTCAGCGAAGTGCTGGAACGCCTTCTCGGTCTTCTTGCCCTTTATCAGATAAGAATGGCCCGGCCTGAACTTGCTCTCGCCCGAGAAGAGCTCCTCGAACAGTTCGTCCTTGAACACCTTTGTCAGGACTGTAATCAGGTTGGTCCTCATCGCACCTTTCCTCAGTTGTACGCGAGAATAATGAGAACCCTGAATTGAATGTTTCGCCTTGATTCTCCGATTCTCGAAGAATACCTGTGGCCCAAGGTGCTTTACCAACAATCCTTATATAGAAGACCAATCATATAAGCGCAAAGTGATTCACATGTTTGGAGGAGAACCTATCATAGTGCTCAAGGAAGGAACGGAGAGAGAAAGGGGCAAGGGTGCCCAGTTCAACAACATTGCGGCCGCTAAGGCCGTGGCAGATGCTGTCCGGTCCACGCTCGGACCCAAGGGCGTGGACAAGATGCTCGTGGACAGCATGGGGGATGTCACTATCACCAACGACGGTGTGACCATCCTGAAGGAGATCGACATAAAGCACCCAGCGGCCAAGATGATCGTGGAAATCGCCAAGACACAGGATGACGAGTGCGGCGATGGTACCACAACCGCTGTCGTTCTCGCCGGAGAACTGTTGAAGAAGGCCGAGAACCTTGTCGAGCTGAACGTGCACCCCACTACCCTGGTGAACGGCTACAAGCTTGCTGCAAGGGAGGCGGTCAGCATTCTCGGCAAGATGGGCTTCCAGGTCAAACCCACAGACACGAAGAAGATGATCGACATAGCCGCCACATCCATGGCCGGGCGCAGTGTTGGACCAGCCAAGGATTATCTGGCAGATTTGGCCGTCCGGGCGATCACTTCAGTGGCCGAGAAGCGGGACAACAAGACCGTCGCTGACGTGAGCAATGTCAAGGTGGAGAAGAAGCACGGCGGGTCGGTTTACGATACGGAGCTCATATCAGGAATCATAGTTGACAAGGACAGGGTACATCCCAGGATGCCAACATCAGTGAAGAATGCAAAGATAGCCATCTTGGATTTCGCCATGGAGATCAAGAAGACCGACGTGGATGCCAAGATACAGATCACAGACCCTGGTCAGCTTCAGAAGTTCCTCGATGAGGAAGAGAGGACCCTTCGGGAGATGGTGGACAAGGTCGCCAAGAGCGGCGCCAACGTAGTTCTGTGCCAGAAGGGCATCGACGACCTCGCGCAGCATTATCTTGCCAAGCAAGGGATATTCGCTCTGAGGAGGATAAAGAAGTCCGATATGAAGAAGCTGGCACGTGCGACCGGTGGAAGGGTGGTCAGCACTCTGGACGACCTCAAGCGCGCCGATCTCGGCACCGCTGCACTGGTCGAAGAGAGAAAGGTGGGCGACGACGATATGACCTTCATCACTGGCTGCAAGAACCCCAAGGCTGTTTCCGTTCTTATCCGAGGTGGGACCGAGCATGTCGTGGACGAGATCGAGAGGTCGCTCAACGATGCGCTGAAGGTTGTCGCTTTGGTAATCGAGGACGGTAGGGCCGTTCCCGGCGGCGGTGCACCTGAGGTGGAGCTTTCGCTTCGACTTCGGGAGTTCGCTGCAACGGTCGGCGGAAGGGAACAACTGGCAATCGAGGCCTTCGCTCAGGCTATGGAGATAATCCCTTGGACCTTGGGTGAGAACGCTGGACTTGACTCAATCGATCTGCTCATAATGCTCAAGAGCAAGCACGAGGGCAAGAAGGGGAACAAGAACGAAGGGTTCAATGTGAAGACCGGCGGAACCGGCGACATGTTGAAACTGAAGATACTTGAACCTCTTGGTGTTAAGACCCAGGCCATAGAGTCCGCGACCGAGGTCGCAAGCATGGTACTGAGGATCGACGATGTCATCGCCTCCAAGAAGATGGAAGGCGGTGGAGGTCCTCCTGGCGGAATGCCTCCTGGCGGAATGCCTCCGGGCGGAATGCCTCCGGGCATGATGTAATAACTCGTGCCAACTGGTTCGAAACTTTGGAAAAACAGCATCTATGAGCTTGTCTGAGGTCACTTGAGTCTGATGGTCTCAAGGTTCATAGGCGCTCTGGTCTCCATACCGAATTTCTTGTACAGCGAACTAGCCAGATCGGAGCACTTGAACTCCTCTCCATGGTTCACGATGACCTTCTCCGGACGCGGCTCCAAAGTGCCAACGTAGTTCAGAAGCTGCAACCTGTCCGAATGTCCAGAGAATCCGTCCACCTCATCCACGTCCATTCTTATCTTCAATGTAAGTGGCTTGCCCCTGTCGTTGAGGGTGATCTCCTTCCATTCCTTCTGGATCTTCCGTCCAATCGTCCCTTCCGCCTGGAAACCGACGAACATCAATGCATGAGTTGCATTGTCCGCCCAGGCCTTGAAGTACTCCATCACCGGCCCGCCGTTCATCATGCCCGACGTAGCCAGAATGATGCACGGGTCAGGGTCATGGAGAATCCTCTCCCTGGTCTGCTGCCCATCGACCCTTCTGAAGATATCTGAAAGGAAGGGGTTCTCTCCTGTCTGGAAGATCTGTGTTCTGAGCTGGCTGTTCAGGTATTCCGGATAAGCGGTGTGAATGGCAGTCGCCTCAAAGATCATCCCGTCCAGATAGACTGGTACGTTCGGGATGTGCTTCTTCCTCATCAGTTCCTCGAGAACCAGCATGACCTCCTGGGAACGCCCCACCGCGAAGACCGGAACGAGCAACTTCCCATCTCTCAAGAGAACCCTGGCACAAATCTCCCTCAGCTGTTCTCCCGCTTCCCTTCTGCTCGGCTGGATGTCGTGATATCCCCCGTATGTGGACTCTAGTACCAGAGTCTCCAGTCTCGGGAAACGATTGACGGCAGGATTGAACAACCAGGTCTTCTCGAACTTCATGTCCCCGCTCAAAGCGATATTGTACAGTCCGTCCCCTATGTGGAAGTGAGCTATTGCGGATCCCAGGATATGGCCCGCGTTGTGGAGCGTCAACCTCATGTCTGGGGTGATGTCTGTGGTCTCGCCGTATTTCAGGGGGATTGTGTGCTTCACCGCTTCTCTGACCTGTGGTGATTCGTAGGGTGATTTCCTGCCCTCTCCGAACGAGACCTTGATATAATCTATCTGGAGAAGCGACATGAGGTCCCTTGTCGGTGGAGTGCAGTATATGGGACCGTCAAAACCGTATTTGTAAAGCGCTGGAACGAGACCCGCGTGATCAAGATGCGCGTGCGTCAGAACAACAGCGTCCAGGTTCTCCAATGGCATCACCTCAGGCGCGTTAAGGTAGGGTCCGCCGTTATCCTCGGCCGACACGTCAACGCCGCAGTCCACAAGGACCTTGCTCTGCCTCGTCATCAAGAGCGAACAGCTTCTGCCGACCTGCCTGTAGCCTCCCAAAGATGTGATCCTGATCCAGTTCTCCCCTTGGGCCACTTCCCTGGCCAGCCTTCTGCCGACCTTCTTGAGGAATTCGTCCCTGGCTTCGCGTATGGACCTGAGATAGTTCCTGATCTCCTCGACCGTCTTCGAGGGTATGGGTGGGGCTCTCACCACCTTGGGTGCCCAACCTATCTTCTTCTTTATCTCGTTCAGAAGGGCTCCGTGCCTTCCAATGACCAGTCCTGGCGACTCGGCCTCGATGGTCACCTCTCCCGTCTCGGGCTCGAAGAAGATGTTGACTATCTTGGCCTCATCCGGGATTATGGTCTTGATGCTCTTCTCCGCCTTCTCCTCTTCCACGAGGAGTGATGGGTCGGGTCTGATGGCCACTCTCCTTCTGAGGCTTTGAGCCAGTTGCCTGACCATGTCATTGCTATCGGCGAACACCTCCATGCTCTTCGTATAGATCACTATGACTGGCCCTTCCAGTTCGATGTTGGTGATCTCCACATCTGGAGGCACTACCTTCTCAACAGCTTGTCTCGCATCAGCAAGAACCTTTTCAACACTCATTGATTCCACTCGCTATGGATTGACAGTTAATTCGGGGCTACGTCAGCTTCATTGCTGACATCCTCTTCTCGACTTCCTTGTCGTCGAGCCTCACGAACCCCTTCTTGGTTATGGTGGCTATGTCCATCCCGTTGCCTGAGGCGGCGTCTCTCTTGATGGCAGCGCTAAGAGCCCTGATGGCCAGGTCCACGCCCTCCTTCAAGTCCATGTTCTCTCGGTACTGGTCCTCGAGGACACCGTATACATACGGAGAGCCGGAACCGGTCGTCACATATGTGTCTGGTATGGAACCTCCCGCCATGTCCAGAGAGTACACGCTGGGGCCCGTTGCATCCACTCCGCCCACGACAAGTTGCACCCAATATGGGAACATCCTCCTGCCTGAGAGTATGTTCGACAGCAATGTGGCACACGCTGCCACCGGCATTCGTGCCCCCCTCTTCAACTTGTAGAGCTCCACCTCGGCTTTTATGTACCTGGCTAAGGTCTGGAGATCTCCTACCAAGCCAGCCGTGGTCAAACCGATGCTCTCGTCTAGCTGGTATAGCTTCTTGGTGCTCTTATGGGCTATGAGTGTACCCATGGTCGCTCTTCTCTCGCTTGCCAAGACTACCCCGTCCTTGCAGACCATCCCTAGGGTTGTAGTCCCCTTTTTCGTTTGCTCGATGATATCAGTCATCCCCAACACGCTCGAAAATTGTCAAAACTGACGATTTCCAATAAAGTTGTGCGTGTATATAAGGGTTGTGATTTGAAATCTGGCATGCTGGCTACCTGTCCTTTTGCCAGTTGGCGTGGGTCACATTTAATATGGAAACTGCCATACACTCTCAGCCACATTCACATGGCTCGAGGGAACATCTTGGAGCGCAAGAAACTGGACACGGACGAAGCGGTGAAGGTCGTTGTTGAACTGCTGGGGAAAGAGGGGCCGATGACCACCCTCCAGATCGAAGAGAGGATCATGAAGAGGGGAGAGGAGTGCCCGGACACGGTCGTGCTGTTCCTTTCTAAGCTCCGCTTGAAACGCGTCATCAAAGGCGAGGTCTCCGAAAAGCACAGGGGATGGCTTTGGTGGGTCGGGGAACAGTGAAGTTCACAGACCAGTCCACTGTGAGTGTTGACCTAAGACTCCTTCCAGCTCAGTATTGATGTAGTTCCACAGTACCATCTGGGACAGCACCTCGACGTCCTGGTTGTGTCTTTTCCTCGAGCGTACCAGAACACCAAATATGTTCTTCATGGCCGAGATTGTCCCCTCTATCACCACTCGATAGCAGTAGGACCTCATGAACACACCCTGGACGTCTTCCACCTTCGGTACTGCCGGGTAGATATGCCAGCGGCATCCATCAGTATGGTCAAATCACAAACTCTCTTGCCAGCTCCACAAATGCTTTTTCTACACTCTCCCCGGTCTTTGCGCTTGAGAAGTAGTGGGAAGCCCCATATCCCTCCGCGATCTCCTTCAATCGATCATCATCGATTCGCTTATGGTCCACCAGGTCCACCTTGTTCGCAAGAATGATAATAGGCACCTGGCCTGCAGCCTCTCTCATCCCGTCTATCCACTCCAAGAGCCCATCAAGCGTCTTGTCATCTGTGCAGTCGCAGACCGCGATACCGGCATTGGCTCCCTTGAAGTACTGTTCGGTGAACAACTTCGCCAGATCCTTCTGTCCCATTATGTCCCAGATCATCATGTGTACCATTACTGGCTGACCTTTCCCCCCGGGCAGGGTGATCTCCTTCTTGGACACGTTGGTGCCCAAAGTGAACAGGTATCTGTCGTCAAACTCGTTGAGTACGTACTTACGGATCAGGCTGGTCTTTCCCACTCCGCCGTCGCCGACCAGACATATCTTCATCTTCATTTCCCTTTCTTCAGCCATTATCTCACCCATCATCCGGGAGCTTCAGCAAACTCTGTAGCGCTTTGCTTGCTTTGCCTTCCCTCTGTTCATCGAACTCAATTATCGGCACATCCACTGACAGCTTCATTCTCCTCCTGATCTCATCCTCCGAGAAGGCGCCATCTGTCCGCTGTCTGTTCGCGATGACGACCAGAGGAACCCTTCCGAAGTCTGATTCCACTATCCTCCTACCGTTCTCTATGTCCTTGAGGCTCGAACTGTTCAAGACCAGGAACACACCGCTCATCTCCCTGCTGAACAACCTCAAAGTAGCCGAGAAGCTCTCCTTTCCAGGCACTCCCAACACTTCGGTCTCTATGTCCGAGACGTCGATTGTTCTTCTGTCGCGACCCTCCGAAAGATGTCCCTCTCCATCAACGATAGACCGAGAACACAAGGAATTAATAAAATCTTCCTTTCCGGAATCCTTCGATCCTATGACGAGTATCCTGGGGGTATAGGTCACCACTCCAGTCAGGTCCTCGAACTTGAACGGTACCCACTTGCTGTTCTCAATCTCCACCTTCCTGATCTCGCTCACCCTGACCAGGTTCAGCAAACTTGAACCCATCCTCTCTGTTCTGAACTCCAGAACGGTGTCCGCGCCGTCCTTCAGTGACGCCAGTTCCCTTCGCTCCAGTGTCCAGTTCGTCACCAGTGTGAAGAAGACCGAGTTGTTCTCGGTGGAGAGGTCATTGACGAACTCCCAGAACTTCAGGGCCTCTTCGTGCGGGAACCTGTCCACAAGGAACTCCAGCGAGTCCACGATGACCCTCTTGGGTCTATGTTCCTCGAAGGCGTCTTGCACCACCCTGCGTATGTCCATCATGTCGGTCACGTCCTTGATGACGTAACTCTCCGAGGACGGCGTCATGGCCTGGCTGGAGGCGGCGTCGACTATCACCAGGCTGGATTCCTCCCGAACACCGTACTTCTTGAAATGCGATCTTGCGAGGCTCGGGGCCCTGTGGAAGTCTATGTAGATGCAGGATTCGTGCCTCTTTACCCCAGTGGCCAGGAAGTTCTCCGCGAACATTCTCTTTTCTGTGGGGCTGTCGCTCAGCAGTATGGACGATGAGGGCCTGAGGAAACCACCTCCGAGCTGTTCGTCCACCGTTCGCAATCCCGATTTGACCAACTTCATGGTAACCCTCACAACAGCTTATCGATCCCTACTTCCTTGTCCACGTACCTGACCCTTGGCACCCTTTCCGAAAGTACGACGTCCACGGTTTCGCCGCCGACATCGAACGACGTCCAGGCTGGATTAGTTGCGATGCCCTTGATGTGATGTATCCTGATCTCCCTGTGGAGCATCTCGTTGAACTTCATCTCCACCACCCCGTCCACCATCATTCCAAGCGTTTCGCCTGTCCTCTCGTCCTGGACTCCCTCGTGCAGAGCGAAGACACCGAACCCTCCGTTGGTCCTCAGCTGGGATGACATTATTTGGAAGAACTTCAGAAGAGCCTGGGGAGCATTGTGCAGAAAAAGGGGCGAGAGTGAGTAGAAGAAGAGGTTGATAGGGTCTCCCAGCACATCGGATGCCTTTGTAATGTTCATGCCTATCTGTTCTATATTGGACAAGCTGCTCACGTGCATAGTCCCATCTGTCCGTTCGCCCTCCCTGAGCTTGCCTAGGGGAGCAGAGAAACAGTCCACGAACACCAGTTTCTCGCCCTCGTACTTCCTGAGGTCGATGTCGAACTTGAACGCCCTCTGCCTGATTGCTTCAGGACTGTAGTCTATGCACACGATCACTATCTTCTTGTCATGTTCGAGGAAGTCGTCTATGAGCTCCAGACACCATTCCAGCTTTCCAACGCCTGGGGGACCTTTCAGAAGAAGGCCGGATATGTTCGCCAATCCTTCTAGCATTCGTTCTCCGTCCTTTGGACATTGCTTCGCATGTTTTCAGGGAATACATGTCGAAGACCTTGCCGAGACCAAATAAAACTGTCGGGTTCGTTATCGGGTGTGATTATAGAAATGCGGAGAAAAATCTTGTTCTAAAGACAAAAAATCCCCGAATATGCTGACGCAATACTGATGAGATTAAAACACAATGCGAAAATAATCATCTAGTCTCTCCATTTCTTGTGTTTCTGCTGGGCTAGGATCATGTCTCAGATGAGGCATCCTCCATCGGGATCTCCATAGTTCAAAGTGTGAATTTCTTCCTGACTCTTCCAGATCTCCTCATTATCCATATCCCATCCCGTCGACCAAAGGGGAATGGTCACCGATAATCTGATATCCATCTTATTCCCCCACAGAACCCGGAGACCGTCATCCCCTTTTGGTTCTGACAACATTTGTTGATGTCGCTTCCTTCTGCAAATCTTGCTGAGGGTTCAGAACAAGACAACTCTACAATGGCCGTGGGGGTTTTCGGTAAACATTTCCATTGTGGCAACTATTTAATATCCCAAGATATATGTGGGTCAGAGATGGGATAAGCATGTTGGAAGAAATTTCTGAGCTCGTCGGGTTGCAGGTATACACTCATGAGGGAATTTTCCTGGGGAACGTGAACAATCTCGTCGTGGATATCGACGACAGTCGAGTGGAGGGTCTGTTCATAGGCGACACGAATCCTCTTCTTGTTGAAGGTTCAAGGGCGGTCAGCGTTCCATACCGATGGATCCAGTCTGTCGGTGACATCGTGATTCTGAGGTACTTCCCCCGGAGGGTCAGCCTGAAGAAGAAGGCCAAGTAAGCTTTCCGCATCCCGGTCATCGCGCTAGCTGTCGTTAGTCTTTTATTTGCAGCTCTATATTCACAGTCATGAGCAGTGAGGCAGGACCGTCCGCCCTATGGCCCGCCTCATTCATCAGAGGAGGCTGGGGAAGATGGCATTTCCTTCGAAGTTCCCTCGCGAGGGGAGTATTCCGATGAGATACACGTTCGCTATCATGGAGATCGAAGACCTCAGGATTCATGAAGCTATCCAGGATGAACTGCTTGAGGATTTCATTAGCATGCTCAGAGACGATGGCGTGTTCAAGGTCCCTATACTCGTGGATGAGAATGACTGCGTGGTTCTGGATGGACATCACAGGGTGGAAGCTCTCCGGAGAATGGGATACACCAAGATACCGGTCTACCTCGTCGATTACTGGGACGATGCAATCGAGGTTACGGCCTGGCCCGAGGCAGAGATCAAGAACATCACGAAGGACATGATCCTGGAGATGGGAAAGAGCGATGATGTTTTCCCTCCAAAGACCTCGAGGCACACAGTGAAAGCCAAACTTGAGGAACATTACGTACCGCTGGACGAGCTCAGGTGAAGGACTGTCTTCTGGATCTCAGATCTTAATATAGCCCCATATCGTCAACACTAATCCCGCAAGGAACAGCACCAGTGCAACAATGAAGTTGTTCGTCGGGACCCTTTCGACCGTCGCTGGGTCTATCTTCTCAGTATCCTCGTTATAGTTTCCCATGACGTAGCCAATCCCCAAGAAACCGTAGAACTTGCCTTCCACTATCACTTCCTGCCCTTCGGAGATCGTTTCGTTACCTATAGACACCCGAATATTCCCAGCAAGTCCTTCGAAGCCCTCGATTGTGATGGCCGGCCTCTGAGTAATGAAGTCCCTCTCGATGACCTCCTTCACGGTTCCTTTGAACCTTAGAGGGGGATCGTTGGCCAGATCGTAGACCCTTGCTTTCTGACCAGCCTCCTCGGGAGTGTCAATGTTCACCAGCGGATAGAGGAAAGGCATCAGTATCAAGCCCAGAACCATCAGTGCGATTCCCAATCCAAATATCCCCCGATTCATGGTGATACACCATCGAATGGAAACAAATAAGACTTGTGTCAAGCGCCTAATCGGTCAAGGTCGGTTGAAGCAATATCCTCCACTTCCTGGTACAGGATTTGAAGCCTCTCTGCGGCCTTGTCCAGTCCCTTTTCCTTGAGCTTCTGGATCTCCTTATCGATGGGGACCTTCTTGCCGTCCTCCACCAGCTTGTCCGCGATGCACACTATCTTCTCTTCAAGAGTTGTGGGTATCATATCCCTCTCAGGCAGTCCGAGCTCAGCAGCACCTTTTGAGTCCAAACCGCCTCCGACATGCCTCTCAACGATCAGAACTATGTTCTCTGGGAAACCAAATCTCCTCAAGATCTCCGCTCCTTCGAACCCATGACCAGGTCCGTGGGTCTTCGTTCGACCGATATCATGCAGCAATGCCGCCGTCCTGACCAGGTCCACATCCGCTCTACATTCCCCCGCTATCTTCACCGCAATCTTCGCGACAGTTCTCGCATGACTGACAACATCCTCCTCACAGCCAACTTCCTCGAGCATTCTCAGGCAGTCATTGTCGCTCAGATATATTCCGTCCATGTCGATGACGATCTTGCCGTTCCCCAATGGGATTATCCTCATTCTACCCTCGAAGTTCAATCTGGTCCAACCTGCCTCCGTCATTCTATCCAGGAGAATTGCCAATGCTCCGACCTCTGAGTGCGGTTGATTGGTCACCGAGACGTTGAAATCTGCGAGCTGGTAGACCTCCGGAGGCACTTTCTCTGCCCCCACGATGACAAGTACGTCCCTCTTCGGGATCCGATCGACGGTTTTCTCCAACGGCTCCCCATACATGGTGAGGTGAACCACAGGCCCCTCCCACTGACGGACGAAGCTCTTCCAATGTGGCTCGATCTGGACCGAAAAATCTCCACCGAATTTTCTAGTCACCTCTTCCACTGCCCTCTCCAGTTTCGGATGTTTCTCGGTAACCACCACCGACCTGGCGCCCAGAGCCCTGGCGACAAGTGCGATATGCGTGGTCATCCTCCTGTCCCTCAGCGGTCTGTGGCCCAGTCTGAGAACGGTGATGTTCAGGTCTTCCATCGTTTCCCAGGATATTTGGGGTCTCATAAAAACATATGCGACTCAAGCTCTTTGAGAGTCTGTCTACGGATGTTTCCATGACGAAACATTATTATCTCTCCCTCTCGTTTCTGACTCAGAGGGACTGCAAATGAGCAAAACGTGGGGATCGATACTTGTCGTGTTAGTTGTACTGGTTTCTGTAATGGTGACAGGGTTGAGAGTGAATGATGAGGCGGGCTCGCAAGAGGAATCGAGGGACCTTGCTGAGGGGAATCCTCAGCCGATGAGCCCGGGTTGTCCAACCGATGATACCTACATCACGGACAACACGACTCTTGATGGTGAAACGTGTTATGTAAACGACACAGCCGGGGACGGCATCCTGATTCTGGAGACCCCCAATATTGTTCTCGACTGTAACTATACGACCCTTATCGGTGACGCTACCGGAGTGGCGATCATGATTCGAACCTCTGGAGTCGTCGTGAAGAACTGCCAAATCGGTTGGTATGGCGTGGGCATTATGGCTAACTCCTCACACTACATCGGGATAACCCATAACAAGATATTCCATAGCAGTTCAACCGGCATTTACGTTGACCGCGATAGTTTCAGCAACACAGTCAATGACAATGTGGTGAATGACACTCAGGGCTTGTTCTACCTGGGCTTCCCTGGAGCGGCAGTCCATGTGGCGGGCATCGACAACGTTGTTGCCAGGAATGAACTCGTCTCCAATGAATGGGGAATAAGCATTATGCCTCCGAACTTCCCGGATCAAGAACAGAACAACATCGTCCAGTGGAATAACATCACCTTCTCAAGACTCGGCATCCATGTGCACGGGAACGTCAATCTGATAGCAAACAACACGGTCGACTCCAGTTTCGCTGGTATGTCCGTCTTCATGGACAGCAGGGAGAATCTGATCGTCTTCAACCATATCGAAGGCAACGATCGAGGTGTCCACATCGAGGGGCATCGCAATTACTTTGGCAACAACACGGTCCTAGCCAATGATGGCTATGGCATCTCTTTAGAGGTGGCTTTCTACAACACATTCATGAACAACACTGTGGACTCTAATGGTCTCGGTAGTGGGAACTTCGGCTTGTCCCTGAGCTTCTGGACTCGGGGGAATACCTTCGCCTGGAATGTGTTCCATGCGAACTACAAGGGTGGATCCATCAGTGAGGATTCTGGGCCGTCTCTGGATCCCCAATACAACTCCTTTCACCACAACTCCTTCATCGGCAATACCCATGGACAGGTCACAGACATGTCCGCAGGTCACAACGATTGGAACTCAACTTGTGCAGGCAATTACTGGGCCGATTATGCTGGAGTCGATGCGGATGGAGATGGCATCGGCGACACACCTTATGTCATTGACTCAGGCGGTTTGAATGACGCTCCCAGTGTGGATTTCCTGCCTCTCATGAGTCCTGGCAACGATCCATGCCTTGCCCCAGGGATACTGAACGCGGCCCTGACAGGCCCTGCCTTCGGGGATATTGAGATTACGTGGAAGAGTTCTCCTGGCGATGGGCAACCTGGACAGAGCATGTTCTACAGAGTCATGAGATCGGTCGATTTCGTGTTCCCGTTGATAGAAATCGGTATTGTAATGGGGACAGGTTCGACTGAGTACTCCTTCACAGATCCCGGCATGGGGCATGGTCAGCCCGACACTGTTCAGTATTTCATTTGGGCGACCGACCAACATGGGCGTGTTGGTTCCAGTAAGAGCCTCACGAAATGCTCGAATGATCTGCAATCGGGTATGCAGCTCGTATCCACTCCTTTGTCTCTTTTTGACAATCGCGCTGAAAACGTCCTTCAGACCGTTTCCTATGATGATGTGTGGATATTCGATGTTGGAGACCCCATTGACTACTGGAAATCATATTCCAAATCCAAACCTTACAGTGATGCCATTGCCTTTGAGATTGGGACTGGCGTATGGGTGAACGTGGAACAGGCCGGTACTTGGACGATCGTGGGCATGTATCCGCTTTCAAGAAGCATCCCTCTCAAAAGCGGTTGGAATCTCGTGGGCTATCCTTCGTTGTTCGCTAAGACTGTGAATGAAGCTTTTGCTGGAACTCCCTATGTCGCCATCGAGGCTTACGATCCGATCGGCGAACCGTTCCACCTCTTCAAGCTTTCTGGGTCTGATTATCTCGAACCAGGAAGAGGATATTGGATCGAGGTCTCTCAAGATGTAGTATGGAATATCTGAGATTCGACAGTCTATTCTTCCCACACAGAAATGGGATATTCAGCTATTCTTGAGAACCTCTCAGTCTTTTTGGAACCCCCTCATGCATATGGTGTCCAGTGATGCAGCGGTCCTCCAACATTGCATATGATAATAACATACTTATACTACATACGTACATGACATATTGAGTGTTTGGATGATCTACCCCCTCTTCCGCGACCTACCCCTGGTCCCCTCCCGGTCTGCGATGAATGAATTGTACAACAACAGCCTAGATCTCTATGCCGTACTTGACGTGTTGGAACATGGATATGATTGTTCAAAAGGGAGAAGGTCGAAAGGAATCCTTGAGAGGTGTCTAGACAAAGGAAAGAAAACGATCAGGGTCGTGGTGGCGAAATCATATAACTACTCTCTAGATTCCGAAGTCTGGGTAATAACCCATGTAGGAATGACATCCAAATCCAAGGTGAGGAAATGAAGAAAGAAGGAATGGTATGTGTGACCTGCGGCAAGACAGCCAAGAGGGCCAAGCTTCGCTTTCAAGGAGCCGAAATCGACGGATGGAGATGTTCTTGCGGCGAGGAGTATTTCGATCCGGAGCAAGCACAGAGGGTACTACTGTTCAACAAGATACTGACGAAGGAGTACAAGATCAAGCTAGGTCAAATCCGAAGCAATCTCATAGTCCGTATCCCCACTGAACTGGCAGAAGTACTGGGTCTGCACAAGGGTGAGAAGGTCCTGCTTAGGGCAGATGAAGAAAAGAAGTTACACATCGAGACTGCTTGATTTGCATTGTCGCAGATCCCGCCCTGAGATGAGAGCCTGTTGGGAGCTGGGTAGCTTGGGCGGGGACTCGCAATCGGTGTAGAATGACCTGTTCTCTCACTCTTCCCAAAGCATCGAATACAAGAACAACGCAACGCTCGCGTTCGTCAGGACTATGACCGGCAGCAATGTTAGTGGAATCGTCATATCTATGTCCTCAGTGTTCGGCCAGTTCATTATCAAAGGCACAAAAAGCAGAATGAACAGAATCATGATGAGTATGCCTGACATGAATCGAGAACTCCTTTCCGTCAACGAGGTCGGGCGGATCCTGAGGTCGTCGAGAAGATAGAAAAAAGCTACCAGGGCGGATATGATCAACGCAGGGACTGCCAGCCCGATTAGGAGCATATTTCCAGGCATTATGACGAACAAAACGAAGAATGCGCCCAGGCCTACGAAGCCCATTCCAGAAACCGTTGCAAGTTTGCTCTTGTCGAACTCGTCCGGTTCCACATATTCCTCGTCGTAACCTCCCCCGGAAGAAGTGCCAGAAGGTCTGTTTTCAAAAGGACTCCCGCCATCATCAATGTCTTCATGTCTGGCGGGGGTGGACCCTCTCTCGAACGGATTGTCATCGTCCGCGATAGGCGGCGGAGGGACAGCCCTGGCTGGCTTAGTAGCTTTTCTTTCAACAACCTTGCTCTTGTCGGCGGGACGGTTCTCAAAGGGGTTCTCCTCCCATTTTTCATCCGCCACTTGGATCCCCCTCTAGATATTCCGCTCGATTCTGTGTCCTCTGTACTCCAGTTTGGCTGATCTCTTGACCAGACCTTTAAGCAATGTCTGCGTGACCTTCAACTTCTCCGCTACATCTCCAACGAACGTCCCATCTTCTCCCACGAACCTGTAGATCTTCTTCTCCAGTTTATCGAACTCATCATCGTTCATCACGGCCGCGGCAAGGACGTCGGTTATCTCGTGGATGGTCGATGAAGCGTCGATGTGGAATGAGCTGTAGAAACCGTGGTACGCTTTCTCGGGTTCCGATTCGGAGGACTGCCACTTGGTCTCCACTAGGTTCATCTTTTCGAAGAACTTGAGCGCCTCCAGACCAGCGTCCCCGAACTTGTTCTCGATATCCTTCTCAGTACACCAATTCTCGGTGACCTCCTTGAATACCTCTCTCTTCACTTCTGTATCGATTGCTCTGAGTATAGGTACGAGCTCTGCAGCCTCGCTAACAACCTTGATTCGGCTCATATGAACCCACGTATATTGACTTATATGGATAAAAAGGTTTACGATGGTGTAAACTGGAATCTGAGTCATGCCAGTGTTGGTTTCTTGCATTGTATGGCGAAATGCGATGATATGCTGGCTTTGGATTCCCCTAATGGTCCAAGCGGTTCGACTTCTCTTCCTTTCTCTTGGACATCCTCTTAGACGCGAGTCCTATTATTAGCACACTCAGGAAAGGAGGCAGAATGTCCGAGAACTCAGGCACTCTCTCGAAGTACACTCTGGTCTCGTCATCGAAGGACTCGTAACCTCTCCAATTCAGAGCGGTCCAGTTCTCTTGTGAGGCTGAATATGTAGATGTCAGATAGGTCTTTGACAATCCATCGGTCGACATGGTGATTGTGGACCAAGAGCTGCCGCCCCATTTCTTGCAGCGGACCTGGTTGCTCCTGATGTAGAACGCGTACAGATCATCGTTCGAGGTCAGAATGCTCAGCGTTGGGTACCCATTGGCGCTCTCGACGGCCTCCGGATCGGATGATCCATCAGTCCAGGACCCCGCTGTCGTCTTGTATCTGTATTTGATGTATCCATTAGTATCGCTGTAGATGAGGTGTATGGTATTCGAGGAATCTACCACCGCTGATGGCCCTCTGTTGGTCTTGCTCGCGGTTGTTGTCACTATAGAAACCTCGTTAGCGTCCCACGATGAGCTGCCCGCATCATATCCTCTTCCTTCGATGTTACCGTCCGCATACCAGATCGCATAAACATCTCCGCTGCCCAGCGGGTATATCATTGGATAGACGTAGTTGTTGCTGACGTCGCCAGCGGTTCTAATGACCGTTCGGCTGTCCCATGCAGAGATGTCATCGGTGTTGGTCGACCTTACCGCAGCGCAGTTATAATTGGTTTCCTGGCTGCTCGATATCACCCAGAGATATCCGCTCGAGTCCTGGCTGATGAAAGCCACCTTGGATCCGAGGCTGCTCCCCGAGACTGTGACCGTGTATTCGGACCCCCAGGAGATGGAAGTGCCTGAAATGGTGCCCTTCCTGGTTATTACCGTCGTGTCACTCGCAGAAGTGTCTCCGATTATATAGACCGCTGAGTTGCCGGAATCGTACCATACGGATGGATAGAGAACGCCAGATGTGGAGAACGCAGAGACAGCAGTATTTGTCCAGTCATCACCCTCATTACTGTACTCGTACATGGTCTTGCCCTGGACTCCGTCATAATAGAAGCTCCAGAAGTATGTGCCATCGTGGAACACCTTCCTCTGCGTCGAGTAGGCAGTGGTTGTCGCGGCGTTGTTCGTGTTCTGAACTAGGTATACCGTTCTCGTCCCTGACCTGCTCTGCCATGCCGTCTGTAGCGAATTGCTGTCACCTGAACTTCTCCAGTCTGTCATGTCGAACAGCATCTCCGTGTTGTTCACAGAGCCGAAAAGCCAGCTTGGAACGGACATCTCAATGCTGTCCATGTTCTTCTCTGCTGGAATGCTCATGAGGAAGTCCCATCCTGGTCCCCATTCGAAGACCGAACTGTTCAGTATCACGCCATTCTTGCCTGTGACCTGTATCATATAGTCTAGGATCATTGGAAAGTTGTTGATGTGAGCACCGTCCACATCGCTGGTGTTGGAGTCGATGTAGATTCTCAGGAAATCCTCGCCCGTTCTCTTTTCCTTCCATTGCCTCGGGGCCGCTGGAACGTAGTTCGGATCTCCCTGGGCCAAAGACTTCACTATCTTTCTCGGAACGCTGGACCCTTCCAGCATCTCTCCAAAGACCCTGGCATAGAAGAAGGTCTCGTTGAGGGTTGGCTCAAGTGATGCCGAGTACTCCTTGATGTCCCGACTTGCCTGGTCCAGAGGAAGGTTCTGATCATCGATCTCCGCCTCTCCGCTCCAGTCCCCGAACCATCCATCGATCTTCTTCTCGCTCGGGGCGCTCTGATAATAGCATTTGACACTCTCCCCGCGTATCTTCACCGGCCTGTCCGCCCGCACCTCGTTTAGTGTGAAGATAATCAGGTCTCCCGGGTTTGCCGTCAAGGATGACAATCCAACCGTTCTGACGGTTGCCTGGGATGAGGGGAGGTTGAATGGAGCAACAGATCCAAGTTGTCCCAGGCCTTCCATGGTGATCGACACAGAATCGACAGCGACCTCTGAACCCCTCGCTACGAAGGTCAACTGGATGACATCTTGTGGAACTGAGGTAATGATGCAGTTCTCCTCCACGGCCTGGAATGTGACCTCCAATGCTCCGAGTTCTTCTCTGAAGTGGAGAGAAGAATCCAGCCCTCCGCCTTCGAAATCGTCTGTATGTATCGCGAAGATACTGTCTTCAGATATTGACCACGCAAGAGACAATGGAATCTGAGCTTCTAGGTTACTGCCTGAGACAGCGGCGTCTATCCCTCCAATCGTCGTGAAGGCCGACCAGTTATGCTGGTCCCCCGGTTGGAATTCAAGTAAGCTGGCAACCTTGACCGAGTTGCCGCCTCCGTAGATCTCTATCGCATAGTCCACACCCAGACCCTCGTGAAGATAACCTGTGGCCATCGAAATATCCGCATCCACGAAAAGGTAGAAGGCGTCATATCCCGTGGGATCTCCCAGTGCGGTCCCCTGAACGGTCATCAGGACGGACAGGATCTCCTTCTCTGACAGCACAGCGTACGTTTGAAGGTCCACGTCACTATTCTCGCTCGAACCGGGTTCATTGTATCGCTCGATCCCCGACCAGTCTGACAGCTGTCCATCAACGGTTATTCTCGAAGGTTTCCCCGGCTCCTCGGGTATCATTGAGATATTCACCGAGAACAGGAAGAGAAGTCCCATTATGATTGCGCTGTATCTAACTAGGGCCAGCTTCCTTCTCCGAGGTCTTCTTCCTTTGGGATCTTCAAATCCTTCGTCTAGGTATTCGTAATCACCAACCTCGGTACCATTGATCATCCCATTGGTTCTGCCAATACCATTGATGAGACCATTTGTCCTGCCGTTACCGTTGATGAGACCGTTTGTCCTTCCAACACCGTTGACAAGTCCATTCGTCCTTCCGGTACCATTGATCAAACCATTTATGCGTCCAATACCATTGACCAGGCCGTTGGTCCGACCATTTCCGTTTATGAGTCCATTCGTGCGCCCCAGCCCGTTAATAAGCCCATTCGTCCTGCCTATTCCGTTGGTCAATCCCTTCGCGCGCAGCTCATCATCAATGTCCTTGGTCCTTGTCAGCCTGTCCAGCTCTTCGTAGAGAAGTTCATCTTCGTCGATCTCTATCGGAGTCTCATCTTGAAAAGGTGCTCTACCGATTCTCTCAGCACGCTCCTTTATTGACCTCGCTATGCCTTTCGTCTTTCTTGGACGCATCGTGTCCTCACCAACCCACAGTCAGTGCGGTTCAATTGCTACTCGACCCTCTGTTCAAAAAGAAGGTCCTTTTCGGGTTGATGAACGGGTCGACTATAAAGGTTAGGAGGCGTTTATCGTTCCTGATAACGAATATTATCTTAAACGTACAGAATATCGCTGAATGACATAATACAGACCAAAAACTCATATCACTATTATCAGGCTATCAAGACGGACTTGTTTGTTTTGAATCCCTGAGGGCATTTGAAACGAGCACTTCTCTTTCTTTCTAGGCATCAATGATCTAAGAAGGGGTAATCTGGCCGGACCGATCACTTTGGTGCCGACAGGCTCCTGATCTTCCCTTCTACGGAGAACAAAGTCCTTATCGAAATCACGAACATCAAACTGAATGCGACGTACACCTCCTTCTGGACGTAAAGGAACTCATCCAGGTTGGGAGGTAGCGAATAGAACATCGCATGTTGGATCACGATGAAACCAACGAACAGCCCCAGGAACAAGAGGACCAAGTTCCACATGACCTTCCTCATGAACATCTCGGTATCGATGTTTCTTATCCTGTTGATCAGAATAAGCCCAAAACCCTTCCCCATCCTCACGGGCGCGGAGTTGGCCGTTGCAGCTTGGTTCGTGTCGGACATCACTGAATCACCGTTGTCGCCGGTCCACAGAACATGGTATCTACGTGTCAGAGTCAATCGTACAAGGTTCCTTACATCCCATCCCTTGCTTTGCTTCCCTGTTCGGTTCAAATCCGTGGATTCTTACCTTCCGCGATAATCACCCGTGATTATCTACCGTGAATATTGACCTGTGGGGTAGATAAGCCTATCGGATGGGACTGAGAACATGATTGTAACGACTAATATTGGATTGTGTTCCTAAGTGAATGTGCCTAAATCACTTTCATCATATTTCACATAGTATTGGAAATACTGTTACTATGTTGTTATTGTGATTATTCTACATTTCACTTTTGATAACTGTATAGCAAGGCTTATGCACATCCTCGTAAGGTTCCGCGACGGGAGAGAACATTATGTCCCCAGAATTGTCGGTTGTAGATGATCAGAAGGCTACCTCTATCCTGAACACGAATAGTCTAATCCCGAAGAGCTATGTACGTTTACCGCGGAAGACTAGGCAGAGACTCCCAATCGTACCTCTTGGGGTTGGAGCGTTTTCGATGGGTGTGGGTTCTCTATGGGTCATGGGTTCGTTATTACTCTCCGGAGCCCTTGCAGTTATTGGGACCGGTCTGATAGTCGGAGGAATGCACTCCGAAGAGAAGGTTCAGAGTGGAAAGTGAGAATAGAAAGCGTCTGAAAGTCGGAGGAATCTGTTTATGGAAGAAGACTTCTTTGATGAGTTATCATCTGACCAAGAAGATGACATGGCCGCATATAGTTGTAAGAACTGCGGTTCTAGCTACGTATCACCCAACGGTGTGTGCATGTTGTGCTCCACTGAAAACAGATCCTGGATCCATCGGCACCCCAAGAAAGAGGGGATAGTGAGTAGTCGCTCTCAGGAGAGGCGTGAGAAGCTCACCATGTACTTCGGGCTTGTACTCATAGTCCTGGGCGGTCCAGGGATCGTTGCTGCCTCGTATCTTCATGATTGGCTGAGTATCCCGGCACCTAGTCCCGCGTTCAACACGTATGAAGCGTTCGGTCCGGTGAACTCGTTCGTTGCGATCCTTGGACTGGCTATCACCGTCATCGGGATTTTCTCCTTGGTTGTGTCCCTCATGATTTCCAAGAAAATGGACAGGGCCCAGCTCCCAGAATTCTCTCAGTAGGAGATTCCAAATACCTAATCAAGACATGCTCGGTCTCAGTCTCCGAACTCTGTTCGAGCCCACTTCTTGTCGATTCCTCTGTAGAGTATCCAGGTTGTACCAAGCAGAATCGCGCAGACCAGGACGATGCCGGTTATCGAAAAGATGACCTGCCCCGGTGCTCTGAGCGTGAAGGACAGGATGGTCAAGCCGAGGTCTGGCAATATGGACATTATACTGAACTTGATGAGCACTCCTGGATTGAACAGGAAGCTGTTGGTCCTGAGGCCGGTCAGATACGCGACCATGACCACCATGTAGATCGACACAATGAACATCACGGGAAGGGCCAGCCAAAGGAGACTGGTGTCGTTGTTCAACCAGCTTATTGCCACAACAAAGGCGGTGCTGATCCACATGGTCATTATGAGGAACGCCAGGAGCTTCGCTTTTATGACTTGTGGGACGGTCACGGGTAATGTCGAGAAGTAGTCTGTAACATCGACGTTGTTCAACCAGCTGTAGAGCAGTACGCCGAAGAACCCGACCATGGCACCATAGAAGACCGTGTTGAAGCCCACAGGAAGGGCCAGTCCGGTCCTGACGAACCATACCGTGAAGCTCAGGAACAGCAGCGGGGTCACGAACGAGAAGAACATCTTGCTGACTGTCCCGCTCCTCGCCAGATCCACAAGTTCCTTCCCCAATAGTGTCTGGTACTTCTTTGTGAAAGAGACCCTCTTCTCCACTCTAGGTAGTATGTAGTCCACCTTCCCCATCTTTCTGGATTCGAATCTCTCTTTGACCAGGATTATCGACAGTAGGTCGAACACCGCCACCATGGCCAAAGCCATTAGTGTGAAGCCGATCGCGCTACCTATGTCCAACGCGTACGGTGGCAGACTGAACTGCAGACCCAGCCCAGGCACGAGATACTCCAGGGGATACAACCCGAACAGGCTCTGGCCGAGGAATAGTGCGAAGATGGAGCCCACCCCGACCATGAACACGAAACTGCTCCGAATGAAAAGCACCGACATGAAGAAGCTCAAGGATATCCCCAGCATGAAGGACAGGAAGGTTGATGTGAAGAGGAACGAGATTGATACGGGGTTGAAACCTGTGAACGGAACAGAAGCGAACAGACCCAGTGTGGCGGGCAACAGCAACAAGAAGACATAGAAGATCACGTCCCGGACATAAAGTCCAAAGAACGTCTTCTTGAATGAGATCGGATGGAGCTGGGGAACGGCCACCAGGAAGCCCCTTTCGCCCCATTGCCTTTCGACGTACATCCTCCCCATGAAGCCGAACGCACCGACCGATATCCCGTAGATGAACACGCCCACGTGAATCAGGAGCATGATCTCGCTCATGGGCTGTACCTCGAATATCCTGCCCGAGGTCAACGCGATCGCAAAGGAGAAGACGACCGTCATCACCGGGAAGGCCAAGAACATGTACTTGCTGGAGAAGGACGTATGCATCCTGAACTCTTCTTTGAGCATCATCCAGACAAGGGTCCTCATTTGACCTATCTCCCTGTCTCTACGAGCTTCAGAAAAGCGGTCTCCAGGTCCCTGCTCTCACCTCTCACCTCTTCAAGGCTCCCGGACGCCACGATCTTGCCGTTGTCGATCACCGCGACGTTGTTGCAGAGCTTCTCTGCGATCTCCAGCAGGTGGGAGCACATGAAGACCGTACTGCCCTTGGTCGAATATTCGAGCAGGTAATCCTTGCACTTCCTCTGGTATATGGGGTCTAGATTGATGAACGGCTCATCCAGGAACAATATCTTGGGTTCGTGTATGAAGGCGGAGGCCAGCATGAGCTTCTGTCTTCCCCCCTTCGACAGGTCCCTGCATATCTTCCCCTCGGAATCCTCCATCCCGAAGAACTTGAGCCAGCGTTCTATCCTCTTCTCAACATCATTCACGCCCCGAACCTTGGAGACGAAGTAGAGGTATTCGTGCGAGGTTAGATAGCTCGGGGGCGATTCGACCTCCGGCACTATTCCAACGCTTCTCTTCACACCCATCGGGTCCTTGACAACGTCCTTCCCGTCCACCTTTGCATTCCCATTGGTAGGAAGAAGCTGTCCTGTAAGTATCTTGAGAAGTGTGGTCTTGCCAGCGCCGTTGGGCCCGAAAAGGCCGAAGAAGTTGCCCTCGTTCACTTCCAGGTCGATCTTGTCGAGGGCTCTCAGGTCCCCGAACACTTTGGATAAACCAATCGTCTCGATGACGGCCATCGTATCGGGTGTCCATTACGACCTTGGTTATTTATCCTTTCTCTCTTCATTCCTGAAATTGACAAAAGGGTTTCATGTAACACCGACATGACCTGGTGGGCAGGAAAAGGATAGGCTCATCATTAAATAACACATGTGTTATCACGTGTCATGATAATAGTCGTAGAGGGGAGTGGATGAATAGACGAGGAAGCAGTTCGTTGACGAGCAAGTTGGAGGACGAAGTAAGCCTTATGCAAAGGCATGTGAACATGCTGAAATCCATCATTGAGAACCAGCCCATCGGGATTATAAGACTCTCCGAACTTCTCAATCACCCTCAGCACAAGGTCCGGTACTCTCTAAGGATACTGGAACAGGAAGGTCTTATCGAGCCATCACCTGACGGTGCAGTGACCACCGAGAAACTGGGCAGTTTTGTAGGCCACCTGAAGAAGGTTTTGGATTCTACCGCAAGAACGGTCAAGGAGTTGCGCGCTTCTCTATGACAAAAAGGTTTTTCAACAATCCCCGCATTGGACATCAGGTATTGCCGGCGTAGCTCAGCCTGGTCGAGCATCCGGCTGTTAAAGCTCTCTGCAGAAACCGGACGGTCACCGGTTCAAATCCGGTCGCCGGCGCTACTTCTATCTTATCTCCCAGAGCGACCGCTGTACCCACCTATTTCTCTAAAATGATTTTCGAACCCGTCCAGGTTTGAAGCCGTCTCCTCGCTGTCATCATGGTCCAGGTCTTTAATCGCCTCTTGCAGTTCCGCCCTGGTCTTCTTCTCAAGGCTGGAAGATGAAACCACCGCCAGATGGAGACGCTTTCCATGGAGTATCGCGACCTTGTATTCATCGAAGTCCAGATCCTCGGCCTTGCTGATTCCAGGAGCTTTGGTACGCTGCCTTATCAGACCATACGGGACCGTTCTCTTGTCAGTCATGTAGACTTCCTTGAGGAGTGCGCCGTCCTCTCTAATCAGATAGCCCACGAATATCTCATTCTTTCCAGACCGATAATACCAATACATCAGCAGAATCACCACCGCTGCCAGTACAAGCAGGACCCAGAGCCAGGAATCTTCCTCTGTTTCCACTATGACTCTGACGTCCACGTAAGAGGAATATTCACCGTCGCTCACTGTTATTCTTATGAGATCCTCGCTCACACTTGAGGGGTACATGAGGGTCAGGTTGAAGCCGTCTGTCGTCACCCATTCGCTGTCCACCGAGATGATCAAGGAGTCCAGGGGAGTGTCGATATCGTGAACGTACTCCATTATGTCCAACACATTGTCCCTTCCAGCCTGAATCCTGATATCAGGAATGCTATCTATCACGGGCGCGTCATTGACCGGGTTCACTAGGACGATCACCACATCTTCCACCAGAGCTCCAGTGGGATCGGTCGCTCTTATGGTGATGACCTCGAACCCGAACCAGTCAGGCTCCGCCCACATGTCAACCGTCTTGTTCGCGTTGATTCTGATCTTCACCGAATTGTTCCCTGAGGTGTAGTACAGGTTGTCCCCGTCGATATCGAGGAAATAGTAGTCCATGTTGGTGAAGAACACGTTCAGCACCGTCTCGTCCTCATCGAAGGACACATCAGGAAGCAGATGGATCTTCTCAGGCGGATAGTCATCCGATACGGTTATGTTGATGACCTGATAGTCTGTCCCAATGCCGTCCGTGACCCAGATGGTTACCCTGACGGTCATCCCTAGCATCGATTCAGGATAGTTCATCACAAGCCCGAGGTTGTTCACGGGACTTGTCCAAATGTGCGCGGTGTCTGAGGTCCACACCACCAAATCCTCGGAGGAGTTATCCTTGTCTCTGATGTATGGCGTCAGATCGAAGTTATATGAATAGTCATAGTGTACAATTATGTCGGGCACTCCATCAATTTCCGGTGGCTCATTTCCTGGAATTGTATCAGGCGGAGTCGATAGACCCAAGACATAGGCTTCGGAACACAAATCCACTTCATCACAAGCAATTGCCCGGAGGAAAGCCCCAGAGAATTTCAAGTCTCGGGTATCCCATATTGCCTCACCATCTGGTGGTATGTCAGTCTCAAAGGTATGAAATCCCCCGTCATAGTAGCTGAGCTCGACCATCACCGCATCGGAATCGACCGTGTATGAGATGGGTACAACTCCCGCCATTTGCGAATAGTCCTTCGGTTTCGTTATCTGAATGGAAGGAGGAGTGCAGTCTATTTCGATGTTTGAAACTGAGTCTTCTGCCGTGGTGTTGTCGACGCTCTTTGCCGTGACTCTCAAAGTGGTCGTTCTGTCCCCTATGACACACGTATCCCAGGAGTATGTTCCATCGATATCCGGATCTGTTCCGATTGCCGTCCAGGACATCCCATCAAGGTATTCGAAGGAGACATCGATCGCGCTGGGACTGGCCGAGTAGAGCACATCGTAAATCCCTGTGATGTGCTGGTTCGAAGTCGGGCTTAGGATGGCGATGCTTATCGGCGTCCACATGGGCGTGTACCAATAGGTCTTTTGACCAACGGTGTCGAAGAGTGTGGTCGCTCCACCGACTCCTGGAGCACTCTCCAGATACTTGCCATTGGGCATGATCCCAGATGTGTCCGTGTTGCTGAGGTAATACTTCGTGGAGGGACTGGTGGGGACATCCAAGTGTGACCTCTGGGCACTGTAATTGTATGCAATTGCGAATCTTCCTTCACCATTGACCCCGATTACATCCATTCCCAATCTCAGGACTCTTGGGTCAGAATCAGTGAAATTCAGCCATGGGCCGAGCCCGATATTCATGGTGAGAGGATAAGACGCGTCGCTGTCAATGGTAATGATCGGGGATGTCACGATTTCCTGTGGGTCAGTTCCATCTGGTTTCGTGTGATAGACACTGACCGTCACTTGCACGTTCGAAGATGTCTCTTCAGGTCCGCAGACCGAAACCGGCTTCTCAATGCCGAACTCCACCACGAACCAGCCGATGTCCGCCTCGTCCGCACCATTGTCTCGCTCCATGGTCAGCTGAGTACTTGAAAGGGCCATTGTCACTGACCCTACTCCCATGATGTCATCACCGTTATATCGAGAACGACCCATGCTTTGCCCTGACACAGGCTGAACTGAAGCAAGTGCGATTGAACGATTCACGTCGATTTGTGGGGCAAGAGGAACCACCTTTTGGTTCACACCCGGCCCGAAGTTCTCACTGCCTGCCAATACCCTACTTCCATCTTTCAACTCAATCGCTTGCCAGGAGATCTCCGTGATGTTGTCTTGAAATCCCGATATGCTTCGGTCAATCATCACCGTGGTCGGGTCCATTAGTTGAGCTCGAAGCATTCTTGCACCCACATCGATGCCCAAGCCCTCAGTTGTGAAGCCGGCCAAGACGAATGTCCTATTCAGATCCACCGGAGTCGTCAATGTGGCGTTGGCAGAGGTTGAAATTCCGGTCATCGAGGTAATCAATCCTCTCTGGACATCAATGTCCTTCGGGTCCGTGAACTCTATGACCTGCCACCAAATCGTGTGTCCTGCGTTAGCTCCGTATACTCTGAACTGAAGGTTGGATGTACTTGTCAATTCCCCGATGATTGGATCGTCGGAACTCCAATCCACGTCTGCGTCGAACGGTGTCTTTGACCAGGTCACAAATGCCTGACTTACATTGCCCACAGGGGCAATTCCAACGTTCATTGACGTGGAGCTTTGAGAAGGTATCTCCCCTCGTTGGACGCTTACGCCGGAATAATACTCGACTACATACCACTGAACAGTAATTGGGACTGGTGAGGACTCATTTGTCACCCTGAAGAACTCAAGCGACGTAGGTGTGGCGATCCGACCCCTGATCTCCGACCCAACTGGGCGCTCACTGTTATGGCGGGCGTTGAATATCAGGAATGACTTACTCATGCTGACCTGTGAGATGGGAACCGTCACCGCACCATTCACACTGCTGACTGCTACTCCACTTTGGACCGATTTTATTCCAGATCCGGCGCTAGTGTCAGCTGGGGGATTCATCACCGATGGGTTTCCGTAGTGCAGATAATGATTGCCGTCAGCCGCAAAGGCGTTGATATTCCTTTGAATAGAGAACCAGATCGTCGTGGAATTACTATTCCAGGAAGAGCCAGGATCAAGAACGCGGTTCAATTCCATCCAGTACGAGGCATTCCAATAGGAAATGCGGATGTCCTCTCCACCAACCTGGGATTTGCCTTGTGAAACCAAGGTAGCATGGTCCAAGATGATTGAGACCGAGTGTCCAGCTGGAATCCTATCGGAGCCAGCAATGACCGTTATCTTCTTCCTGTACTGATATCCTTTGTCTTCACCACCAAATTCCACAAAGGTATCGGTCATGGACATGTGCTGAGCGGTTGACCAGTCCGTGGAGCGTACCACATCCGAGACCCTGATCTCGTCGAACACTCCATCGAAGTACCTGCTACTCCTGTCCGGATTCCCGCCCCAGAGCCAGTCGTTTGGTGATGCAAGATTGGACCACATGGTAGAGACGTTTGCGTCCGTGAAGGTCATGGGTACGGTGTCAATGTAAATGTCCACTTCTTTTGTCGAGAATCTCATGGTCGTTGCGACGTGATGGTATACGCCATCTGTGAATGGATTCGAACCTGAGTTGTAGTTGCTGTCATTTCCTCCCCAGGGATTGAAGAAGTGGTCGCCATTCCCCCGCGAAGCCCACTCATACCCATCATTGGCCCCAGTCGTGAACCTGTTGCTCGAACTCATCAGTATTTGGTGATCTCCGTCTGAAGAGTTAGTCCATTTCAACCACATCTCAAGAGTGCCCTCATCGTTCGTGGAATCGAGACTGGCACTGTCATTGATGCGGATGAGATCGTCGAATCCATCCAGCCTCAGGCCCTTTCCGATGCTTGCCTCGACAGAACCGGCTGGAGTCATCATCCCCGAAGTGGTTCCGTGGTTGCCATTGGATGTGCTATCGTCCATTTGCGGAGATGGACCAGATGGATCTTCATCGAGATGCCAGACTCCCATATATCCATTGGTCCATACTCCCGCAGGATTCTGGGCATCGATAGCCAATGAGTTGTTGTAGTACATCCAGATGTGATCTGTGGTCGATCCGCCATCAATCTTGGGAACCTTCACCCACACTATCGAAGTTCCAGATTCATTCCATCTCTCTATTTCATAATCTAGCACGGTGAG
Organism: Methanomassiliicoccales archaeon; assembly: GCA_030593885.1. Classification (GTDB taxonomy): domain Archaea; phylum Thermoplasmatota; class Thermoplasmata; order RBG-16-68-12; family SOIM01; genus JAGLME01. Next base: position 46,292 of record JAUVGH010000011.1, read on the forward strand.
GTCATCCGAATCAACGAACCGAATGTCTTCCCCTGCATCCTGGGTACTGGTGTAGTCTATCTTGGTATTATTGAGCGGCACCAGGACGGGGAAGTCGATCAGGCTCTCAGATAGGGATTTGGCGTCAAAAGTGAGCTTTTGGCGGCTTTTCCAGTCGGTGTCCCACCAGGTGCCCTCCCACCAAGGTTGGGGGAGTTCGCTGAAATACATATTCAGGGTGTACGGCCCGGCATCGAAGTTCACATTCCCGCTTCCAGTGGGCCACGATGGTGATAGGGTCAGAAGCAGGAACAATGCAACAGTTATGGCCATTACCCTTCTCATAGCGACTCCTCCTGCGACCCGTCTTCACCCTTCGCTTCTTCGTACTCGGATTCCTCAATGGCCCCGTTCTTGTTGTTACCGTTGAGATGCTCGATGTCCTCTGTGCTCTGGCCTTTCTTGAGATCTTCAAGGTGTTTGCACAGGATGCTATCAACACCAGAGAACCTTTGTAGAAAGCCGTCCCAATCCTCCAGTTCATCTGCATATTCTATCTCAATCTCCTCAATGACATCCTTTATTGGCCGCAGGTTCTTTGGAGTCTCACGGCCGTGGTAGACGACTGCGAGAAATACGTGCTCGCCTCTTTCTAGGGCGATCTTCCTATCTCCGAAGTCTATTTGCTTGACGGGTGCGTCCTCCACCTCTTTGAATGAGTCCCTGATGAATTCTTGGATGGCCGTCAGCATATTGGAGAAGATGTCCTCGTCGATGTCTGTTTGTTTTCCGACCACCGTATGGTGGATCAGGCTTCCGTTTCTGTATATCAGGAATGCTTCGTCAATGTGGATCCTGGAGAAGAACCCTCTTGAGAATAGCACGAGAATCACTGACAGAAGAACAGCAACGATTAGAGACCATGGCCAGAGTATTTGATCCCATACTGACGGCGGTGGGGGTCCCACGATTCTCACATTGAACGACCCAAACGCTGTCTTATTGCCATCGCTGACATCAATCTGTATGGTGTCAGTCCCCTCAAATGGGTAGTTGAGGATCAGGATTGATCCTGCCAGAGCCACCGAGGCTTTTCCGTGCTCTCCCGATGCGAATATGATGAGGTCTGAGAAGTCGTTGTCGATATCGAAAACATAATCCGACAAGTCCAGAGTGAAGATCTGATCCTTCTGGATGGTCATGTCCGGAATATCGAGTACGTATGGAGCATCATTCACTGGTATTACTGTGATTCTGGCAGTTTGCTCTGCGATCGCCCCATACGGGTCCGTTGCCCTGAAGGTCACATACTCTTGGCCGAACCAGTCCTGGGTTGACGAGAATGAGACAAGGAACGTAGAGGAGTTGATGGTCGCTGTGACATTGGAGGAAACACTTGAATAGGTCAATGTGTCAGCATCATTGTCCGCAAAGCAGATGGCTATGCTGAAGGCATTTGGAAGTGTTGTGTCTTCAAAGAACGAATAGTCTGGAATGATGGACGCGACCTCCGGGGGCCAGTTGTCTGTAACTGCGATTTGAATATCCTGATATGCTTCGGCTAGGCCATCTGAGACTGTTATCCTCACAACGATCGTTAGCCCTGACATGCTCTCAGGGTAGTGTACCTCCATCACGGTGTTCACTGAACTATTGAAGAATATGTGGGTGGGATCGTCCGTGGAGATGAATAGCTCCGGGGTCTGGTTGTCCACATCTTCGATGTATGGCGCCAGGTCGAATGTGTAGCTGTAGAAGGGTCTTGCCGGGTCCTCATAATGTACCATCAGATCGGGGACTCCCGATATAGTGGGTGGATCGTTGACCGGCAGAACGGTCACCAGGACGATGTCCTCTGCTCTCGCATTCTCCGGGTCCACACCTCTGAAACTGACTGTTTCGACACCGAACCAGTCCTCAGGAGCTTTGAAGTCAACTGAGTGGTTCTCGTGGATCGTTATCTCAGTGTGGATGTTCCCGCTTGTATAGAACAGACTGTCTTGATCTGGGTCATCGAAGTAGTCGTCGAGATTGAAGCGGTCGTTGACCTCCTGACCTTCGAACAGGACCACGTCCGGGAGCTCTTTGATAAGGACAGGGACGAAGTCGTCTGAGATACTTATTGCCAGTACCGTTGACATCTGCCCCCCATGCTCGTCCTCGACGGTCACTATGGAGTAGACCGTCGTATCCAGAAGCTCTTCTGGATAGGTGAAGGTCCCCCACAAACCGTTGAACGAGATTCTGCCTGGATCATCACTGGAGAGGGTGAGGTTCTCCCGGGCTGTTTCGACATCACTCACATAGTCGTAGAAATAGTATGTATAAGGTTCACCATAGTGGATCGTAAATGGGGTTATGCTCTGTATTATTGGCCGATCATTGACAGAAGTTATGGTAATGGAAAGCGTCTGAGCGTCGACATAGCCATCACTGTCTCTCAGCCATACCATCAGGTCGTCAGTTCCGAATGCATCTGGCACCGTTGTGATGGTAATCAGGTGGTTGCCAACGATATCGTTACCGGTGACGGTGGTCAACGAAGGATCATGGTCTGTCAATGACCACATGAGTTCCGCGAGCGAGTCTTGAGGGTCGCTGGCATAAGAAGAAAGGTCTAGGATCCAAGTTCCGTAATCCTCCGGCTTCACCTGATTCGGGATTGTACCCACAATGGTCGGCATCACATTTACCTCCACCACTTCCAGGTTGGCAATCCCTGTGATGTTGTCCTGGTTTACAGCGGTCACCTGAATCCACCCATTGAGATTCTCAGTGTCCTGAGCCTTGAGTGTCGCATGGGTTGGAGACGAACTGGTTATGTTGCCGGCATTGGTGTTCCACAATGGGCCAATGAGTGCCACCTCATTACCATCTGAATCGTATCCAGTTGCCGTGAAGTTCTGGAAATCCCCTATGAGAAGTGTGATATTGTCTGGCTGTACCATAATCGAAGCTAGATCCCCTGCTATGACCGTTATCGTGTCCGACGTGTTTGTATGACCAAAACCATCATCGATTGAGGCCGTTCCAATCCCCGCCATTGTCGCGTCGAACGTTGACGTTGTAGACGGCCCAGGCGTTATCGTTCCAATGCCTCCATTGGCTGTCCAAGCCACGAACGCGGTTCCGATTTGATTGCCGTCACCGTCGTATTCGTATGCGGTCAAGTTCACGTGTTCATCTGCGGTCAACGTGCCAGGACTCCAGGGCTCTATTCCTACTGATGCTCTAGAACCCGTTATTACTTGGAATGTGTTCGTGGTGTTCGAGTGCCCGGTTCCATCGTCAGCGGTCACATTGCCCATGCCTGGAGTGGTAGCGTCGAATACGGCTGAAGAACTCGGTCCAGTGGGTATCCTTCCGATCCCGCCTGATACGCTCCAATTCGCCATGATTGGTCCTATTGCATTCCCTTTGGAGTCATAAGCAATGACGTTGAACAACTGGACATCGTCCGTCGTCAGGGTCCCAGGGTCCCTTGGGTCGATGCCGATCCTTGTGGCATTGCCTGCCAGAACGTTCACCAGTGTGTAGTTCGAGATCGTATCGGCCGTGTTGTTGCAGTATACTCTCCATGTGCCGACCATTCCCGGATCATAGACTCCGAATACATCCACCGTCCCCCAAGGATCATCCGTTTCCCATTTGTCGGTGAAGGGGGTCGTGTGATGGAATACATCATGTCCAATTGCGTCCAGATCCACCCATTCATCCGTGGTCCCTGTCCAAGTTGGGACTGCCATGTGGATGTGATCAAGAGTGCCAAAGAACTGGTAGGTCACACTCATGTTCAAGAGCGTTGGGCTGAGCATCGGGTCAGTGGTGGTCAGGTTCGCCCTGAACCTGATTGCTGGATTTGGGATTGACTGTAGACTGCCTCCTGAGAATATCTCTGTCCATGACGTGCCCGAATCTGTTGAGTACCAGTATGAGACATTGGTTCCCGGCACGACGTTCTCATTTGAGTTGAATGTTTCCCAACCCACCCAATTGTTCGGTGCCAGGTCCTCAGTTTCAACATGTCCTTCAGATGCATGAGCTTGATAGTCGATACTCACTTCTTCCAGTACTGGTTTCACGGTCCTGTTGAGCGTGTCCATCTCAACTTTGTACTGTATGCACCTGCTGGGCGGAGAGGTGATCTGTGACCCACCAGGTGAAGCATAACTCGCAGACCATACAGACCAACCGCCAGAGCAGTCACCTGAGCGGGTCTGAACTGTCATACTCGTCTGCCCAGGGACTGTCGAGTTCCAACTGATGTTGCCCCAATTGACCAAGAACCCTGCATCTGAGACCCTCGATACGAAGGTCCCGTTCGCCAATCCACCCTCCAGGGTGATGTAGTCCAAATGAAGTCTGGGACGGCTGCCTGGGACCGATGATTCTTTGCTATGGAAGAATTTCTCATTTATCGGTGGGTTGATCTCGAGAGGAATGAGAATCAAACCATAGTTGGGCTCAGTACCATTTTGCCAATCTCCGAAGAGTTGAGTAATGTCCCAGTAATACCAGTTGGTCTGATCTTGTATTGAATATACGGTATCTTCAGGAACGGGATTGAAGTCTCCCCCATCTATTGTCCAGAGAACCGACCCATCTCTGGACCTGTATGTGACACCGTCATTACTCACAGAATCGTCGCCACTTCCCTCAAGCCATGACGCATTTACCTGATGGACTGACACATTCAGAGGTTGTGCTGAATTTGAGTTTTCCAGTTTCAGCATGAGCTGAGCCGATGTTATCAAGTCATATGTTTGCAGAGAAGTCAGATTGAATTCGATAATCGGCCTCTTTTGATCCACAGGTTCCACGTTCAGTGTTGCTGACACCCCATAGTTCCTGTTCGTGAAGCCTCCGTTGAGGTAGGCGTCCTTTCCTCCTATAGCGGAGATTATGAACTCAGCCCATTGAGGTGTGCCAGCTGAATTTGTGTTCATCAATGTCACATTTCCCGGATCATTGACTACGTCCATGTTGAGAAGTGCAGATCCTTGCTGAAAATCGCTCTGCGATGTGTCAATGAACCTGCTGGAATATCTTTGGAGTGTTACGTTGCTTGCAGACAAGCTCACATTGTTGGATGTGTAATTGGCCGGATTCTGGAAGTCCCAAGTGGCTGTTGTCGTTCCATCGCCATTGTCAACGAGCAGGGGATCTCCTGAAGAAAGATCGACAAAAGACAAGAGATTGGACAGGACCATCAAGGCTAGGACTATGCTTAAGATGGCTCTTCTACTTCGAGGAGGGTTTCCTTCTTTGCTTTGAGGCATGTTATTCACACATTCCCTCCGGCTCGTGGAACGTTCAGCTTCTGCTCTCTGCAACATACTCAGGGCTCGGATATAAGGCTAGTTTCAGGAATACCATGGGTGAGAATCATTTGTGATATTCGGGATGTCTTGCTGTGGATTCGTTGTGAAGATGGCGGCATCTCTCTGAATCGATGAACGTATCGTTCGGCTGAGGTTCTGACCCGCCTGCTGTTCTCCGTTTCTCTCCGTCTTATGCCTTGAGATGCTTCTCTATTATCTCCCCAACTCCGGAGAATCCGCTTGATGATCCATCTGCGCTCTCAATCGTTTCCGAGTATCCCTTTTCGATCTCTTCTATGGCATTCTTTATCGGCTGGACGTTTCTCGCGTTCTCGTGACCGGTGTAGACGACTGCAAGGTAGACGCTCTCCCCCCTCTCGATCATTATCTTACGGTCTCCAAACTCAATCCTATTCACTGGAGAGTCCTCGACCGCAATGAAGGAGTCATTGATGAATGACTGGATGGCTGTTAGCATCCCTGAGAATAGGTCCTTGTCGATTTCTGTCTCTCTTCCGATGGTTGTGTGTGCAATCAACATCCCGTCTGCGTGGATCAGGAAAGCCTCGTCGATGTATATCTTCCCCAGGAACTGCCTGGCTAGGAGGACTGCTATCACCAAGGCAAGGATAGCCACTAGCAAGAGCCACGGCCAATAGATCTGATCCCAGATAGTCGGAGCAGGGGGACCGACAACCCTGACGTTGAACGATGTAAAGGTGGTCTTGTTCCCGTCACTGACTCTCAACTGCACAGTGTAGTCTCCTTCTTTGTCGAAGATGAAGATGACGTAAGAACCGGCCACAGTGATCGTGGCATCCGGGTGTACACTCACGATTGAAATGTCCAGTTCGGAGAAAGTGTTGTCTACGTCAAAGACGTGGTTGAGAAGATCCAGGGTGTGGACAGCTCCTTCGGCTGTCTCTTGATCCGGGATAGGGGGATTCACAACTGGCGCGTCATTCACAGGAATCACGGTGACCCGTATCGTCTGCTCCACAACTGCGCCCTGAATGTCCATTGCTCTGAAGGTGACTAACTCGAATCCAGACCAGTTGGCTGCGGATGAGAAAGAGACAATCGATGTCGTCTCGTCAATCTCTACAAAGACGTTGTTGGATATGCTTGAGTATGACAGCTCATCCCCTTCCGGGTCAATGAAGTGATTGTCCAGGTCGAATGCATTGCCAAGCGGAATGTCCTCGTGCAGTTCATAATCTGGTATTGGCGACGATATCTCCGGCGGCCAATTCTCCAGTATGGTGATGTTGATGTCTTGGTATGCTTGACTTGAGTTGTCGGAGATGGTGATCCTGACCACAACCGTTTGCCCTTTCATGCTCTCGGGATAGTGGATCTCCATGATCGAGTTCTTCGAACTGTTGAAGAAGATGTGGGTAGGGTCGTCAGTTGATATGCTCAATTCTGAGAGGGGGTTGTCCTCGTCGTAGATGTAGGGCTCCAAATCGAAGGTGTAATTGTAGTTGGGTCTGGAAGGATCGTCGTAGTGAACTACCATGTCTGGAATTCCGGAAATAGAGGGAGCGTCGTTCACCGGCATCACCGTGACCAGAACGATATCCTCGGCCCTTGCGTTGTAAGGATCTATCGCTCTGAAAGATACGGTTTCCACACCGAACCAGTCATCAGGTGCTATGAAGTCGACCGAATGGTTCTCATGGATGACTATCTGGGTGTTCACATTTCCGCTCGAGTAGTAGAGACTGTCCCCGTCCGGATCATCGAAGTAGTCATCCAGGTCGAAGTAATCTCTGGCCACTTCTCCTTCGAAGATGAAGACATCTGGTAGCTCCCTAACCAGTACGGGCACATAATCCTCCGAAACGGTTATCGCCAGCACTGTCGTCCTCCACCCGCCATCACCATCATACACCGTCACTTCCGGATATACCGTTTGACCGTTGAACTCCTCAGGGTATGTGAACGTGCCCCAGAGCCCAGCAAATGACACATATTGGGGTTGAGAACTCTCCAGCACGAGCTCCTCTTTGGGTGTTTCCACATCCTCTACGTAATCGTAGAAATAATATGTGTACGGCACGTCATAGTGAACGGTGAACGGCGTAATGCTGTGGATTATCGGGTTATCGTTGACCGGAGTTATATTCACCCAGAATTCCTGACCATCTACCTGTCCATCGCTGTCCCTCAGCCATATGGTCATCTCGTCGCTCCCGTAGGCGTCCTTCACTGTGGTGAACATGATTATGTGGTTACCTATTACCTCATCTCCAGATATTGTGATCAGGGAAGGGTCATTCTCCGTGAAGAACCAGGTCAGGTCTGATAGGGGGTCCTGTGGGTCGCTCGCAAAAGATGAGAGATCGAGTGTCCAACTGCCATAGTCCTCCGGCCTTTGCTGACTGGGTATTGTACCCACTATGTTCGGTTTCACATTCACGGCCGCAACATCTATCGTCGAATTGGCAGTCACGTTGTTCTGGAGTACGGCTGTGACCCTTATCCACCCGTTTGACAACTCGGTGTCTTGGGCATGGAGCATGACTCCGTCAGCCGAGGAGTTAACGATGGTGCCCGCGTTCGTTTCCCAGACCGGACTGATGAGGGGGAGGCTATTCCCATCTGAATCGTATCCTTCCGCAGTGAAGTTCTGGTACTCTTCGGTGAGCAATATCACGCTGGGTGGATTAAGAAGGATCGTGGCCAGCTGACCTGCAATAACAGGTATCAGATCGGTAGTGTTCGTAAGCCCCATTCCATCGTCGATTGTGATCGTTCCAACGCCAACGGTGGTCGCATCAAAGACCGATGTCTGGGAGGGACCGACCGGTATTGAACCAATCCCGCCACTGACGGACCATGACACAGTTGCTGGTCCGATCCGATTCCCATCCGAATCATACAAATATGCAGCGAAATTCACGTTATCGTCTGTGGTCAGAGTTCCAGGGCTCCAAGGATCTATGCCAATTCGGTTCGTGGCACCTAGTATCACCGTGATGAGATCCGTTGTGTTTGTGTGCCCAAGACCATCATCAATTGAGACCGTTCCAACACCCACTGTTGTCGCATCAAAGGTTGACGTTGTGGAAGGTCCAGGCGTTATCGTTCCAATGCCTCCATTAACCGTCCAACTTACATTCACGGTTCCGATTTGATTTCCATCGCCATCGAAATCGTACGCCGTCAGGTTCACACTCTCGTCTGCCGTTAGGGTGCCAGGGCTCCAGGGCTCAATGCCTACTCGACTCCGGGCCCCCGCGACCACTTGAATGATGTTAGTTGTATTCGAATGTCCATTTCCATCGTCTGCGCTCACGGTACCCAGGCCGGGTGTTGTTGGATCGAACAGAGCTGAGGAACTCGGTCCGATTGGTATGGTGCCAATTCCTCCAGAGACGCTCCAATTCGCCCCAATTGGACTAATGGAATTGCCTTTGGAATCATATCCAGTGGAGTTGAAGAACTGTGAGCTATCTGTTGTCAGAATCCCAGGATCCCACGGACTAATTCCCATTCTCGCTAAGCTACCGACTAACACATTGACAACGGTGAAGTTCGAGACCGAATCATTCGAGTTGTTGCAGTAAACCCTCCAGACTCCTACCATACCTGGGTAGTAAAGACCCGAAGCGTTGACCAAACCCCAGGGGTCGTCCGTTTCCCACTTCTCAACGAACGGTGTTTGATGATGGTATGCATCGTGGCCAAGGGCGTCAAGGTCGACCCATTCATCAGTCGTACCGGTCCATGTCGCCAGAGACATGTGAATGTGATGAAGAGGTCCAATGACCACGTACCGGAGATTCATTTCTAGAAGAGTCGGTGTCACTGAAGTATTCGTCGTTTCCAGATTTGCCCTGAACCTGATCCGCGGTATGGGGGTGGCACTCAGATTGTCTCCAGGATTAAGATTGGTCCAGTTGGATCCCGAATCAACGGAGTACCAGAAAGTTATCGTCGTTTCTGCTGGTGAGACCATGGTTGCGTTGAAAACCTCCCAACTCCCAACATTGGACGGTATGAAGTCCTCTGTTTCCACGCTTCCTCGTAAGTAATACATCAAGAAGCTGACATCAACCTCAAACAGGGCAGGAGTATAGGCCGTGTCAAGAGTTCTGAGATTCGCTCTGTACTGAATGTATCTGGCAGAGGGGCTTGATATGGTTTCTCCGCCTGAAATGGTTAACTCGCTCGACCAACTGCTCCAAGTGCCATCGATTGTTGGGGAAGAACCCGTCCTTATCTGCAAAGATATGCTGGTGGCAGCTGTCGGTATGTTCTCTCCCCATGATATGCTATTCCAGACGGCCGAGCTTCCCGCATCATATATCAAAGAAGTTAGGTTGCCCAGGGGGATGTACTCATACGCGCCCATGATGCTGATATTGTCTACGCTCAGGCTAGCAGTCACATCGTTGAACGTATCCACCTGCAGATGAAACTGAAAGCTGATCTC
>JAUVGH010000058.1 GCA_030593885.1 Methanomassiliicoccales archaeon
AGGACGTAGCCCTGAGGAGAAAGGCGGATCACGAACGCGTCTGTAAGGCCGTCTAGCTTCGAATCTATCGTTTGAGCCGATATGGGGAAGTCAACGGAGAAGGTCTCTCCGGAGATGAACACGGAACCCCAGGATGCGACTGCAATCCCCTCCCCTTCGTCAAAGTTGCTACCACCGATATACGTCGAGTACAGCAACTGGTTGCCCAGCGCCGAGAGCCTCACTGCAAACACGTCGCGCGCCCCATTGTATGTGTCGTCGAAGCTGGAGACCGTCGGGAAATCGGGCGAATCTGTTTGGCCGGTGACATAGCATTCCCCCTGCGCATCCACGGCGATGGCTTTTCCCATGTCGGCTTCAGAGCCCCCTAGGAAGGTGGCAAAGGTGAGAGAACTTCCAACCTCGTTGATTTTCGCGACGAAGGCATCTTCAGTGCCGCCCATCAGCTCATCATAGGCGCCGGGAGTAACCGGGAATTCCCAGGACTGAGCGACTCCGGTGATGTAGGCGTTCCCCCCCGAGTCCACCGCTATCGATTTTCCCGAGTCACTTCCGCCCGCGCCTCCGAAGAGGGTCGAATACACGAGCGGGTCGATGATGAGGGCGCGGGAATCGTCCCACCCTTCACAAGCGAATCCAAAAGAGGTTGGACCGCGAACGAGGAATGGGCACTTGATCTCTTCCGATTCTTGATAGGACACGGGGGCTAGGTCTCTCACGTCACCTACTGCGGTGGAAGCGGTCATGCCGCCGTCAATATCAAGAAAAAGGCGATCAACGCCCTCATATGCAATCTCGATCTGCGCCGGGTCCGCTCCGGGGCCGACGTGGAACTCGTACTTGAGATGCCCGTCCTTCACCCCGTACACCAAGTCGATGCCGTCGTACAGGTTCTCGTACACTACCTCCCTGTAGTTGCGAACACCGGTCCGCCATTTGGAGGGGTCGTTGCCGAGGAAGTAGTTGTTCATGAAAGACAGCTCACCACGCCCTTCGGGCTCCACGACATGAGAATCGGTGAAGGAGATCCGCACCAGGACGCCGCGGGCTGCGACCGGGTCCTGTGGTGCAACATACTCGTCGAGACCGAACTGGAAAGGGGCATCGGGCTTCTGATCTGCATGCTCGACGACCGCCAGAAGGACTGTTCCATCAGCGAAACCGACGCGTATATTTGCGGAGGAGATGTAAAAGCGGACATCCTCGTTCCGGACCTGCCCCCTGTTCTCCGTGAAATACCCGCCAAGAGAGTCGAGGCTGCGAGCGATGGCATCGTTGGAATAAGTGGCAGTCTCCGAAGGACCGCCTTCGTCCGAGGCGGTCGGATGATGCGGGAAGGCGGTGGCTGGAAGGACGGCGATGACGACCGTCATGACCAGAAAAGTCGTCACTGCCGCCCTAGACATCGTCCTGTCCCTCCTCTCGGTCATCGACACACCCGTCCTCGACCAGCCAATCCCCACGTGGAGTATATAATTGTTGCTCCTCAGTCCTCCACCTCTTTCTCCATTGTGTCTCCTCCTATATTATGACTGCTTCCTGTGGCAGAGTCCGAGATTGCAGAAATGTCGATGTTCGAAAAGAACAACGACATTCTCTCTATTTTCAGGGAAGCCGATGGAGGGGTTGGAAGTTTAATTTCAAACCCAACTGTTGAAACCTCTGACACTCTCCAAGATAGTTATGGTAGATAAAGCACGGGAGAATCGCTCATAAGTTCATTGAACATTGAACTAATGTCTATTAATATCGCCATACCTATCTGCTATCTGTCCCTTGAGGAACTGTGAATCGGGATTTGGAGGATGGATTGTGAGGGCACACATGCTCCTATCTGGATGTCAGATCAGGGAGAAGAGGTCGGGATTCTGATGTCAGAGAGAAGAGGCTCGTCTCAAGCAGTCTGTATCATCATCTTAGCCTCAATGCTTTGCCTATCCTCGGTCATCATAGTCAACGAAGAATCCTCGGCCTACACGCCACACGCGCCCATTTACATTGAAGGAGATATAGATTTCATCCCCGTCAACGGTGTGAGTGGCGGTACAGGCACGCAGGCGGACCCTTATGTCATTGAGGGCTGGGAGATTGACGCATCAACGCAGGATGGTATACTCATCAGGGCCACCGGTGTCCATTTCGTAATCCGTGATGTCTACGTTCACTCAGCTGGCCTTAATCAAAAAGCCATAAGTCTAATCGGAGTGTCAAATGGTAGTGTGGAGAATGCTGTCCTTTGGAATAATATGCTTGGAACTCGGATCATTGATTCTGAGAACATTACGATTACAGGAGGTGACTATTCCGATTCTGACTTCCATGGTGTATACGCTGATAATGTCGCTAATCTAACTATTGACGGTCTCAATGCAAGCTCCAATGGACGATACGGTATTTGGATCAATAAGGCTAGCAACAGTTTATTGAAGGGGAACAGTGTTTCCTCGAATCTGCGGACGGGTGTTTATGTGGTATTATCCAACAACGTCAGCGTCATCGGCAACAACGTCTCGGGAAACGACCTCCATGGCCTGCATATCCGCCTTTCAGAGAACGTGACAATTGCCAATAACAATGTTTCCTCGAGCAAATTCTATGGTGTTGCACTTGAGAGTTCCACCGATATCACTCTAACGAACAATTCAATCATTGACGATGGCGTCTTTCTTACAGGTCAATTTGTGTCCCATTTCCGTTCGCACACGATTACTCTGGATAACACGGTCAACGGCGAACCTCTCTACTATTTCAAGGACTCGAGTGACGTTGTCATGGATGGGACTCTCGCAGGGCAGCTATTGTTCGCCAACTGTACCAATGTACTGGCTACCAACCTAGTGATTATGAACACTGATTTGGGCGTCATGGTCGCATTTGTTGATGGTGCTTCCATCATTTCGAATACACTCACTCACAATAAAGACGGCATTTACATTGTCTACTCCGATAACGTCACCGTAGAGAACAGCAATGTTTCCTCGAGTACCAATACCAGTATCACGATATCCCGTTCCAATGCCGTCACGATAAGAGACAGCAATGTCTCCGGCACCACTGGATATCAATGGACCATTGGTTCATTTAGCACCACGAACATCACCATAGTAGGCAATGTTGTGTCTAACAACTTGGACTTTGGCATTGGACTTGGCGATTCTACTCCCGCTCTAGTATATGGCAATGCAATCATCAACAACATTGTACAGGGATTTGACAATCTAGGGAACGAGAACTCTTGGGACAATGGTTATCCGAGTGGTGGTAACTACTGGTCGGACTATATGGGCACGGATCAATTCAACGGTCCCAACCAGGACATCCTTGGAAGTGATGGTATAGGCGACACTCCTTATATCATCGATTTCAACAGCCAGGACAGATACCCATTGATGGCACCCCCTTCAACATCTCCCATCATTCGACCACCGACGATTTTGGAGGCCTATTTGAGCGGTCAAAAGTGGGAGAACGTCACTATCATCTGGGACCTTTCCCCAGATGATGGCGAGGGATCCAAATCCGTCGTCGGCTATAGAATAAACAGAAGCATGACATACGACTCAGATGGTCTAGGCTACTCACTGATTGCTACAGTTCCCAATGCCACATCCATCTTCATTGATGAATTTGCTGGTGAAGGAGATCCAAACGCCTATTTCTATCAGGTCTGCGCGGTAGATTCAAGCGACAATTCAACATGCTCAGAAAGGCAGGCAGGAAAGTTTACCCGTGCGGTTTCGGAAGGTCCAAATCTAGTTTCAATCCCCCTTATCCAATCAGACGAGTCAATAGAGAAGGTACTTCAGACTGTCAAGTTCGACAAGGCTTGGACTTATGATGCATACCAGAACAAGTGGATATCGTACATGACATTCAAGCCATACAAAGGGGAACTGAAAACGGTTAATCATAGAATTGGCATTTGGATCAATGTTACCGAAGAATCGAATCTAACAGTTGCTGGTATCGTGCCATTGATGACTTCTATCGAATTGTTGTTGGGCTGGAATCTTGTCGGATTCCCATCTTTTGGTACAAATCACAGCGTTGGAGAGTTCAAGAGCGATACGAGTGCCCCCAGGGTGGAAGGATTCAACTCCTCATCACCGCCGTACTTCCTGAGGGTCTTGTCCGATAGTGACAAACTGGAGACAGGATTTGGATACTGGGTCTATTCTGTACTCAACGTTTTCTGGGAGGTTTCTGGCTTCTAGGATCTTGGAGAGCCCCAAGCAGATAGAAGCCGATGGAGGGATTCGAACTTCAGTTTCAGAGCAGAGCGGAAAATCAATGATATATGTCGCACTTCATAGGGAAGAGCGTCATTCTTCCTCATGTCAGGACGCTGATGTTGCGATTCAGACTTCAATTCCAGAGTACAGAGAAGCCATGATCATTTCATCATTGACAAAAGGAAGGAGAACACTCAACGACGCTCTGGTCCATGCTCCGCTCAGGGGTCCTGCACAAGGTTTTAGAGGACATATCGGTATCGAGTACGAAGCCCATGAAACACGGGGAAGCTAAGGGATTCAAGTATGAGAAAAGCTGACTACAAGTGGATATCAGAAGAGTACGATTCTGCAAGACCGATGTCCAGGGGCAATCTTGAGTGTTGGATGACACTGATCTCACAGAGAATTGGTCCTCGAAGAAACGTGGAACTGCTCGATCTGGGTTGCGGAACTGGAAGGTTCTCAATTCCCATGGCAACTAGATTGCGATATACTGTAGTAGGCGCTGACAATTCGGAGGAGATGCTCCAGAGAGCTCAACAGAAAGACTCGAGCACAAGGGTGAAATGGGATTTGCAGGATGCATCGCATCTATCCTATCCAGACCCTTCTTTTGATGTTGTCTTCATGTCACATCTACTCCATCATGTGGATGAACCTTTGCGTGTCGTAAGAGAGTGTTGTCGCATTCTAAGAGCTGGAGGTGTGATTCTCAATCGCTATGGTGCCATAGAGCACATTCGTGATGATCCAGAGCATAGATTCTTTCCGGGAATCGCCGGAATCGATGATGTCCGAACGCCCACGATTGAACATGTCGAAGATTGGTTTCGGGAAGCCGGCTTCAAAGACGTCTCGTCAGAGACAATAGTCCAACGGACATTCGAATCGGCAGATGAAAGACTGGGGAAAGCAGGATTGAAATGCACTTCCGCTCTGACTATCATTGATCAGTCTGCATTCGAGAAAGGACTGCAGAATTTCCAGAGATACGTCTCAGAGAACCCAGATGATTCGTGGCTTCTGATTGATCGGATAACTCTCACTCACGGCAGGAAGGCTTGATGCTCACATTGGCGGTATGAATTCGTTCCACGTGACTTTGGCACTGGACGCCCAGGAGACGATGAGGTTTTCAGACACCAACTTCAGAACCGAGTGAATACTCAGCGGCTTCCTCCGCGGCTCACGCTGGACTGCAACAAGATTCACAAATGAACTCTGTGAAGGGCATTGTTCTTTCCTTTTTGTAAGAAGAGTTAATACGTGCGAAATCCCTCAACATAACTCGGGATAGGAGCCGTGCTTTGAACTGGACGGGGCCATCTGGGAAGACGACTAGATGGGAAAGTGGGACAGAGTAGACGAGGAGGGTCTCCATGGATGAAACACATACCGATATGATAAGGCTGGTCGAGAAAGAGATCTTCGGAGATGCAGGTCATACCATGGACCATGTTATGCGAGTTTTCAGAACTGCAATGCATATTGCCTCAAACCATGCAGATGTTGACATGGAGGTTCTGAAGGCAGCAATTCTACTCCACGATGTCGCCAGAATACGAGAAGACAATGATCCCTTGGGAAAAACCGATCACTCAGTGCTGGGTGCGGAGATCGCCGAGAGAATCTTGAAGGAACTCAACTATCATGGAGAGACTATCGAGAGAATCAAGCATTGCATAAGAACACACAGGTACAGAAGTGCAGAGAAACCTGATTCAATTGAAGCAAGAATATTGTATGACGCGGACAAAATTGACTTGCTTGGACCCATTGGGATTGCTCGTTCTTACATGATTGCCGGTGAGTACAACGAAAGCCTGTATTCATTGACTCCGCTGGATGAGTACGTCAGAAGCAACTTGGTGGGTGGAAAGCCTGACGGACGGATCATGGACATATGCAAGCACGCTCCTAACATTGAGTTTGAAACCAAAATGAAGAACATACCAGAGAGGCTGTTCACCGAAGAAGCAAAACAGATTGCAGATGAAAGATTGAGGTTCATGGAAGAGTTCTTCCATCGGCTCCGGAGGGATGTTTCAGGTGACTTGTGAGAATATCACAGAGAGCAAAGGAAGATTTGAATGGATTGAAAACAGAGAACCTGTTGATATCAAGGTCAAAGAAACAATCAGGAACGAGATTCTGGAAGTAGGACTGGTGAGAGATGTCGGTTTCGCCGATTTGTCACAATACTCAAAAGTCCCCGGAGGCAGTACGCCATTCGAGTATCTGAATGATGCAGGAACTGCGGTCGTCTACGTAGCCGAGACGGACGATGTGATCCAAAAGTATGGGAAATGGTATGTAGTGAGCCTCAACAACTTCCTGAAGAAGACAAATGATAAGGTTGCCGTCATCCTCAGGAGACATGGAATCTATTGTCTCGGGATCATTGATGAACGGCTAACTGACGATTTGATGGGAAAAGTCTCGTTCAGACAGATCGCTGTGCTGGCGGGTCTGGGAACTGTCGGAAAGAGCACATGTGTGATACATCCGAGACTGGGGCCGAGTATCATGATTGGTGTCGTGCTCACGAATTCATACGTACCTCGTGACGGGCCCTTGGAGAAAGAACTGTGTTCGGATTGTGATGCATGTCTCCGTGAATGCCCAGTTGGAGCCATAGACGATGATTCTTTCAACAGAAGGAAATGCAAGGACAGAAGGAAGATTCTGGGGAAGGGCTGTGGAACTCCATGTATCGTGTTATGCCCAGTTGGAGGTGGTTGAGAAGGATGGGTCTGAAATCCCTTGTGCAATTGGGCTCGTAGATGGGCCCTAGTCTTTTCTTCTTCCCACCCATGAAATTCTTTTGGCGAAAGGTCACATGGAGTCTAATGATCTGAGGAGAACTCTAGCCATTCAGGGGCTCTCTCCCTTCCCCAGTTCTGAGTTGAGAAGGTGAAGTGCATCAAGGGCAAGGCCGAGGAGTTGAACCTTGTTTCGTTGAACGGTCTCCTTATCTCCTCTCTCCCTTCGTGAATCCCATTTTGGCCCCGCCACACAATCACCCGCAGTGAACAGTCCTCCTAGATGCTTGTTTCGGTACTTGGCGACAGAGAACAACGCAGAGGCCTCCATTTCAACGGTCAAACATCCTTCTCTGTGGAATTCCTCTACCTTCTCAATAGTTTCCCGGAAGAAGGCGTCCGTGGTCCACGTTCCGCCCTCACGAAATGGAACATTGTTCTCTTCCAGAGACTTCCTTATGTACTCTAGCATCAGATCGCTGGGATAGGAGTATCTGCTGGGCTCTTGATAGTGAAAGGAAGTTCCCTCGTCCCTTATGGCCTTGATGGGGAGTATGATGTCCCCTCTTTTGATATCCTTCGAAAGGGTTCCTGAACCGCCAATGGATATGAAATACTCGCCCCCGAAGGCGATCATGAATTCTAGAATCGACGCGGCGTGTGGACTGGCTATGCCTGGGAAGACAAATGCGATGTCAACACCCTCATAATCGAAAACATGGATGGGATTGAACATCGGGTTCTTCTCAGAGAAGTAGTGTATCACCTCTGGATCGAAGGTCTTCTCCACATGTTCGTACATCTCCTTGAAGAATGCGAGCACGCAGTACGGGGGTATCTTGGGGCCTTCTCTCCCGTGAACCCCTTTGCCATACTCTATTAGATCGATCGGATTCAACACCGAGTTCTCTGAAGGTAGACCTGCTAGCAGAGCAATTTCTTGATGATTCCTTTTCATTCAATTGAGAGATTGGTTGAAGACATAAAACTTCTTCGATTATCACCTGACTGTAGTTGCGCTCTCTCTTCCTGCTCTTGATCCCGCTTTGAGTTCAATAGCCCCCGGTCGTGCATTCAATGCTGTAAGGCAGAATAGAGGAACACTGGCTACATGGGAAGAAGGGGTGAAAGGTGCCGGGTCACTTGGAAGTCTGGCCGAACTCACAAAGACGTGTACCAATCTGTTTAGATAGCAAAGGCACTTCACAGAATGTACAGGGATGCCAGTCGCGAGAGACTGTGGTGGAGGCTCCAGATGGACCTGTACGACATAATGGAGAGAAGAAGTTACACGGCAATCTTCCTCCTGTGCCTGGGCGGACTGATGCTGCTTCTGGACATCCTGAACCCGCTCACCGAGTTCCTGAAGACCTGGAACATCGCATACGTGATGGCCCACTTCTTCCCGTTCTTGGCACCATCGGCACCTGCATACATCGCCCTAGGCTACAAGGTGGACAGGGAGGACACCTTCAGGCTGTTCTTCGCCTGTCTTTGGATACCGATCATACACTATCTCCTGAAGGGCGTCCTGCTGCTGTACCTCATATCCACGGATCCGAATCTTCTGGGGACCATGGGCTCCGAGATCGGCTGGTGGCTGCAGGACTGGAAGGGTTTCAGCTTGTTCTACTTCGGTAGCTTTCCGCTGTTTGTGGTAACCGTGTGGGCTTTTTCGGTGACGTTCATGACATTCGCTGTCTATGTGCTCAGACCAATCGGATTCGAAATGAAGAAGATTGTCGCAATGATGCGCAAGAAGGAGGAGGACCATTGACGGTCGGATGAAGAATCATCAGGGATGGGTCGATATATGATGGGGTTTTTTCACTCATCCTCCATATGACATTGCAGATTCGAATTGTTATCACCTCTTTGGCAGACTCCGGACCCATTTTTCTGCTTTGATTGCAGAGCTTCGGACGCCTCCCCCGAAGAAGTAGCTGACAAAGAGACCAAGAATCATGAATAGAATGCAGATGGCTCCAATCGACCACACATACATGTAGCCGCTTGCAGCGTAAACAAAAGCGAAGTCCCTCCAGTCAACAATGTACCCACCAAACCAAGCTCCTATGACATGAGGAAGATTTGGGTCTTGACTTATGAAATACAGAAAGAGCATCCCCTTCAGCACATAATGCAGAACTGGTACAGCGAGACACCACATGAAGAGTTTCATGGACTCATCGTACCCAACAAGGAACCCAAGAATGAAGAATGCGGGGGCGAAAACCGCCAGGAACTCACCAAGATGGTTGATCAAGTAGTGAAGGTTCCAGCTCTTGTAGAAGTTCATCAATGGGTTGAAGAAATCAAGAAGAAGCATCAGGGCACTGAGGCCCAGAATGAGGAACATTATGTTCAGTCTACTCTCAAGTAGCCCGCTGAGCTTCACAAAGAAGAAATGTGGTCCTGTGTAGTTAAGCTCATCAGTACACCCTTTTGTGAAATGCCACTGCTTCGCGCTCGTCTCTCAAACCATACGTTTGGAATCAGCGATGCTCGCGTTTCATCTGCAACTCAGATTGACTCGAACCCGAGCCAGTATTACTAGTGAGGGAAGTGTCGTACATAATATTGAAACATGACATAACACCATGGCCAAAGGCTGGCCCCAGGTATCATAGGATCAAGTGTCCTAGATCATGACATCCCCGACAGGAGAACCTGGACAACACAACGAAGGCTCCTACTGATGCCTTTTGTCCAATCAAACTCGTAAGCGTGGCGAAAGCTCAGTTTGTACGTGAGGCATTCGCTCCTTCTCCTTTGATGCGATTACCACCACAGCCAAGATTATGACCGCGGGAAGATGCAGAAACAGCAAGACGTAGAATACCGTAGTCGGTATGAAGTAGTCCAAGCTGTCAATATCGTCTATGAACGTGAACGTGCCAGTGGAAGGCAAGCCAAGGACATCAAGCACTTCTCTTACGTCTTCTTCAGCCAGTCCTTGTTGCTCTCTTCCGAGTCCGTGCAAATCCTGAACAACCTCGTACGGAAGAACGTAGATCACTCTGGAAGCGTGTATGTGGACATTGTTGTTGTGTTCAACGGAGATGTACATAGTAGTGACAGCATCGCCGCGTGACGAGCCTGCGGCTTGCAAATAAGGATCTTGATGGAATTCGGGCGCGTAATCTGCCTCGACTGAATAGCCCTGGCTTACCAGTGCCTGTTCGGCATCCGAAAGGTCGAAATCGAGAGGAAGGTCTGTATCATAGGAAACGTAACCGCTCGTCGCGGGATATCTGACAACAAACCAGCCCACCAGGCCCACTGCGATGAGCACGAACAACACCGCGAGTGGAACAATCTTCTCGGTAGGGATACTTCTTGTCATTCCAGTCACCCTCCTTGTTCGGGACATGACTCGGCTTTCTTCTGCCTCGGCGATTCAGCGCGTCCCCTTACTCGGGACACATAATCGAACGATATCCGAGCACATGTACTTTTCCCAGGGCCCTTTGTTTTCGACGTGGGTTCCGTCGACCGCATGAATTGATCTGGGCGCCACAGCACTCTTTCCGCGGCTGTGCCCACTTCCTTTTCCTCGTCAATTGCGGATCCATCTTGAGGTTGTCTCGATGGAACTGCGGTTCCGAACATGTTTGGAAGTTATGTTGAGAAGCAAAGCATCCCGGGTCCCACATTACGTGCCAGTCTCACAATGTGAATGTGGCGTTTTAGCGAGACTCACACCGGTTTTTCGTGTGTCTCAGATCTCTCCGAAATATATTTAATATCACATGCCATTTTCTGAAAAGGAG